>CADCAS010000001.1 GCA_902799465.1 uncultured Eubacteriales bacterium
TTGCCGGTAGCAGCTTGCGGTTCGCTACGCTTGGCGGTAAATACCCGCGACCGGACTTTCACCGGTTAGATATGCGCCATGCCCGGCACACTCACAAACTGCCGCTTCCCGGAGGGAGGCGGCAGTTTTTACAATGGAGAATGGAAAATGGATAATGGATAATGGATAATGGATAATGGATAATTCATGTGGATTCTCAATCTGTCCGATAAGCGGTAGTTGTTGGGTTAAGCGAAACGACCTCTCAGTCAATACACCAGCATCAACCAAATCCGCAGGATTTGCATCGCCATTTTCCATTGTCCATTCTCAATTCTCCATTCTCATTCCATCCCGCACGCGACCGAACGCAGCTTTTGCCCATTGGTGTTCTTGCGCGATCCGGGCTTTTCCACGGAGATGGAATCGGGATCGGGGAGTTCGAGGAAAATCGCTGACTGGCCGGGGATATCCTGGGTCTGTCCGCCATACTCCACCGTGCGTGGCACCTCGGCGCGGTTGACGGCCAGAGCGCGGACCTCGTTGGGGGCGGGGACGCCGAACACGTCCGCGCCGTTTTCGATGCGGCGCTCCACCACCACCACGTCGGAGCCCTGCGCGCTCAGGCGCAGGGTGCCGGTGCGCATGGCGGGGCTCGCCATCCGCAGGGTCATGACCTCCCGGTAGGCCTCCCGCAGCGCCACGTCCTCATGCCCCCAGGGATAGGTGCCCCGGCAGTAGGGGTCGGCCATGCCGGTGAGTCCCGCCTCGTCGCCGTAGTACAGGCAGGGCATGCCGGGCATCATGCACACGAAGGTCCAGCCGGCCAGCAGCCTGCGACGCCCCCGGCCATAGGCCCAGGCGTCCAGGGTCATGGGCCGCCGATAGGGGCGGTCCGGGGACATCTCCCCCACGTCGGCCAGCACGTTGATGGCCCGGGGCGTGTCGTGGGTGCCCATCAGGTTCATCTGGGAGTAGTAGAACGGCAGCGGCTGGTTTTCCCGCTGGCTCTCCAGCTGCCGCACCAGCTCGGGCGCGGTGATATGGCAGCGCAGGAAGGCAAACAGGGCGCTGCGCAGGGGATAGTTCATGGTGCAGTCCAGCGTGTCCCCCAGGCAGTAGGATCGCTGCTCGTCGTAGGCGATCTTGTTGGTGGGGTCCTCCCACACCTCGCCGATCAGCGCCGCATCGGGCTTCACCTGGCGGATGCGGGCGCGAAGCTTGCGGATAAAGCTCATGGGCAGCTCGTCTGCCACGTCCAGCCGCCAGCCCGAGGCCCCGGCCCTCAGCCAGTGTGCCGTGACGCTGTCCTCGTCGTTGATGATGAAGTCCTGGTAGGAGGGCGTCTCCTCATGGACGTTGGGCAGGGACTTGAAGCCCCACCAGCACTCGTAATCGTCCGGCCAGCGGCGAAAGCGGTACCACTCGGCGTAGGGGGAATCGGGGTCGTTGTACGCGCCGCCGGGGCCGTAGCTGCCGTCCCGGTTGAAGTAGACGCTGTCCGAGCCGGTGTGGGAGAACACGCCGTCCAGGATCACCCGAATGCCCCGCTTCCGCGCCGCCTCGCAAAGGGCGTGGAAGTCCTCCTCGGTGCCGAAGGCGGGATCGATCACGCGGTAATCGCCGGTGTTGTACTTGTGGTTGCTGCGGGCCTTGAAGATGGGGTTGAAGTAGATCACCGTCACGCCCATGGAGCATATGTAGTCCAGCTTCTCCATGACGCCGCGCAGGTTGCCGCCGAAGTAGTCGTTGTTGACGCTGTCGCCATACTTGTCGTCGTTGATACACAGGGCCGGGTCGTCGTCCCAGTGGATGTGGTAGTAGGAGGCCGGGGGCAGCTTGGTTACGTCCTTCTCGCCCCAGCGGAAATAGCGGTCCACCATGATCTGGAGCATCATGCCGTTTCTGAGCCAGTCCGGGGTGGTGTAGGCGGGGTCGTAGACCGTCACCTGATAGCTCCGGGGCTCCTCCGTGGTGATCTCCCCCACTCCGCCCAGGCCATCCGCGGCGTTGCCCAGATAGAAGGTATTGCCTTCGACATCCACGGCGACGAAATAGTACCACAGAAGGCCCGGCGAATCCGGCGCGGTAATGCGGCATTCGAAATATTCCCCCACCCGGCGCATGCGCTTGCGGGTCTCGGCGTCGTTCCACCAGAGGCGGAGCCACACCTTCTCCAACGCCTCGCCCCGCACCCGCAGCCGCAGCCGCGTCCCGCAGGTCACAGCCCCCTGAGGCATGCGATAATCGGTATCCCGGGAATCGTGATGGATCGTCATGGAAGAACCTCCCATTTGGATTGTTGCTTTTTATGAAACCATTGCTGCTGTGATAAACAGACACCTTCCTATACTTAACAGGGACGCCGCCGGGCGTCCCTGTTGTATGGATCACAGATCCAGGGGCTTGAGGTGCCAGATCTTGTCGTTGTACTCGCGGATGGTGCGGTCGGAGGTGAACATCGCGGAGGAGGCGGTGTTGAGCACGGCCTTTCTCAGCCAGACGTCCTTGTCGTCGTAGTCGCGCAGCAGCCGCTTGTGGGTGGCGACGTAGTCGGGCAGGTCCTTCAGCACGAAGTAGGGGTCCGCCATGCCGCCGCCCTCGCCGAACAGCAGGCCGTGGTAGATCTCCTGGAACATGCGGGGATTTTCCGGAGACAGGGTGCCGTCGATGAGCTGCTCCATGATCTTGCGGATGCGGGGGTTGGTCTCGTACATCTCGTGGGCGCGATAGCTGTGATAGCCCTGCTCCACCTGCTCGGCGTTGAGGCCGAAGATGTAGATGTTGTCCTTGCCCACGCAGTCGAAGATCTCGCAGTTCGCGCCGTCCATGGTGCCCAGCGTCACCGCGCCGTTCATCATGAACTTCATGTTGCCGGTGCCGCTCGCCTCCTTGCCGGCGGTGGAGATCTGCTCGGACACGTCGGTGGCGGGCATGAGCAGCTCGGCCTGGGAGACGCAGTAGTTCTCCAGGAACACGACCTTGATGTACTTGCTGGCCACGGGATGGCGGGCCACCAGGTCGCCCACGGTGTTGATGAGCTTGATCGTCAGCTTTGCGCGCCAGTAGCCGGGCGCGGCCTTGGCGCCGAAGATGAAGGTCTGCGGATGCCAGGGCTTGTCGGGATTCTCGTCGATCTCGTTGTACACGGCGAGGATGCGCAGGGCGTTCATCAGCTGCCGCTTGTACTCGTGGAGGCGCTTGGCCTGGGCGTCAAAGATGCTGTCGGCGTCCACCTCGATGCCCTGATGTCTGAACAGCGCGTCGGCCATGCGCAGCTTGTTGTGGTACTTGACCTCGGCAAACCGCTGCCGGAAGGCCGCGTCGTCGGCAAAGGGCTTGAGATCGGCGATCAGATCCATGTTCTTGCGCCACTTGTCGCCAATGGCCTCGTCGATCAGGCTGGACAACTCGGGATTGCACTGCATCAGCCAGCGGCGATGGGTGATGCCGTTGGTAATGGAGACGAACTTGTTGGGATCGATCAGATAATAGTCGTGGAAGGTCTGCTTCTTCAGGATGTCGGTATGGATGCCCGACACGCCGTTGACGGAGTGGGAAGCGGACACGCACAGGTTGGCCATGTGCACCTGGCCGTAGGCGAGAATCGCCATGTGGCCGATGCGGTCCCACTGGCCGGGGAAGGCGTCCCACAGGCGGGCGCAGAGGCGTTTGTTCATCTCCTGCAGAATCATGTAGATGCGGGGCAGGGTCTGGGCGAACAGGCTCTCGGGCCACTTCTCCAGGGCTTCCACCAGCACGGTGTGGTTGGTGTAGGCGAAGGTGCGGTAGCAGATGGTCTCCGCCTTGTCCCAGTCAACGCCGTAATCGTCCATCAGGATGCGCATGAGCTCCGGGATGGCCACGGCGGGATGGGTGTCGTTGATGTGGATGGCCACCTTGTTGGGGAACATGGACCAGTTGTAGCCGTAGGTCTCGATGAACTCCTTCACCGCGTGCTGGACGGACGCGGAGGAGAAGAAGTACTGCTGCTTGAGCCTGAGCTCCTTGCCCTGGTAGCTGTCGTCGTTGGGATAGAGAATCTTGGAGATGACCTCCGCCAGCTCGCGCTCCTCCATGGCCTTGGCGTAGTCGCCGCGGTTGAATTGGAGCATGTCGATCTGGGTGACGGCCTTGGCAGACCAGGTGCGCAGGAAGTTAACCTTGGTGGAATCGTAGCCGATGACGGGAATGTCGTAGGGCACGGCCTGGACGGTGGTGTAGTCCAGTTGCCTGAACATCATGCGCCCGCCCTCCTTGGTCATCTCCACGCGGCCGCCGAAGTGGATCTCCACGGTGTCCTCGGGATGGGGGATCTCCCAGATGTTGCCCTGGGCCAGCCAGTTGTCCGGGACCTCCACCTGATAGCCGTCCACCAGTTTCTGGCGAAACAGGCCGTACTCATAGCGGATGGTGCAGCCCATGGCGGGCAGCTTGAGGGTGGTGAGGCTGTCCAGGAAGCAGGCCGCCAGACGGCCCAGGCCGCCGTTGCCCAGACCGGGCTCCGGTTCCTCCTCGAACACCACGGTGCGGTCGATGCCCAGCTCCTCCAGGGCCTTCATGTAGTTCTTCTCGTTGACCAGACTCACCATATTGTTGTGCAGCGCGCGGCCAACCAGGAACTCGGCGCACAGGTAGTAGACCTTCTTTGCCTGTTGGTTCTTGCGGGCGTCGCGGGAATAGCTGCGGCGCTCCATCACCTCGTCGCGCACCACCAGCGCCAGGGCCTGATAGAGCTGCTCGGGGGTCGCGTCGCTGGTCTCGCAGGCAAACTGCGTGCGCAGCTTGTTTTCGATGCTGTCCTTGATCTGCTGGACGGTCATCTTCTCAAATGCCATGTAAACACCTCCGGTCAGTATGGGACCGCCTCCCTCGCGGGAGGGTCCGTAGAGACCCGCAAGGACGCCCTGCCGAGCGCCTCCGGCCTCAGATTTTCAGATTGTCGAAGTCAAATATAGCACATCAAACCGCTTTTCGCAACCTGTCCCGCGTTTATTTTCGCGTTTCTTACGAAAGTTTAATTTGAATAAACGAGGGAGCAGCTTCCCGCCGCGCCCCGCTGAGAACATATGAAGCTGTCGGGCAAAGCACAATTTGTAATTGAGAATGGAGAATGATGGCGCAAGACATGTTGCTTTGCCAATTCTCCATTCTCCATTGTCCATTCTCAATGAATAACACCTCGTCAGGTCTTCCCCGCCTCCGTAAACAGCAGGTCCTCGTCGCGCATATAGCCGTCGTGACCCTCGAATACGATGTGGCACCAGCCGTTTTCGGTGCTGCCGATGACGTCCACCTTTACGTTGGGCTTGAGATGACCCAGCACCTCTGCGTCGTCGGAATCGGCGTCGAAGACCTGAGCCTTGTGCCGTCCGTGCAAGGGCTTGACACGGGCGGTGAGGGTGGCGTTGTCCTGGGTGACTGTGGAGACGGCGCTCTCCTCCTCGGGGCGCGCGATGTACTGCGTCATCAGGTAGCCCCGGGTGCCGTTGCAGTCCACCAGCATCCACTCGCCCATGTCCAGCAGCGGGCGGGCATGCGCGCCGTTGGGCAGCATGCCCAGCACCGCGCCCTCGGAGCTGGGGATCCGGCGCAGGTTCAGCATCACGTCGTCCTGCCCGGTGTTGACGATGGCGTCGGCTTCCTCGTCAGGGTTGTTCAGGTCGATCAGCTCCGCCTGGGAGACCTCTCCGTTCATATACTGCTCCCGGGTGCGCCCGATCTCGTAGCTGGCGTAGCCGTCGGCGCTGGTATAGGTCACCACTTCGTTTTGGGCGGTGAAGTAGTCCATGTATTCGTTCTTGACATAGCCCTCCGCCTGCCCGTGACGGATGCGGCTCCACTCCCGGCTCTTCTCCAGCAGGATCACCACCGCCCGGTCGGGCACGTGTCCCAGCACGTCGGACAGACCGGTGGGCTCGCTTCGGATGCGGATGCCGGAGGCCGCCCGAACCCGTCCGAAATCCACCGTCTCCTCCAGGGTATCCCAGTGATAGCCGCCCATGGGATCGAACAAGTCGTGGAGGTGCTCCACCTCGTAGGCCAGCTGTATATACGATACCGACTCATTCGCATCTCGCGTATTCTCCATCATTTACGGTGATTTCACGAATATATTTATTATAACAAATAGAATCGTCGATATCTACTGCGCTTATGATGGTTTTACAGAGAATTCTTGGAGTTCTCCTCCATCAGGTCCCGAAGGGTGAGGCCGTAGAAGAAATCGTGGACCATGCTGTCAAAGCGCCGCCACATGGGGAGGGTACGGCAGTTCTCGTTGTTGGGACAGGCCTCGGCGCCCTCGGCCAGGCAGGCCACGGTGGCCAGCGTGCCCTCCGTCAGCTCCAGGATCTCCCCCACGCTGTATTCCTCGGGCTTCCGCGTCAGCATGTACCCGCCGCCCTTGCCGCGATGCCCTTTCAAAAGGCCGTGCTGCACCAGCGTCTTCAGGATCAGCTCCAGGTATTTGACCGATATATTCTGGCGCTCCGCGATGCTGTTTAATGGCACAAAGCCCGTGTCGTCCAGCTCCGCCAGATCCACCATCACCCTGAGCGCATATCGTCCCCGCGTAGAGATCATGGAACACACCTCCCGTATGCCTGATTATAAACCTATTATACCGCAAGGAATAAGGTTTTTCAAGGGGGGAGCAGAATACACAATAAAGCTACACTCTATGAGCGTTAAAAGTAGAGCGTGACAAGCGGGAAGCTTAATGTCGGATCACGCTGTCTTATGAAGCGCGTCCTCTCATTTTCTGCCATGGAGCAAAACCTCTGTGCCAAAAGCAGGAATTCCACATACCACAGTCGAATTATACTCCAAAGGAGGTATGCATCATGAAAAAACGCATCTCTGTAATACTCGCGCTCATCCTCATACTGTCCTGCCTCGCGCCCTGCGCGCTGGCACGGGGGCAGTATCTGGGGTATCAGACCGTGGTCAACTGCGACAACTGGGTGACGCTTCGGCGCTCGGCCAGCACCAGCGCCGCCTCGGTGGCCAAGGTGCCCCTGGGCGCGACGGTGGAGGTCTACGCCTACAACAGCCAGTTTGCCGAGTGCTACTACCTGGGCATGCACGGCTACATACTCACCGCCTACCTCTCCGGCGGGGACGACGACTACATGGGCGAGATGTACGTGGTCAACTGCAACGAGTTCGTCACCCTGCGCAAGCATCCCAGCACCAGCGCGGCCAGCGTCACCAAGGTGGCCAAGGGACAGAAGGTGGACGCCTACTACTACAACAGCACCTTCGCCCGCTGCACCTACCGGGGCATGGAGGGCTACATCCTGCTGGAATACCTGAGCAGCTCCCCCGCCAGCACCCGCGGCAGCTATATGGGCACCATGACCGTCACCAACTGCGACAGCTGGGTCACCCTGAGAAGCGCGCCCAGCACCAAGGCGAGCACCGTCACCCGCGTCCCCCGCGGCGACACGGTGGAGGCCTACCGCTACGACGGCCAGTTCGCCGAATGCTATTACAGCGGCCTTCACGGATATATCCTGTTGAAGTATCTGGGATGATCAAAACAGCCAGGCTCATGAACGAGCCTGGCTGTTTTCACAGTTTCGTCTTTGTCTCTGCCGCGTCGTCCAGCATGTGGGCGGCGTGGGAGAGGCTGCTCTCGCTGTCCGTGCCGCCGCCCACCAGGCGGGAAAGCTCCCGGACGCGGCCCTCCCGGTCCAGCCTTCTTACGAAGGTCTGGGTGCGGTCGTCGGTGGATTGCTTCTCCACCATGAAGTGGGCGTCACCCAGGGCCGCGATCTGGGGCAGATGGGTGATGGCCAGCACCTGCCGGTTTCGCCCGATCAGGCACATCTTTTCCCCCACCACCTGGGCCATGCGCCCGGACACGCCGGTATCGATCTCGTCGAACACCATGGAATCCACGCCCTCGGCATCCATGGAAATGACCTTCAGCGCCAGCATCACCCGGGAGATCTCGCCGCCGGAGGCGATGGCCGCCAGGGGCCGGAGGGGCTCGCCGGGATTCGGAGATATCATGAACTCCACCCGATCCATGCCCGTGGACAGGGGCTTGGGCTCGGGCTCCACCCTCACCTCGAAGCGGGTCCTGGCCATGCCCAGGTCACTTAGCTGCGCGCAGATCGCCCCGGACAGCCGCTCCGCCAAAGCCTTGCGCGCGGCGGTCAGCTCCGCGCAGGCCTCCCGAAGCACGCCGTCGGCCTCTTTATAGCGCTTTTTCAGCGCGGCGATGTTTTCATCTCCCGATTTCAGCTCCTCCAGCCGCTTGGCCGAAGCCGCGCCGAAGTCGATGACCTCCTGGAGGCTCGGCCCGTACTTGCGCTCCAGCCGCCCGATCAGGTCCAGCCGCGCGGCGATCTTGTCCAGCAGCTCCGGCTCGAACTCCATGTCGTCCATCAGGGCCTGCAATTCATAGCCCACGTCCTGCGCCGCGTAGTACAGCTCCCGCAGCCGCCCCGCCAGCGCCCCGTACTTCTCGTCGATGGGCGCGATGTGATCCATGGCCTCTGCGGCGCGCAGCAGCGCCTCCTGGGCGCTGACCTCCCGTCCCGCGCCCTGGTACACCAGGCCGTAGGCGGTCTCCACGCCGTTTCGGATCTTCTCGGCGTTCTCCAGCACCGACAGCTTTTTCGTCAGCTTCTCCTCCTCGCCGGGCTTGAGCTTTGCCGCGGCGATCTCCTGCGCCTGGAAGGAGAGCACGTCAATGAGACGTTCCTTTTCAGAAACGTCGTTCATCAGCTTTTTCAGTTCTGATCCGATGCGTCCGCGCTCGGCGTGGAGCGCCGCCACCCTCTGAAGCAGCGCCCGGTGCGCCTCCCCGCCATAGGCGTCCAGAAAGTCCAGATGCCGTGCGGGATTCATCAGTGCCTGGTGCTCGTGCTGGCCGTGCACGTCCATCAGCATGGCCGTCAGGGTCTTCAACACGTTCAGCGGCACCACCACGCCGCACACACGGCAGAGGTTGCGCCCGCCCCGGCTCAGCTCCCGCCGCACGATCAGCAGCCCGTCCTCCGGGTCCATGCCCTGCTCTCGCGCAAAGGTCAGGGCCTTTTCGTTGCGGGAGATGTCGAACAGCGCCTGCACGCTGCCCTTCTCCGCGCCGGTGCGGATGATGTCGCGATCCGCCCGACCGCCCAGGGCCAGATTCACGCTGTCCACCACGATGGACTTGCCCGCGCCGGTCTCGCCGGTGAGCACATTGAAGCCCGGGGCAAACTCGATGCGCAGATGCTCGATCAGGGCGATGTTGTCAATGGTCAGTTCCAGCAGCATTTTCCTGTGCTCCCCGTCAGCCGTTCAGCAGGGCGTTGATGCGCCCCAGCACCGACTCCACAGCCTCATTCGAGCGGGCGATGATCAACAGCGTGTTGTCCCCGGCGATGGTGCCCAGCACCTCGCTCCACTTCATGGAGTCGATGGCCTCGCCCGCCGCGTTGGCGCTGGCGGACAGCGTGGAGATGACGATCAGGTTGTTGACGGATTCGATGTTGACGATGGACTCGGCGAGGATGCGGGCGAAGCGGTCGTTCATGCCCTTTTCGGCCCGCTCCACCGTGGCGTACTTGTAGCCGCCGTTTTCGGACAGCACCTTCAGAAGCCGCAGCTCCTTGATGTCCCTGGAGACGGTGGCCTGCGTCACCTTCACGCCCCGCCGTTTCAGCTCCTCCGCCAGCTCCTCCTGGGTCTCTATATCCATGGTTTCAATAATTTCCAATATCAGATTGTGACGCGCGCTCTTCATCACGTAAATGCCCCCCGGTCTGTCTCTGCTCTCATAATCTCCATACGATCAATGCGTCCACTCGGACAGCTTGCTCCGAAGCAAGCCGAAGTTGTTCCGCTCCGTCAGGCGCACAAAGCGCGCCTCGCGCTGGGAGCGGCATATCGTGATTTCCCGTTGTTCACCGGTCAGGGGAATGATCCTGCGGCCATCCAGCACCGCCTGCGCCCCGCCCCGGTCGTCCAGCACCCGCACGGTGATGCGGTGGTCCGAGGAGACCACCACAGGCCGCGCGTTCAGGGTGTGGGGACAGACCGGCGTCAGCACAAAGCAGTCCAGCCCCGGCAGCACGATGGGCCCGCCGGAGGACAGCGAATAGGCGGTGGAGCCGGTGGCGGTGGCCACGATCAGGCCGTCGCCGGAGATGCAGTCCACCAGTGCGCCGTCCGCCTCGTACTCCAGCGATAGTATGCGCACCGAGGGCGTCGAGCGGGTGATGATGATGTCGTTGAGGGCGAACATCCGCGTCTCGTCGCAGCCCTCCACGGTCATCGTCATGCGCGCGTCGATGGCGTAATCCCCCGCCAGCGCGCGATCGATCATCTCCTCGCTCAGATCCTGAGTCTCCAGCTCCGTCAAGAAGCCCAGCCGCCCCAGGTTGATGCCGAGTATCGGCAGGTCATAGGGTATGGCGTGGTCCAGCGCCGAGAGTATCGTGCCGTCCCCGCCCAGAACGATCAGCAGCTGGCAGCGCTGAAAGGCGTCGCAGAGGTAATCCGGGCGTCCCAGCTGGGCGTAAAGCTCACCGTTGACGCAGATCTCCACCCCGCGTGCTTCCAGCATGCGCGTCAGACGGAGGGCCACCTCCAGACCCGTGCGTTTGGTGGAATTCCAGTGAATACCCACGCACTGAACGGTCATGTCGGTCCCCTCTTTTCCGTTTTTAGTCAATTTAACAAAGTCAAAACCTGGATTTTGACTTTGTCAACGCGCTTGCTCAACAGCATATCATTTCTATATAAATATAATATACAAAAGGGGGCCCGCCTTACAAGCCCCCTTTGGTCGATTTAGAAAAAAAGTCATAAGCCCGGTCGATTGTGACCTGAATCGCATCGTCGTTTACATTTCCGCCGCAATTGCCGTCTCTCGTCATAAAAAACAGGAATTCGATGTTGCCCTCGGGACCCCGGATGGGTGAAAAGTCCACCCCCGAGAGGACCCAGCCGGTGGTGGGGACGAAGGCGGCGAGGTCTTTGAGCACGGTCTCATGGACCCTGCGCTCGCGAACCACGCCCTTCTCTCCCACATCCGCCTTCTCCGCCTCGAACTGCGGCTTCACCAGCGCCACGAAGGCCGCATCCGCCCCCTCCAGCACCGAAAGCGCCGCGGGCAGAACCGCCTTGAGGGAGATGAAGGACACGTCCGTGGCCCCGAAGCCCGGACGCGGGTCGAAGGCGTCGGGCGTCAAAAAGCGTGCGTTGGTCCGTTCCATCACGGTGACCCTCGGGTCGCTGCGCAGGCGGTAGTCCAGCAGGTTGTAGCCCACGTCCACCGAATACACCCGCCTGGCCCCCGCCCGGAGCATCACGTCGGTAAAGCCCCCGGTGGACGCGCCCACATCCACGCAGGCCCTGTCTTTGAGGTCGATGGGAAAGACCTCCAGCGCCTTCTTCAGCTTGTGCGCCCCGCGGCTCACGTAGGCGTCCAGCGCGCCCCGCACCCGGAGGGTCTCCCCCGGCTTGAGCATTTCGCTGGCGCACAGGATCTTCCGATCCCCCGCCATCACCCGGCCCTCCATGATGAGCGCGCGGGCCAGGGCGATGCTTTCCAGGTTCAGATCCTCGTAAAGCGCCTCGTCGGCGCGACGCTTCTTCATTTCAACTCACCCAGCCGCTTCAATATGGAGTCGGTGATCTTCAGCGGCGTCAGCCCGCACGCCTCCAGCTGCTCGGCGGTGGAGGCGTGGCTCACGAAGCGGTCCGGCACGCCCAGGCACAGCGTGGGCGTTTCGATGCCCGCGAGGCTCAGCGCGTCCAGCACGCCCTCGCCGAAGCCCCCGGCCAGCACGTTCTCCTCCACGGTGACCACCAGCTTCGCCCTTCGCGCCTGCTCTGTCAGCAGCTTCTCGTCCAGGGGCTTGATGAACCGCGCGTCCGCCACGCCGGCGCTGACGCCCTTTCCCATCAGCTCGATGGTCGCCTGCATGGCCAGCTGCACCATGCGGCCCACGGCGAAGATCATCACGTCCCCGGAGCTCAAGAGCTCCCACTCGCCGATGCCGAAGTCCCGCTGGGCCTGTATGCCGGGGCCCATGTCCTCGCCGTTCTTGGGATAGCGGATGGCCATGGGCTGATCCAGCGTGGCGCTCAGGGCCACCAGCTTCTTGAGGTCCCGCACGTCCCGGGGCGAGGCGATGACCAGGTTGGGGATGCTGCGCAGATAGCTTAAATCGAACACGCCCTGGTGGGTCGCGCCGTCGCCGCCCACCAGCCCCGCGCGGTCGATCAGAAAGGTCACGGGCAGGCCGTTTCGGCACACGTCCATGGCGATCTGGTCGTAGGCGCGCTGGAGGAAGGTGGAGTAGATGCCCACATAGGGCTTCATCCCCTGGGAGGCCATGCCCGCCGCCATGGTGACGGCGTGCTCCTCGGCAATGCCCACGTCGAAGAACCGCTGGGGATGTGCCTCGCCGAACACATCCAGGCCCGTGCCCCCGGCCATGGCGGCGGTGACGGCGCAGATGCGGATGTCGTTCTCCGCCAGCTCTGCCAGCTGCCGCGCCGCGACCTGGCCCATGGCGATGCCGCCGCTCTTACGCGCCTCCCCAGATTCCACCAGGAACGGGGCCACGCCGTGGTACTCGTCTGGATGCTCCTCCGCGGGGGTGTAGCCCCGGCCCTTCTGGGTCACCGCGTGGATCAGCACCGGCTCCGGGTCCCGGGAATCCCTGGCCCGCCTGAGGACGCGGATCAGGTGCTTGATGTCATGCCCGTCGATGGGACCGATGTACGAAAAACCCAATGCGTCGAAGAACTTGCCGTCCACGAACAGCGATTTCAGGAAGTCACGCACCTTTTCCAAAAACCGGAACACGGGCATGCCCACGTGGGGAATGCGGTTCAGCCCCCGGCGGATCCCCCGCTTGATGGCCCGGTAGGTCACGCTCTGGCGCAGGCCCGTGAGGTAGTTGCTCATCGCGCCCACATTGCGGGAGATTGACATGGCGTTGTCGTTGAGTATGACGATCATGCGCGCGCCCGACTGGCCCGCGTCGTTCAGGGCCTCGTAGCACATGCCGCCGGTCAGCGCGCCGTCTCCCACCAGGGCCACCACGCTGTAGTCGCCGCCCATGATGTCCCGCGTGCGGGCCATGCCGAGCGCCGCCGAGATGGCCGTGGAGGCGTGCCCGGCGGTGAAGGCGTCGTACTCGCTCTCCTCCGCCTGGGGAAAGCCGCTGACGCCGCCCTTGCCCCGCAGCTTCTGAAAGCCCTGATAGCGCCCGGTGAGCAGCTTGTGGGCGTAGCACTGGTGCCCCACGTCGAAGACCAGCTTGTCCTCCGGGGCGTCGAACACGTAATGGATCGCCAGCGTCAGCTCCACCATGCCCAGATTGGACGCCAAGTGGCCGCCCCGGTCCGAAACCACCTTGATGATCTCCGTCCGAAGCTCCTCCGCCAGCACCCGCAGCTGCTTGATGTTCAGTTTTTTGATGTCAGAGGGATCGTTTATATTTTCGAGGTACATTTGATGTTTACCGCCGTGATTGCTTTTTATAGTATCTGTCCGGTCTTCTCGATAAATTGGGGGTTGTCGAATGAGGAATTAGGAATGAGGAATTATAAATGGCTCGGCTGCGTAGAGGCGGCGATACGCTGCTCGTCAGCCAGTACGTATTGTTTCGATATATGGCGGGCGGTGCTATTAATTCCTAATTCCTCATTCCTCATTCCTAATTCTCCCCGCCAAATCCCCATTTATCAAGGACCTGACCATTATGCCCCATTACCGCTTCCGTCCCACCATGGAGTCCACGAGGTCCGCGAAGAACGCGGCCCTGTCTCCGAAGATGGACAGCGCGTCCAGGGCCTCCTGATGGAGGCGCTCGACCAGCCTTTGGGTGCCCTCCAGCCCGTAGGCGGAGACGCAGGTGAGCTTGCCGCTCTCGGCGTCCTTGCCCAGGGTCTTGCCCACGTCAGCCGTGTCGCCGGTCACGTCCAGCAGATCGTCGGTGGCCTGGAACAGCCTGCCGAAGGCGTCGCCGTAGCGGGTCAGCGCGTCCAGGGCGTCCTCGTCCGCGCCGCACAGCCGCGCCGCCGCCCGCAGGGGATAGATGAACATGCAGGCGGTCTTGTTGCGCTGGATGTACTCCAGGGCACGGGTGTCCGCGACGCGGTTGGCCTCGCAGTACAGGTCCATCACCTGGCCCGCGATCATGCCCGTGACCCCGGCGCCCGTGGCGATCTCATGGATGGCCTGGAGGCTTTTGTGGGCGCGCTCCGGATGGCGCAGCGCCGCGGCCAGCATCGTCTCGAAGGCGCAGTTCAGCAGCCCGTCCCCCGCCAGTATGGCCTGGCCCACGCCGAAGACCACGTGGTTGGTGGGGCGGCCCCGGCGCAGGGTGTCGTCGTCCATGCCGGGGAGGTCGTCGTGGATCAGGGAATAGGTGTGGATCATCTCCACCGCGCAGGCGAAGTCCAGCGCCGCGTCCACATCGCCGCCCAGCAGCTCCACCGCCGCCAGCAGCATCGCGGGCCTGAGCCGCTTGCCGCCTGCCTCCAGACTGTAGCGCATGGACCGGCTCAACAGCCAGGGCATCTCCCCGATCTCATACGCGCCCTCAGGGATCACCGCGGGGATCTCAGCGAGGCGTCGGTTGACGATCTCGGCGTAGGCTTTCAAATCGTTCATGCTTTATTCTCCTCCGCGAGGGCACGTTCGCCGGTCTCCGTCAGCACGCGGATGCGCTTGTCGCCCTCGTCCAGCAGCCTGGACAGCTCCGCCTTCAGCTTCACGGCCTTTTCGTAGGTCTTGAAGGACTCCTCCAGCGGCATCTGTCCGGCCTCCAGGGCCTGCACCAGCGCCTCCAAGGTCTCCATGCCCTCTTCAAACGTGATCTTCTTTGCCATCTTTGCTCTCCCCCGGCTGTATCGTCGTGACCCGCGCGCACAGCGTGCCGTCGGCCATGCGCACCGTGATGTCCTGTCCCGGGCGGGCGTCCCCGACCCCGGTAAGCAGCCCTTCGCCGTCGGAAACCACGGCGTAGCCGCGCTCCAGCACCGCGGACGGGTCCAATGCCCGCAGGCTTGCCGCGGCGTGGTCCAGGCGGGTCCGGGCCTTTTGCTGTATGAGCAGCAGCGCCCGCATCGCACGGTTCCCTGCCAGCTCCAGCGCGGCCCTCCGCGGCGCGATCAGTGCCTCCGCAGGCCGCTGCATCACGGATGCGGCGCAGGCGCGATCCAGCTTCAGACGCCGCATGCGCTGCCCGTTTTCAAGGGCGCGGGACAGCCGCTTCACGGCGTCGTCCAGCGCGGCCTGCAATTCCGCCAGCACCGGCACCGCCAGCTCCGCCGCGGCAGAGGGCGTGGGCGCGCGCAGATCGGCCACGAAGTCGGCGATGGTGAAGTCGATCTCGTGCCCCACGCAGGAGATCACCGGGATGCGGGAGGCGGCGATGGCCCGGGCCACCGGCTCCTCGTTGAAGGCCCAAAGGTCCTCCATGGAGCCGCCGCCGCGGCCCACCAGCAGCACGTCGGCCTCGCCCTGCCGGTTCAGGCGCTCGATCGCGCGGACGATCTCCCCCGCCGCCGACGCGCCCTGCACCGCGCAGGGAGCCACGATTATGCCCACATTGGGATTGCGGCGACGTGCGATTTGCAGGATGTCACGAATTGCCGCGCCCGTCTCCGAGGTCGCCACGCCGATGACCCTGGGCAGGGTGGGAATGGGCCGCTTTCGGGCGGGATCGAACAGTCCCTCGGCCTGCAGCTTCTTCTTCAGCGCCTCGAACCGCGCGAACAGGTCCCCCTGTCCCGCCTTGTGCATGGCGTTGACGTAGAGCTGATAGCTCCCGTCCCGCGTAAACAGCGACGCTGCGCCCCTTGCCACCACGCGCATGCCGTCGGCGGGAGCGAAGTCCAGGCCCATGGCGTTCTGGCGAAACATCACGCACTGCACCCGGGCGTTCTCATCCTTCAGATAGAAGTAGCGGTGTCCGCTGTAGTGGTGCTTGTAGCCAGAGATCTCCCCGCTGACCTCCACATTGCGCAGAAGCGGGTCCCCGGCCAGCAGCCTGCGGGCGTACTCGTTTAACTCCGTGACCGACAGCGGCGCGGTTTCATTCAACATGCTATGCGTTCTCCTCGAGGCTTCGGGCCAGGTTGCCCAGCACGCCGTTGACGAAGGAACCGGCCTTGTCGGTGGAGAACTGGTTGGCCAGGTCCACGGCCTCGTTGATGACGATCCCCCGCGGGGTCTCGGTGTACATCAGTTCATAGGCCGCAAGCCGCAGTATCGCCAAGTCGACGCGGGTCAGGCGCTCCAGCGTCCAGCCCCTAAGGAAGCCCGCGATCTTCTCGTCCAGCGCGTCCGCGTTTTGCTTGACGCCCTCCGCCAGCGCGTTCATGAAGTCCGTCTCCTCCTCGCCGGGGGCGATCTCCAGCAGCCCCAGCCGGGTCTCCTCGCCGCCGTCGCCGCCCATCTCCCATTCGTAGATCAGCTTCATCGCCTGGGCGCGCGCAGTCTTTCTATCCATAGTGTTACCAGCCTTTATCTCATATTATGTTCGGACCGACGCAATACACAACTATTGCGGTGGCGCTGTGTTCGCGCCGCCGCAATAGGCATTGGGCGTTGATCAGTTGTCCTCTTCCACCGCCGCGGGCGCTTCATCCATGTCCTCGCCGTCGGAATAGGCGGGGCTGTAGTCCAGGGTCAGCTTGATCGGCCCGCGCTCGGGCAGATCGTAGGCGGGCTCGGGCTCCGCCGGAACGGGGTCCGGCACGGCCACGGGTTCCGGCTCTGCCACAGGCTCCGGTTCAGCCACAGGCTCCGGCGCGGCCACAGGCTCCGGCTCTACCGCGGGCGCTGCCGGTTCGGCAGCCGGCGCGGGCTCGAACGCGGGCGCGTAGGCCGACGGAGTCTGGGGCGTGGGCGGCACCTCCGCGTGCGGCTTGCGGCCCCAGCGGCCCTTGGACTCCGGCACGCTGGAAACGCCGTTGATGTTGATGGACACGGACCGCACCGCCACGCCGCAGTTCACCTCCACGAACCTGCGGATGGCCTGCTGCATGTTCATCGTCACGGTGGGCACGTGGCAGCCGTTTTGCAGGGTGGCGGCGATGTTGATGCCGATGGCGTCGTCCATGCTCTCGATGTCGATCTTCATCTCGTTGATGCCGTCGATGGACGTCACGGACTGCCGCACCATCTGCTCGATGGCCGTCACCGCGATGCGCACCCGCCCGGCGTCGCTGGAATCCATGGTGATGAAGCCGCGGTCCGCCCGCTTGCCCCGATGGAAGATGATGCACAGCTGGATCACGCACAGCACCACATACACCGCCAGCGCCGCGATGCCGATGACCATCACCTCGGTGGGCGTGAGCCTGCCGGTCACGCGGTTGTAGATGGCCGTGACCTCATCGGGCTTGATCACATAGGCCGCCACGCCGGCGCAGATGACCAGCGAGCACAGCCAGTGGAAAAACATCAGTATGCGCTTTCCGATACTCAGTTTCATAGCTACCGCCTTTCCCCGGCACGCTCATGTACCGGCGACGGGAAGTGCGTCTCTATTCCTTGACCTCTTCCCCGTCCTCATCGTCCAAGGGGACGTCATCGCCGTCCGCCTCGTCCTCGTATTCCTCGTAGCTCTCCACGTAGTCCTCAACGGCCTCCTCCACGGGGGCGTGGACGGGCTCGGGCTCGTCAGGCTCAGCCTCGGCGACGGGCACGATGACGGGTTCGATGACGGGTTCGTCCTCGGCTTCCTCCTCGTCCTCGATCTCGTCCTCAGCCTCAGTCTCCGCTTCGACTGCGATCTCGGGTTCGGGCTCGGGCTCAGCCGCCGCCTCAGGCTCGGCGGGGGCCGCCTTCTCCGCGGGGGTCTCCGTCTCCGCGGCGCTCTCGGCGTTGCGCTCCAGCATCTTGCGGTGCTGCTCGTCCAGCTCGGCGTTGGCCCGCTGCTCGCGCTCGAAGGAGATGCCGGAGACGTGCACGTCCACGGCCTTCACGTCCAGGCCGCTCATGGTCTCGATGGCCTTCTTCACGTTCTCCTGGATGTTCCGCGCCACGTCGGGCACCGGAGAGCCGTACTCCACCACGATGGTGATGTCCACGGAGACCCGGTTGTTGTCCAGGTCGATGCGCACGCCCTTGGTGAAGTTGCGGGTATTTTTCCGGGAAAACATATCTGCAAAGCCGGAAGAGGGAGAGCTCATGCTGGCCACGCCGTCCACCTCGGTGGCGGCGAGACCGGCGATGGTGGCGACGACCTCCGTCGCGAAGGATACGGTGCCGTCCGGATTCTCATTCAGCTTGACATCGGAAGGATAGTTTTCGCTCATGTTGCAGACCTCCTTTTGGGATCGCCGCGGCTCAAAAGCGCCTCCGGTACGGTGACGATCCATTCTCCCCTCCATTATAGCAGAAAACGCCCGCAAGCGCAAACATTTTTCACGGATTTATCGGAATGATTTTCACATTTTGGCTGGTGACCCCTGTCTGCCGCAGCACCAGGTCCAGGATCACCGCGGTTTTGCGCCGGTCCAGGGTCTCGCCCCGCACCAGCACGTTCACCGCCGTGGCGCTCACGGTGACCAATGTCTCCTCAAATCCCCGCGCCGACAGCACGCCCTCGATGTCCGTCTCCGCGCGCTCGGAATCCATCAACTCCATCAGGCGGCGCTTTGCTGAAGAGAGGGTGTCGGGGTCGGTGGCGGCGTCATGGATGATGTCGTTGAGCTCTGCCCGCTGGCGCTCGCGCAACTGGGCCCGCTCCGTGCGAAAGGCGGTCAGCGGGTCCGAGGCCTCCTCCATGATCTGCCCGGACTGCGCGGGCAGGGCGCGGACCTGGCTGTCCCGGATATAGGCGCTCGCCGCGGTCACCGCCAGCAGCAAACACAGCGCCGCCGCGGAAAGCGCCGCCCGGCGCTTCAGTTTTGCCATTTTGACACCCGCCTTTCAGACCAAGTGACAAATTAGGAATGAGGAATTAGGAATTAAAGATAGTGGCTGCCGCGCGCAAGGTATGGACAGCGAATGGCTGCCCACCATAAACTCAACAAAACGTATTGTAAAACAGGCGGCGTAATACCGCTCCTTCGTTGCCAAGCTATTTCAATTCCTAATTCCTAATTCCCAATTCCTAATTCTTCGCCAAATCACTGTTATCCGGTTCATCGAAGGCTTAATTGTATCCCCCAATCACCGCCACCCGCTCGGCCTCGATGCCGAGCAAGGTCGTCACCGCCGAACGTGCCTCCAGCTCCGCCCGCACGCCCGTCATGGCCGGGGCCACGATCACGGCGCTGACGGCGCAGCCCTTTTCGTCCTCCACCACCATCACGCGCACCCGCCCCAGCCCTTCGATGCCCTCCAGGAGGTTCTGCAGGCGCTGCTCCAGGGGCGTGGAAGCGGGCGCGTCCTGTAGCTGCGCGTTGGACAGCACGAGCGCCAGCAATGCCAGCGCCACGATGGCCGCGAGGACCCCGATTCCCCGCGCCCCGCGCAGGGCGTCCAGAAATGCGCTCATGGGATGCCTTTCCTCCGGGAAATCACAGTCCCGCCTCCATAAGCCGCAGGGCGCACAGCGCGATGGACAGCCCGCAGGCCAGCCGCACCCCCTCCGCGCCGCCGTCGAACAGCGCGTCCACCCCCGCGGTGAACAGGCACACGCCGAACAGCGCGGTCAGCGCCGGGCGCAGGGCTTCCAGCAGGTCCATGGGCACACCCCCTTCGTTCATAGCAGCGCCGCACAGCCGCCCGCCAGCAGCAGGGTCACCAGCGCGGCGCAGGCGCACAGGGCGAGGACGAGGGCCTGAACGTCGGCAAATCGCCCGATGAGGACAACGACGGGCGCGTCACCGGCCAGAGGCTCCAGCAGGGCCGCAGCCACGCGCAGGGACATGAGCGTCGACGCCAGCTTCATCATCGGCTCCAGGCACAGATGGGCGATCAGCAGCGCGCCGGTGAAGCCCAGCGCCCGCCGCGCCATGCCCGCGCTGGCCGCCAGGGAGCCGGACACCCCTGACAGCTCGCCGCCGATGATCGGCACCAGATTTTCCAGGGCCAGCTTGGCGGTTCGCGCCGCGGCGGTATCCCCGGCCGCGCCCATCAGCCCCCGGACAGACATCAGCCCACCGAACAGGAATACGGTGATTCCCAGCAGCCACCGCGTCCCGCCCGCGATCAGGCGAAACAGCCTGTCCAGCGAAAAGCGCCGGGTCAGGCTGCCCGCTACGGCCACCGCGCAGGCCGTCGCGCACAGGTCCAGCCCCAGCCCGCCCAGCACGTGGTCGATCAGCGCGGCGCACTCCGCGGCCAGCGGCGTCAGTATGGAGGCGGTGACCGGCGCGCCGGTCAGGGTCAGCGCGGACACCAGCACCGGCGTCAGCGCCGACGCGGCTCCGTCCAGTGCGGACAGGAAGGCCGAGGCCGTCTCCCGCGCCGCCGCCGCCTGAGTCGCCAGGGTGACGGCGCAGCACAGCGCACACAGCAGATCGGCCATGCCCAGTCCCGCGGCGTTCTTTCCAAAGATCAGCCGAAGCCCCGCGCACAGCGCCACAGGCGGCAGCATCGCCCGGAGGGTCTTGATCAGCGCCTCCCGCAGGCCGGCCCGGAGAGCCTCCGACCACGTCGCGACCACCTGGGAAGGGCTCTCTCCCTCCCCCTTCAACAGCGTTCGCAGCGCGTCCCAGGCGTCGAAGCCCGCGTCCCCTGCGTATCTGGCCAGCGCGTCGAAGCCAGCCGCCCGGGCGATGCGCTCCTCCGGGGACTCCGCCAGCGCCACGCCCGCTATAAGTGTCAGGACACAAGCCGCGACAGCGAGCCAAGCAGCGATTCGGCCAGCGGCAGGCACAGCGCCAGTATGGCCACCCGCCCGATGAGCCGCACCCGGCCCGCCAGCGCCGTCTCCCCGGCGTCCCGGCAGAGCTGGCCCGCCAGCTCCGACAGCACCGAGATCCCGGCGCAGCGCAGTATGGCGTTCACGACCTGATCGTCCGCGCCCTCCGCCAGCGCCCGGAGCGCCTGAAGGCGCGGCAGCGACGCCTCCAGATACAGCGCCAGCCCCAGCATCGCCGCCGCCCCCGCGGCCAGCGACACCGCCGTGGCCAGCTCCGGCCGCTGGGGACGTATCACGGCGCAGGCCATCGCCGCCGCCAGGCAGACCCCGATCCAGCGCAGCGCCATGGCTCACAGCGCGAACAGGCTTCGCACGCTGTTGAAGAAGCCGGAGATCATGTTCGCCACCATCATCAGCACCACCACCAGCCCGGACAGCGTGGCCAGCATGGCGATGTCGTCCCGCCCCGCACGGCTCAGCACCTGCCCGATCACCGTCACCACGATCCCGATCCCCGCGATCTTGAATATGAAGTCAACGTCCATAGATACCTCTTTATACAAAGAGTGGAAAGTTTAACAGTGTGCTGTCACGATTGCCATGTATCTTCCCTGTCTAAATCACGATCAGCGCCAGCATCAGCCCCAGCAGCAGGCCCAGCGAGAGGTAGAGCCGTTCGGCGCTTCGGGCGTTGGTCCGGGCCTGGTCGAGGCTGCGCTCCAGGGTGTTGAGGACGGCGGAGAGAAGCAGCTCCTGCCGCTCGCGGCCCGTCTCGCCCAGCTGGCTGAACAGCTGATCCAGCGTCCGACGGTCCGCCGCGTCCAGGGCGTCGATGGCGCCGCCGCGACGGCCCGCGCCCTGGGACACCTTCCCCCAGGCTGACGCCGCGGCCTCGCCGGGACCCATCGCCCGTCCCACCGCCGCCAGTATGTCACACCCCGAGCCGGACAGCGCCGCCGCCACCGGCTCCAGCAGCTTGAGCATCCGCATCCGCAGCACCTTGATCCCCTCGACCAGCGCCGCCAGCGTCACCGCCCTGCGCCGGGCAGAGGCGGACAGGGCGCTTCCGCACAGCGCGCACCCCACCACCACGCAGATTGCCAGTGCGAAACGCATGCCATTCCTCCCCGATCTTGCGAATCTCCGCGATGTGTCCGGGCGCGCCGCCCAGCAGCGCGCCCAGCTCGAACACCCCGTCCAGCCCAGCCAGTCCCTCCCGCCGATAGAGCTGCCGAAAGCCGCCCGCGTGGGCCGAGGCGATGACCCGCACGCCGCAGCGAACCGCCTCGGCCAGCGCCGCCGCGTCCGCCGCCCCGCCGATCTCGTCGGCGATGATGACCTCCGGCGCGGCGGCGCGGAGCATCCGGGGGATTGCCGCCGCCTTGGGACAGCCGTCCATCACGTCGGTGCGCGGCCCCACGTCCAGTGTGGGCACGCCGCGGTGACAGGCGGCCAGCTCATGTCGCTCGTCGGCGATGCACACGTTGCGCCCCTCCTCGGACAGCCGACGCGCCAGCTCCCGCAGCAGCGTGGTCTTGCCCAGCCCCGGCGGTGACAGGATCAGCGTTGAAAAGGGCAGGCCGTCGCGATCGAGCAGGCGCGGCCACACCACGTCAGCGCAGCCCGGGACCGCCCGGGCAAAGCGCAGGCACAGGGAGCCGGCCTCGGCCATGCCCGTCACCCGTTCCCCGTCCCACACAAGCCGCCCGCACACCCCCACCCGGCAGCCGTCAGACAGGGTGAAGAAGCCCTCCCGCAGCTCCGCCTCCCGGGCGTACCAGCTGTAGTCCATAAGGGCATCCAGTATGCGGTCCAGTTCATCAGCCTTCAGCGGCGCGCGGGACAGCCACTCTCCCGAGGCGCACCTGAGTTGCACGGGACGCCCCGCCCGCAGCCGCAGCTCCCGCACGTCCCCCGCCCGCGCCGCCAGCGCCTCCCCGACCTCCGCGGGCAGCAGCCCCCGAAGCCGCGCGATGCTCTCCAATCCCCTCGCCTCCCTTGCGGCATGGTTTTATATTATGGTCGAGGCGAAGGATTCATGACTGGGAGGACAATGTGAAGTGGAGAGTTTAATAGTGAGCTGTCGCGGTAAGAATCAAAGTGCGTCAGCCGCAATTCAACTCCCCACTTTCAACTCTCTACTCAGGCATATCCATGTCTATTGACAGCAGCAAGCTTACAAATGAGAAGCGGACGCCCGTGCAGAGCGTCCGCAGTTGGATTGATTGGAGATAAGATTTACCGGGCTCGCCGGTCCCTTCCCTTTTGCTGATAGAACTTTGCCTTGTCCTCGTACATTCGCTCGTCGGCCAGCTTGGCCAGCTCGGACAGGCTGAGGGAGGGCTCCTCCCGTGCGTAGGCGATGCCGATGGAGACGCTCATCTCCCACCCTCGGCGGCGGGTCCAGGTGTCCATCTTCTGCTTAAACAGCACGTCGGCCCGCTTGAGCTGCCATGCGTCGGCGTACACCAGCGCCGCGAACTCGTCGCCGCCGATGCGGTAGAGGGTGCCGTAGATGCCGTAGCACTCCTTCATGTATTCGGCGGCGTCGGTGATCAGCCAGTCCCCGGCCTCGTGGCCGTGGTGGTCGTTGATCTCCTTGAGGCCGTTCAGGTCCATGGAGATGTACACCACCTCGAGCCGCTTGGGGTCGTTTTGCAGCGCCTGCATATCGGTCTCATAAGCGCGGCGGTTGCGCATGCCGGTGAGGGAGTCGGTGTTGGCGTTCTCCTGCTCGTCGACGATGCGGCTGGTCATGCGGCGCACGATGACGGTCAGCACCCCCGCGGAGAAGAGCAGATACAGCGACAGGGTCAGCATGATCACCGGCAGGCTCCGGTTGACATAGCGCTTCTCCTGGAGGATGACGATGGTGTAGTCCTCGGGGCTTCGATAGGTGCAGTAGTACGGGCCGCCGAATTCGGTCCGCGAGACGCTGTTTAGGGCGTGGGGCTTCAGCTTTTGCAGGTCGATGCCCAGCTCGATCAGCGTCCTGCCCGCCGCGCCGTTCAGCGTCGCGCCCAAAATCTCCTCGCTCTCCCAGTCCGCCACCAGCACGTCCAGCCCCTCGTAGACGGGCAGACTGGACACCACGTCGGATACGGTGTCGGTGCGCAGCTCCTCCAGCAGCCGCACCGGCTCGATGCCAATCTGGATCATCCGCTCGCCCTGCCCGTTCCAGCACATGGCGTACATCATGGACTTGCCCTCTGCGGTGTTCGGGGTCACGTCCTGGCACATGGCCAGCGTCCTGTCCCCCAGCATGGGCTTGAAGAAGGCCATCTGCTCGCCGGAATCCAGGGAATAGCCGTAGTAGCTGGGCACGGTGCCGCCGATGATGGTGCCCGTGGCGTCGAAGATCTGGATCTCATCGATGGACATCAGCGACGCCACGCGCTCGAGCTCCTCGATGTCGCTGTCGATGCCGGGGATGTGGTCCACCATGTAGGCCACCGCCCGGGCCCGGGTGATGTAGTTCTCCTTCAGGGATTCCACCAGTGTCTGCTCCCTGCGGGCCTTGGCGCTCAGCAGGCCGCTCACCTCATCCGTCAGCAGCGTGGCGGTGCGGTAGGCCTGGCTTCGGTTGCCCGAGCTGATGATGAAGTCCTCGATGCCCAGCAGCAGCGCCATGACGCACACGGCAATGGCGATCAGCTGCAGCTTGTTCTGTCGACTGACGCGCTTACCGTTCCCATGCATGGCCTCTCCCCCCTCCGGGCTTTGGCGTACACTCCGCCATTTTTATATAATCATTATACCACCCTCTCCCGGTCTCCCGTCAAGGGAATGGCGCGAATTTGAGCGGATTGAACGTAAACATTTTGTTAGCAACAAGGCCTGTCCCATCGGCTGGCAGGGCGAGGGGCGACAGTGACGACGCCTGCCATATTGCGACACACATCCCCCATCACGCCCGATGTCCGCCAATCTGGGTGTTGCGCTCTCTGGCGGTGGCGGCGTCCAGGTAACTCATGCCCTTGAGGATGGCGTTGCCGCCGTAGCGGCTGCGGATCTCCTGGACGGCCCGCTGGATGCGGGACTCCTGCTCCAGGGCGGCGTAGTCGGTGAACATGTCCAGCTGGACGCATTCGTTGTGGGTGTCGGCGGCGGCGACGCCCAGGCGGCGGACGTACAGCTCCCGGTCCACCTGGTCATCGAAGGCCCGGAGCACGCCCGCGCGCAGCAGGTGGGCGCTGGCGCTGCGGGTGGGCAGGTGCACGGTGCCCGAGGCGTGCCGGGGGTGGAGCCGGCCGTAGTAGTCCACCGCCACCGGCCCCCGGTAGTCGCTCCGCTCCATGGACACGGGATCGAACCCCACCCACCAGGTCACCTGCTCGGTGGTCAGCCCCTTTTTCAGCAGGTCCGCGGCCAGCTGCTCCAGCATCTCCGAGAGGATCAGCCGCGCCTCCGAAAAGGCGTAGGGCCGGGGCAGCACCTGGCCCACGGACAGGGAGTGCGCCTTGGGCACGTAGCGCTTGATGTCCTCCATCGTGCAGCTCTCCGCGCCCCAGGCGTGGTCGATCAGCAGCTCTGCGTCCACGCCGAACAGCCGGTAGAGGAACTCCTCGTCCTCCAGCGAGGTGCGGGCGATGTCCCCCATGGTGAAGATGCCGTACTTCGCCAGCCGCCTGCACTTGCCCTCGCCGATCTGCCAGAAGGCCGTCAGCGGCCTGACCGGCCACAGCAGACGCCGGTAGCTCGGCTCGTCCAGCGCCGCCATCCGCGCGCCGTTTTCGTCGGGCGGGGCCTTCTTCGCCACGATGTCCATGGCCACCTTGGCCAGGTACAGGTTCGTGCCGATGCCCGCGGTGGCGGTGATGCCGGTGGCCCGGAGCACATCCCGGAGCATCCGCCGGACCATGTGGCGGCAGGGGTCCTCCCCCGCCCGCGCCGCAGCGTCCCGGTACAGGCTCAGGTAGTGGGTCACGTCCATGAACACCTCGTCCACGCTGTAGACGTGGATGTCGTCCGGGGCCACATAGGTCAGATAGATGCCGTAGATCAGCGCCGACACCCGCTCGTACTCCGCCATCCTGGGCGTGGCGATGATGAAGTCGTACCGCCGCCTGTCCCGCGCCTCCGCCAGCCGCACGGCCTGCTTCGCCTCGAACAGCCGCGGGCGGCTGGGCACCCCCAGCGCCTTCAGGGCCGGGGAAACCGCCAGACAGATGGTGTTGTCGGACCGGCTCTCGTCCGCCACCAGCAGCCGCGCCGCCAGCGGATCCAGCCCCCGCGCCACGCACTCCACCGAGGCGTAGTAGCTCTTCAAGTCCACGCAAACATACACCGATCCCTCCACGCCGCCGCCCCCTCTCACCCCCTATTATAATATCGAACACATGTTCTTGTCAAGGCCGATTTCACCTTGACGCAGCGAAGAATATTTTGGTATAATTCGGGAAAGAGCAATGGACAATGGAGAATGGAGAATGAATGTGGAAATCCTTCGGATTTCTTTTTCCAATTCCCCCTGTCATCCAATAAATCCGAATGGATTTGTCCCGTCATTTTCCATTCTCCCTTATCCATTATCAATTCTACGGAGGTTCCCATGTCGAGCAACCGTTCACGAATACTTTTCCTCGCGCGGCTTTTCAGCGAGGAGACGGACGAGGATCACGGGCTGACGCTGTCGGACGTCAACGGGCGGCTGGAGGCGGCGGGCATGAAGACTGTGACGCGCAAGACGCTGTACGAGGACGTGGAGCAGCTGCGGGAATCGGGGCTGGACATCCAGGCGGACCACCGGGGCCGGTCCTATTACTACTTCCAGGGGGACCGGGAGTTTGAGCTGCCGGAGCTCAAGCTGCTGGTGGACTCGGTGCAGGCGTCCCGGTTCATCACGGAGCGGAAGTCGCGACAGCTTATCAAGAAGCTGGAGAGCCTCGCCAGCCGCCACCAGGCCCGGGCGCTCCACCGCCAGGTGCTGATCTCCGGGCGGGTCAAGAGCATGAACGAGTCCATCTACTACAACGTGGACAAGCTCCACGCCGCCATCAACCAGGATTCCCAGATCCAGTTCCAGTACTTCCAGTGGGACGTGCACAAGCGCATGGTCCCCCGCCGGGACGGCGCGGTTTACACCGTCAGCCCCTGGGCGCTGATCCTGGACAGCGACAACTACTATCTGGTGGGCTTCGAGGATGGCAAAATCAAGCACTACCGCGTGGACAAGATGCTGCGCATCAAGGCCACCGGCGTCCCGCGGGAGGGGCGCGAGCACTATCACGCCGAGGACTACGGCAGCCGCAGCGTGTTCGGCATGTTCGGCGGCCAGGTGACGCGGGTGTCGCTGCTGGCGGAAAACTGGATGGCGGGCATACTCATCGACCGCTTCGGCGCGGACATTCCCATGGTCCCCGCCGACGAAGGCCACTTCGAGGCCCTGGTCAGCGTAGCGGTCAGCCCCCAGTTCTTCGGCTGGCTGTTCAGCCTGGGCGAGGGCATCCGCCTCACCGGCCCCCAGCCCGTAGTGAACCAGCTCCGGGCGACGCTGGAAAAGCTGAGTGGGATCTATGAATAGTCAGAGCGCAGGAACGGCATTTCGTTCCTGCGCTCTGTCATATAAATGGGGCGTTATCCGATGGGCTCTGCGAACACCCTTCCGAAGATGTCCAGCGCCTCATCCAGCAGCTTTTCGTTGAGGGAGGCCATGTAGCTGGTGCGCAGCAGGCACAGCTCGGGCGGCGTGGCGGGCGGAAGGACGGGATTGACGTAGACCCCGGCGTCGTAGAGCTGGCGGGCGCGAATCAGCGTGGCCTCGGCGGTGTAGGTGTAGATGGGGATGATGGGCGTCTGGGCCTCGATGATCGGTATGCCGCGCGCCTTTAAGCCCCTGCGCATGTAGGCGGACAGTTCGGACAGCCGGGTCACGATCTCCGGGCGCGCCTCGATGTAGCGCAGAGAGGCCAGCGCGATGGCCGCGGAGGCCGGCGGTATGGAGGCGGAGAAGATGAAGGGCCGGGAGTTGTGGCGCACATAGTCCACCACCTCGGCCTTGGCCACCAGATAGCCGCCCAGGGAGGCCAGGGACTTGGAGAAGGTGCCCATGATCAGGTCCACCTCGTCCTCCAGTCCGAAGTGGGACGCGGTGCCGCGCCCGCCCTCGCCGATGACCCCCAGGCCGTGGGCGTCGTCCACCATCACCCGCGCGCCGTACTTTTTGGCCAGCGCCACGATCTCCGGCAGCTTTGCGATGTCGCCGCCCATGGAGAACACGCCGTCGGTGACGATCAGGCAGCCTGCGCTCTCGGGGATCTTTTTCAGCTGGATCTCCAGCTCCTCCATATTGGCGTGGCCGTAGGTCAGCATGCGGCCATAGGACAGCTTGCAGCCGTCGTAGATGGAGGCGTGGTTTTCCTTGTCGCAGATCACGTAATCGCCGTGGCCGACGATGGCGGAGATGATGCCCAGGTTGGACTGGAACCCGGTGGAAAAGGTGCAGCAGGCCTCCTTGTGCAAAAACTGCGCCAGCTCCGCCTCCAGCTCCAGGTGCAGCCGCAGCGTGCCGTTTAAGAAGCGGGAGCCGGAGCAGCCGGTGCCGTACTGCTCAAGCGCCTTAAGTCCCGCCTCCTGTACCTCGGAGCAGGTGGTCAGGCCCAGATAGTTGTTGGAACCCAGCATGATGCGCCGCTTGCCCTCCATGACCACCTCGGCGTCCTGCCGGGTCTCCAGGGCGTGGAAATAGGGATAAAGCCCCTTCTGCCGCAGCTCGTTTGCCAGGGAATACTGATAGCATTTGTTAAAGATATCCAATGACGTTCTCACTCCTTAATCACACGCAGCAAATATACGGTATGATTATACCACACTGATTCGCAGAATTGAACCAAATTGGACTTCGGAATGGTAAAATTGTTGTTGAATCGCGGGGCGGGGCATTTACAAATCGTGAAAATGGGGTATAATGATATAGGTAATATTTATGCGTTGACGAGGCATGCCCTCGACATCGGGCGCAGAGCGAGCCGGAGTATGGTGCAAGTCCGGAGGTCCGAGTCCTGGGGAATCCCCTCCGAGCAGCGGGGTCGAAAGCGTCAGTAGGTCCCGCCGGGCCGCGCCCGGTACAGCGCGAGCAGAGAGAGCGCAAACAATGCGCTAATTTGGGTGGTACCGCGAGCGTCTTCGTCCCAAGGTGGGATGAGGGCCTATTATTTTTGGGGAGGAACGCACATGTTTGAAAAGGTTTCCACGGCACTTGACTTCCAGCAGCGCGAGCAGGAGGTCATCAGGTTCTGGAATGACAACGACATCTTTAAAAAGTCCATGGACCAGCGCAAGGGCGCGGACGTATGGACCTTCTTCGACGGCCCGCCGACGGCAAACGGCAAGCCCCACATCGGCCACATCGAGACCCGCGCGCTGAAGGACCTGTTCCCCCGCTACTGGACCATGAAGGGCAAGTCCGTCACCCGCAAGGCCGGCTGGGACACCCACGGCCTGCCGGTGGAGCTGGAGGTGGAGAAGCTGCTGGGCCTGGACGGCAAGGAGCAGATCGAGGAATACGGCATCGAGCCCTTCATCAAGAAGTGCAAGGAGTCCGTGTGGAAGTACAAGGGCGAATGGGAGCGCATGTCCGAGCGCGTGGGCTACTGGGCCGACATGGAGCACCCCTACATCACCTATGACAACGACTACATCGAGTCCGAGTGGTGGTCCCTCAAGCAGATCGCCGACAAGGGCCTGCTGTACAAGGGCCACAAGGTGGTCCCCTACTGCCCCCGCTGCGGCACCGCGCTGTCCTCCCACGAGGTCAGCCAGGGCTACAAGGAGGTCAAGGAGCGCTCCGCCGTGGTTCGGTTCAAGGTGAAAGATGAAGAGAACACCTATATCTACGCCTGGACCACCACCCCCTGGACCCTGCCCAGCAACGTGGCGCTGTGCGTGAACCCCAGCGAGACCTACGCGAAATTCGACTACGACGGCCGCACTGTCATCATGGGCGACGCCCTGATCGAGAAGGTGCTGGGCGAGGGCGTCGAGGTGCAGAACAAGGTGACCTTCCCCGGCAGCGAATTGAAGGGTCTGCGCTATGAGCCGCTGTTCGACTTCCAGGTCAAGGCCATCGAGGGCGTGGACAACGCCCAGAACGCCTGGACGGTGGTCTGCGACGACTACGTCACCATGACCGACGGCACCGGCGTGGTTCATCAGGCCCCCGCGTTCGGCGAGGACGACGCCCGCGTGGGCCGCGAGAACCATATCCCCTTCCTCCAGCTGGTCAACACCCGTGGCGAGATGACCGAGGTCACCCGCTGGCCCGGCGTGTTCGTCAAGAAGGCCGACCCGATGATCCTGGATGAGCTGGACAAGGAGGGCAAGCTGGTCTCCGCGCCCTACTTCACCCACGACTATCCCTTCTGCTGGCGCTGCGACACCCCGCTGATCTACTACGCCCGCTCCACCTGGTTCATCCGCATGACCGCCGTGCGGGACAACCTGCTCAAGAACAACAACACCGTCAACTGGTATCCCGACAACATCCGCGAGGGCCGCTTCGGCAACTTCCTGGAGAATGTCATCGACTGGGGCCTGTCCCGCGAGCGCTATTGGGGCACTCCGCTGCCGGTGTGGGTGTGCAAGTGCGGCAAGATCCACGTGGTGGGCTCCCGCCAGGAGCTGAAGGAGCTGGGCAGCATCGACGGACAGCCCGTGCCGGACGACATCGAGCTGCATCGTCCCTACATCGACGCCGTGACCCTCACCTGCCCCGACTGCGGCGGCGTGATGCGCAGGACGCCCGAGGTCATCGACTGCTGGTACGACTCCGGCAGCATGCCCTTCGCGCAGTGGCACTATCCCTTTGAGAACAAGGAGATCTTCGAGGCCAACTTCCCGGCCAACTTCATCTCCGAGGCCATCGACCAGACCCGCGGCTGGTTCTACACCCTCATGGCCATCGGCACGCTGCTGTTCGACCGCAGCCCCTTCGAGAACTGCGTGGTCATGGGCCACGTGCAGGACGCCGAGGGCCGCAAGATGTCCAAGCACCTGGGCAACGTGGTCAATCCCTGGGACGTGCTGCGCCGTGCGCTGGTACTTCTACGCCAACGGCGCGCCGTGGCTGCCCACCCGCTTCTCCCACGAGCTGGTCAGCGAGATGCAGTCCAAGTTCATGGGCACGCTGTGGAACACCTACGCCTTCTTCACCATGTATGCCTCCATCGACGACTACCGGCCGGAGGCGCACAGGGCCGATCCCGCCGACTTCACGCTGATGGACAAGTGGGCGCTCTCCAAGCTGAACACCCTGGTGAAGTTCGTGGACGAGGGCCTGCAGCAGTACAAGATCACCGAGACCGCCCGCGCCATCCAGGCCTTCGTGGACGAGCTGTCCAACTGGTATGTGCGCCTGTCGAAGTCCCGCTTCTGGGGCAAGGACTGGACCGGTGACAAGAAGGCCGCCTATGAGACCCTCTACACCGTGCTGACCACGCTGTGCAAGCTGGCCGCGCCCTACGTGCCCTTCATGACCGAGAGCATGTACCGCAAACTGGTGGTGGGCAACGTGTCCGGCGCGCCCGAATCCGTCCACCTGTGCGACTACCCCGTGGCCGACGAAAGCTTGATCGACGCCCGTCTCGAGGCCGAGATGGAGGAGGTCATGGCCGCGGTGCAGCTTGGCCGCGCCTGCCGCGCCACCGCCAACATCAAGGTCCGCCAGGCCCTGTCCACGCTGTACGTCAAGGGCGCGAAGCTCTCCGATGCCTGCGCCGCGCTGATCCGTGACGAGCTGAACGTGGAGGACGTGCAGTACATCGAGGACGCCCGCGCCTTCACCACCTATCAGATCAAGCCCCAGCTGCGCACCCTGGGCCGCAGGTACGGCAAGCTGGTGCCCGCCATCGGCGAGTACCTCAAGACCGTGGACGGCAATGCCTTCGTGGACGCGCTGGACAAGGACGGCAGCGTGAAGTTCGACGTCCAGGGAAGCGTTGTGGAGCTGTCAAAGGACGACTGCCTCATCGCCCCCGCCCAGAAGGAGGGCTTCGTCTCCCAGAACGAGAACGACATGACCGTGGTCATCGACACCAACCTGACCCCGGCGCTGATCGAGAAGGGCTATGTCCGCGAGGTCATCTCTAAGCTCCAGACCATGCGCAAGGAGGCCGGCTTCGACGTGGTGGACCGCATCGCCGTGACCTATCAGGCCAGCGATACCCTCGCCCCCGTCCTCGCCCGCAACGCCGAGACCATCTCCGCCGCCGTCCTCGCCACCGCCTTCGCCCAGGCCGAGGCGCCCGCCGACGCCTACAGGAAGGATTGGAACATCAACGGCGAAAAGGCCACGCTGAGCGTGAAGAAGAACTAAAACAAGCGACAGTTAACGGCGGCCCCGCGATTGCGGGGCCGCCGTTGTGTTATGTGATAAGAACTTTTTACCTCATCAGTCTTATTCTCTCCCGGTGAATACCATCGCCGCGGTGACGCTGTTGGAGCCGTTGTAGTTGAGGAACCGGCCCTTGCCGATCTCCACCTTGCAGTCGCTGCGGTTCCATACGACGGGGGCCGCGTCGGGATCGGCGGGATCGCCGGTCTCATTGCTCATGGCGGCGGTCAGGGCCTCGATGCAGGCATTGACCTCATCGGCGTCGGGCTGGCTGTCGGCGAGTATGTAGGCAATCTTGCTCAGGCGCTCCCTGCCGTTCTTCTCGGCGAAGACGTAGTACACATCCATGGTGTACCCCTCCACCTCCACGCCGGAGAGCCGCCGTGCGCGGGCGTCCGCCACCTTGCAGCGGACCATGTCCTCGCCCACCTTGTCCAGCACTTCCTTCTCGCGGCAGCCCCACAGGTCGGTGGCGGGGATCAGGCCGTCGCCGGTGCTGGGGGCGGATTCCACGATCTCGGGCTCCTCCTCTTCCTCGGGAGTTTCAGCCTCCTCGGGAGTCTCTTCCTCCGCGGCGTCGTCCTCCGCCTCCGCGGGGATCTCCTCGGACTCCTCCTCTACAAACGTCTCGTCCTCTTCGGGTTCAGCTTCGGGCTCGGCCTCCGGCTCCTCCTCCGCCTCGGCGGGCTGTTGGCCGGGACGGTTCATGACGCGGGGCCCGCGGGCGGGCTTGGCCTCCTCCTCCACGGTCTCCGGCTCTTCCTCCACGGATTCAGGAGAGGTCAGCGCCTCGGCGCGCGCTTTGGCCTCCTCCAGCGTAGCGATGCCCTCCTCCAGCGCCTCGCCATCGGCGTCCAGCACGATGTATTCGGTATCGCCGCCATCCACGCGGGTCACGATGATGTAGGCGTCCTCGATCACCTCGATGCTGTCATACTCGGGCGCGACGCGCACCTCGCCTTCGCTGTCCACCAGACCGTGTTTGCCGTCGGATTCTACGTCGAAGAAGCTCTCCTTGGGGGTGATGCTGTCGTACTCGGGGGCGATGATCTCCCTGCCGTCGCTGTCCGCCAGGCCGTGCTTGCCGTCGGACTCCACGTCGTAATAGCCCTCCTGGGCGGAGATGCTGCCGTACAGCGCGGGCACGAACAGCGCGCCGTCGGCGTTCATGACGCCGTAGCTGCCCTCCTCGGAGACGATGTAATTGTCATTGTCGTCCGGCTCGATGGAGGTGTAGGTTGCTTCCACGGCCACCTCGTAGTCCTCGTCGAGCAGGCCCTGCCGGTCGTCCGCGGCCTCGGTGAAGACACGCAGGCCGTTGTTGTCCGGCTCGCCGATCTCGGGATAGCGGCGGGAGAACAGGGCAGCGGCACGCTCGGCGCTGTCCTTGTATTCGCCCAGCGCCTCAAAGCCCTCGAAGGCCAGCCACGGCTCGTCCTTCGACTGGCTGTCGGCCTTGCGGTAGTCGGCCTCATGGGCCATCTCCTCGTCGCCCAGTTCCTCGTAGGCGGCGCGTGCCGTGTCGTAATCCCCGGCCTCCATGGCCTTGTCGGCCTCGGCACGCTTGCGCAGGGTGTCCAGCTCCGTCAGCTTCTGGGCGGCGTCGCGGTAGTTCCCCAGCTTGGCATAGGCCTCCTTGGCTCCGTCGAAGTCCTGGACCTGCACCAGCTCCTCGGCCTGCCTGTACATGGAGTCGTAATCATTCTCATGGACCCGGTAAGCCTCGGGCAGCTGGGTATAGAGCTCATACGCATCGGCGTATTCGCCCTCCGTGAACAGCCGGTCCGCCTCCAGCTCCTTGAGCAGGGTCTCGCTGTCCTTGTAATTGCCCAGGTCCAGCAGGTTGTTTTGCGCGGTCACAAAGTCGTTGCTCTTCAGTGCGTTGACGGCGGCCTTGTACTTGTTGGCGCGCATGAGCGCATTCCCGCCGAACCAGCCGCCGACAGCCAGCGCCGCCACCACGCCGCCGATGATGAGCGTGCGCCTCCTTACCCTGGCCTTCCTGGCCGCAAGAGCCGCCGCCTCTTCCTTTTCCTTTGCCTCCTGTGCGATGCGCTGACGCTCTATGCGCGCCTCCTCTTCTATGCGCCGCCTTTCCGCCTCGCGCTCGCGCTCCATGCGCTCGCGCTCCTGCTCGGCCTTGTACTCCGTAAGCCGCATGGTCAGTCCGTCGATCTCGGAAACCTGTTCGAGGGTTTCCTCCTCGATGTGGCACTTGAGGCAGGGCGTGTACTTATACTGCCAGCTGCCGCAGCCGCACTGCCACAGCCCCATGGCGTTCTGGGGCGCGCAGACCGTCGAATCGGCCGCGCCGTATTCGGACAGGTCCCTTTTCAGCTGTTCCCTTGCCTCCTCGCGCAGGTTGAGCGGCTTGGCGGCGGGCAGGCGCTCGAGATATCCGCCGTTCTCGTTGCGCCACACATTGCCGTCGTCCAAAGCCACCAGCTTCAGCGCGACCTTGAAGTTGGCCATGTCGGTGCCGGACATGACGATGGGCGTATCATCGCCAAAGGTGTCCCCCTGCTCGGCGTTCAGGCCATCATACTGGAAATCAACGGTTTCCAATTCCTCTCCAAAGGTGCCGAGGCCCTCAACGGAGATCCTGATGGCCCGGACCGCCATCGCGGAGATATTTTTCCACGTGAGCTTCAGCACGCTCTCGCCCTTTGCCCTGTCGCGGTACAGCTCCGTGACTTCCAGTATGAGGGGACTGTCCTCGGTATAGAGGCCACTGGCCACCTTTTTGATCAATTCAAGCTGTTGATCCAATGTATTCACAACCTTTCAGAGAATCGGTTTCTCCTCGCATAAACACTACGTTCAAAGCCCAGTACAGATGAAAATATCAATACATATAGCAGTCTAATTATAGCACATCCCGCCGTGGTTGTATAGGACAACCAAATGATTTTTCCCGACGAAATCCCGCAGAAATGGAATATTCTGTGCACTTTAGGCATATATAATCCACATTGCCGGCGTGATTGCCCATACACCTGAAATATAAAATCTTTATGCGGAGGCGCATTTCTGTATATTCCCGGCAGATGAAGCGCATACTCTGTATCATGAAGTTCTTGGGAGGTAAGCATATGGATCAGGCAATTTCCCGCGAAAGTATCAGTCAGACGGACCTTGCCCGGGCCGGGCGGCGGTCCGGGTGGAGCGAGGCGGAAAACCGGCTGCTCTGGGAGACCGCGGACGAGGCCCAGCAGCAGGGTCTGCCACTGAAATCGGTGTTCGACCAGATCGCCCGCCAGACCGGACGCAGGCCCAACAGCATCCGCAATTATTACTACGCCCAGGTGCGCCAGCACGAGAACGGCCAGCCCCACGCGGCCCGGTTCACGCCCTTTACACAGCAGGAGGTGGATTGGCTGATGGAGCAGGTGCTCACCGCCCGGGCCGAGGGCCAGTCGGTGCGCGCCTGCCTGCAAAAGCTGTCCGAGGGCGACCACAGCCTGATGCTGCGATATCAGAACAAGTACCGCGCCGTCATCAAGAGCCGCCCGGACTACGTGCGGGAGATGGTGCGCAAGCTCAACGACAAGGGCGTGGCCTGCGAAGCGCCCCAGGTGAACCACCGGGCGCGGGCCGACATCAACGATTCCAGCCAGTCGCTGGCCGCCGAGGCCCATCGCAGCGGCGATGCCGAGCTGGCCCGCGCCTGCGACGTGCTCACCCAGTACCTGCGCGGCCAGCGCTTTGCCGCCCAGTCCGCCCTCGCCCGTGCCGCCCAGGCCGTGGTGGAGCCCGTCAAGGCCTTCGTCGCCTTAAACGCACAGGCCCGGGCCGAGACCGCCGACGACTTCTGCGCCGACATCGCCCAGCGCATCGGCGCGCTCGAGGCGGAACTCGGCGAGGCGAGGGAGGAATAACGCCCATATACAGCAGAACAGTCCCAAAGGACCGCGGTCCTTTGGGACTGTTCTTGTTGGCTGTCCTGACTGTCAGCTTCCCATTCTATTATGCGACAGGAGCGCACCGCTGAAAAGCCTGCCGTCAGTCAAACGTCAGCGGCACCAGGGAGAAGCTGAAGCAGAACTTGTCGGGCATGGCGTAGCGGGGATTGAGTTCGGGGCCGCACGAATTGGAGCCGATGCCGTTCTGGCGGTAGTCCAGGCAGAAGACGGTGCCCTCGCAGGGCTCCAGCTCCCAGCTGTGGCGCTTGCGCTCCAGCTCCTCCTGGGAGTAGCGGGAGATGTTGAAGCTGAACTCGTCGCCGTAAACCTCGAAGCCGCCCAGCGGTCCGGAGAGGCGGAGGTAGTCGCAGTTCCAGTGGCTGCCGTTCTCCTGGGGACGGATGTAGTCCTCGTGCTGGGACTCCACGGTGGAGCGGTACATGTGCTTTACGTCGGCGCGGTGCTTGTCCACGTAGCTCTCGTAGGGACCGAAGCCGAAATAGTCGAGATTGTTCATGATTCTGGGCAGCATGAAGCGTATGCCGAACCTGGGCAGCGGCGGCGCGTTGTCCCGGCGCTGCACGTCGATCCGCGCGTCGATGCGGCCGTTCATGTGGACGAGCCAATCCGCGGTGCCCCAGGCGATCTTCGGCAGGCCCGGCGCGACGATGGCGAAGTCGGCCTGTATGCGCACGTCGTCCTGCACGCTGAGCCGCACGTCGTAGGCCTTGGTCTCGGCCCTGTCGTAGCCGAACTGCCGCCACTTCCGGGCGATGTACATGTCGTTGTCCGTGGGCGCGCGCCAGATGTTGAACATCATGGGCCGCTTGATGACGTGGAGCTGGTCGTGGTTCATGATCTCGAAGCAGGCCGTCTGCTTGTTGAACATGTAGCGGAAGTTCTCGCCCCGCAGCACGATCTGCCGCGCGTCCTGGCGCACCTCTATGGGCAGCACGCCCTCGGGCAGCTCGGGCAGGGTGATCTTCTGCCGCCCGATCTGCTCATAGCCCAGCAGATGCCCGGCGGGGGCCAGGGGGCGGTCGTAGCGCTGGGTCTGCTCGAAGTACACCGCGAACAGACGGGGCAGGTCGGCGGGCATCTCGATGTGGATGTCCCGCTTCTCGTGGGGCGGGATGTCCAGCTGGTCGTCGTCCACCGTGCCCCTGTAGATCTCGCGCCCCTCGGCACGGATATAATAGTTCATGCGGACGAGCTCGTTGAGCCGGGTGAAGTCCAGGTAGTTCTGCACCCGGAACACGCCCTGCACCAGATCCACCTCTGTGACGCGGGCGGGGCGGTTGACGTTCTTCAGCTCCAATAGCCCGGTGTGCGGCCTGCGGTCCGGATAGACCAGGCCGTCCACGCAGAAGTTTCCGTCGTTGGGGAACTCGCCAAAGTCGCCGCCGTAGTACCAGCGCTTTCGCCCGTCGTGCGTAAAGCCCATGTCGATGGCGTGGTCGCACCACTCCCATACGAAGCCGCCGCACAGGCCCTCATGCCGCTCGATGCAGCGGAAGTAGTTCTCCGGGTCGCCGGGGCCGTTGCCCATGGCGTGGGCGTACTCGCAGAGGATGTAGGGCTTGCCCACGTCATTGCGCTCAAAGTAGGCGTCGATCTCCTGTATGGAGGGGTACATGCGGCTGTAGAGGTCCAGGTGATCCTTGTTGATGTACTCGCCGGGCGGCGGGAAGGAGGCCCGCTCGTAGTGGGTCAGCCGGGAGGGATCGTAGGTCTTGGTCCAGCGCAGCGCCTCGTGGAAATTGCGGCCCATGCCGGACTCGTTGCCCATGGACCATATGAGAATGCTGGGCCGGTTTTTATCCCGGATGACGCAGTGCTGCACCCGGTCCAGTATGGCCTCGCCGTACTCGGGGTCCTGGGCCAGGAGGTTGTAGTGCTTCTCGTCGTATTCGCCGTTCTGATACACCACGCCGTGGCACTCCACGTCGGCCTCGGCCAGCAGATAGAAGCCGTAGCGGTCGCACATCCGGGGAAACAGCGGGGAGTTGGGATAGTGACTGGTGCGGATGGCGTTGATGTTGTGCTGCTTCATCAACACCAGGTCCTTGAGCATCTCCTCCTCGCCCACGGCGGGACCCACCACAGGGTCAAAGTCGTGGCGGTTGACGCCGCGGAGCTTGATGGGCTGCCCGTTCAGGCGCACCACGCCGTTCTCCACCCGGATGTCCCGAAGCCCCACCAGCTCGCACATGGACTCGCCGTTGTAGCGCATGACCAGCGTATACAGATAGGGATTCTCCGCGTTCCACAGGGTGACGTTGTCCAGGGCGATCTCAAAGCTGTCGCCGTAAGCCCGCCCATCGGTGACCCGGTCCCCGGTGGCGTCGTACAGGTAGTAGTGGGTGTGATGGCTGGCGGCGGGGTCCTCGCCGAGGTACTGGAGATCCACCTTGATCCAGGCGCGCTCACGGTCCTCAGACAGGTGGGTGTGGACGAAGTAGTCCCACAGGCAGCGCTTCTCCCGGCGCAGGATGTACACGTCCCGGAAGATGCCGCTCATGCGGAACTTGTCCTGATCCTCGAAATAGCTGCCGTCGCACCACTTGAGCACCAGCACGTCGATCTCGTTGTCGCCGGTATGGACGAAGTCGGTGATGTCGAACTCGCTGGTGGAGTGGGAGATCTGGCTGTAGCCCACGAAGCGCCCGTTCATCCACAGATAGAAGCAGGAATCCACGCCCTCGAACACGATGGTCCGGCGGCAGCGATCCTCGGGCAGCATGAAGTGACGCCGGTACAGGGCGCAGGGGTTCTCCTCCGGCACATGGGGCGGATCGTAGGGAAAGGGATAGCGCCAGTTGGTGTACTGATGCCGGTCATAGCCCTGGGTCTGCCACACGGAGGGCACGGGGATGGTGTCCATGTCCAGATTGGAGGACAGCAGATTGTCCGGCAGGTCGATCACGCTGTCAAAATAGCGAAACTGCCAGCGTCCGTTGAGCGAATGGAAGCGGTCCGATTCCCTGCGCTCATCCCGCATGGCCGCGAAGCGGTCCGAATAGGGCACGTAATAGGCCCGGTTGGGCAGCGTATTCACGTGCAGCGCGTGGGGATTCTTGTGATAATCGGGCAGATTCATAGGTCGTGTTCCTCCATGGTGTCAGTCTTCGGGATCAATGGCCAGCCGGCTCCCGGACAGCTCGATGTATTCCCCGTCGATGAGTATGATCTCGGCGCTCTCCCGGAGCACCTCGAATTTCAGCAGCTGGGCGTCGGTGCCCAGTATGCCGTCGTAGATGCTGTAGCTGGCCAGGGGCGCGCCCTCCACGGGCGTCACCGCGTAGCGCCCGGCGGGCAGCTGGCTGCCGACCAGGTAGCTGCCCTCGGGGACAATTCCGTCTGATATGGGCGCGGCCTGAGCGATCGGCACGGCCACCACCTCGTTCAGGGTCACCCACATGCCCTCCCTGAGGCGGATGACGCACTGGCCGTTGACCAGATCGTGGCTCACCAGGGCGGAGGCCTCGTCGGCGCTCTCCCGGACCATAACGCTGGCAAACATGGCGTCCTGGTTCTCCGTCACCACGTAGTCCCCCGCGGGGATGTCCCGGCCCACCTGATAGGTGCCGGCATCGACCGTCACCCCGTCGTCGGCCTGCTCCAGCGCCGTGATCTGCCGCTCCAGGCGCTCCCGGAGCCCGTACAGCTCCTCCAGGGACCGCCCCTCGAGCACGATGTCCTCCGCCGAAGCCGACAGCGCGCCGCTCATCAGCGCAAGCGCCGCCAGGACGCCGATCAAGCGTTTCATACCGCACCTCCACGATGCATATTCCAATCTCAATATACACGAATGAGCACAAAAAGTCAATTGAAGATTGTATTATGTGAGCGCCGCCTTTGGCGGCGCAGGGATTAGGCATTAGGCATTAGTCGGGTGGCGGCGAAGGATTAGCTCTCCTTTACATCCTTCTCGTGCGCCAATGTCATTGTGTGGTATCCCTCTGCCAAATGGCTCCGAAACGGCAAACCTCTGAATTAACGATCATAGATGACGCTGTAACTCCACTGATGCCTGATGCCTATTGCCTATTGCCTTAATAAACCTCATAGGTGAGGGCTGACGACCTGCGCCAAACAATATCGGCCCTGCTCTTCACGCTCTCATCGAACAGGTGTCAAACAGGGCCGCATGCGATTACTTATACCATGCCGCTTCGATGCGGTATTTTCCGCTCTGCTTGAAGAGCGTGCGGGTGTCGACCGGGTCTATCTTCGGGTCCATGGACTCCAGCCTGCCATCGAAGGAGTCGATCACCAGCAGGTCCTCGGGCCGGAGCGCGTCCCGCCGGGTGACGCTCGAGCGGTAGCCGACCGCGACGACAAAGTGGCGGGAGCCCGGATGGAGGATCGCATCGACCATCACGGTCTGCGGCACGCCCTCGTTGAGCAGATCGTACAGGCGCGCCATCATCTCGTCGGGGTCGCTGTACTTCTCCGTCTTGTACTTGAGCTGCTTGCTCGACCTGCTCTTCCTCTTGGCGGTGCGCACATCCGCGTCGGTCAGGCCGTCCACCATGCCGGACACGTAAAAGTTGCAGAAGGTGAGGCAGTAGCCGCTGTACTCGTCGGTCCCGCCCGGGTGCGTGCAGACGTTGTCATAGACCAGGTCCGCGTAGGTGAAGGGATCAATGGCGGTATTGACGATGTTGTAGGATAGGCCCTCGTAGGTGGCGGCGATCAGGTTGGACGAAATGGGCACAAAGCTGTCGTCGATGACCTCAAGGTCCAGCGTCGCGGACTTCCCGTTATGGGTCGTCACGGTGATCTTCGCCGTGCCCCTGGAGAGCGCGGTCACAAAGCCGTCGTCGTCGACCTCCGCCACCTTCGGCTTGCCGCTCTTCCACTTGAGGATCGTCTGCGCCGTCTCCGGGGCCAGCACCGCGTCCAGTTGGAGCGTCTCGCCCACATCCAGCGTCGCCGACCTGCCCTGGTCGATGCGCACGCCCATCGGCTTGTAGGGATCGACCACTGTCAGCGCGATGGTCGCCTTCTTGTTGTTCGACGTCGTCACGGTGATGGTCGTCTTGCCGTCGCTCAGCGCCGTCACCAGGCCGTCGTCATCGACCTCCACCACCTTCGGCTTGCTGCTCTTCCACGTCAGGACCGTCCGCGCCGTCTCCGGGGCCAGCACCGCGTCCAGCTGGAGTGTCTCGTCCACATCCAGCGTCGCGGTCTTGCCCTGCTCAATAGTCACGCGCGTCGGCTTGTAGGGATCGACCACGGTCAGCGCGACCGACGCCTTCTTCTTGTTCGAGGTCGTCACGGAGATGGTCGCCTTGCCCTCGCTCAGCGCCTTCACCAGGCCGTCGCCGTCCACTTCCGCCGTCTTCGGCTTGGTGCTCTTCCATGTCAAGACCGTCCGCGCCGTCTCGGGAATCAGCGCCGCGTCCAGCTGGAGCGTGTCGCCCACATTCACCGTGGCCGTCTTGCCCTGGCCGATGCGCACGCCCGTCGGCTTGTAGGGGTCCTTCACCGTCACGGTGATCGCGGCCTTTTTCTTGTTGGCCGTCGTCACGGTGATGGTCGCCTTGCCCTCGCTCAGCCCCTTCACCAGGCCGTCAGCGTCCACGGACGCCGCCTGGGGCTTGCTGCTCTTCCAGGTCAGGACCGTCCGCGCCGTCTCGGGGGCCAGCGCCGCGTCCAGCTAGAGCGTATCGCCCACGTTCAGCGTGGCCGTCTTGCCCTGGCCGATGCTCACGCCCGTCGGCTCATAGGGATCGCTGATTTTGACGCTCAGCGTCCGCTTTTTGCCGCCCTCCGGCTTGAATTCGATCGTCGCCGTGCCCTTTGCCAGCGCCGTGACCAGGCCGTTGGCGTCCACCGACGCCAGCTTCGCGCTCTTTGACGTGAATTTCCCCGTCTCGCCATCGTTCACCACGATCTGCAGCATGTCATCCACGTCCATCTTCGCCGTGGTCCTGGTGTTCGTCAGCGCGACGGTGGGCACCCCTGCCGCATACAGCCCGACATAGCCCTCCGGCGCGGACAGCTCTATCTCGCCCAACTCCTCGGCAAAGCTAACCGCGGACAGCAGCATGGCCAATATGAGCATGACCGACAACCAACGCATGTGTTTCACTTGAAAGTCCCCTCTTCCCCCGATGCTCGCATGGGGTTTTGACCCCCAAAGTATCCTCTTTCAAACCATAAAACCCGCGGGGACGTCCTTTGGACGTTCCCGCGGGTTTGTATCACTCCCTTATGACCACCGTGGTCCCGGTGGGGCAGTTATCATAGATCCACTTGGCGTCCTCGACGCTCAGGCGGATGCAGCCGTGGCTGGCCTTGCGGCCCAGGCTGCGGGTGGAGCCGCTGCGGCCCTTGTGGGAGTTGTAGGTGATGGAGTGGAACAGTATGCCGCCCACGATGCGGGTGGCCCACTTGGCGTAGCAGTTGAATTCCTTAAAGTAGTACCACTCGTCGCCCGTGCGCCCCTGGGCCTGATAGGTGCCGGTGGGCGTCGGGGTGTTGTCCTTGCCGGTGGAGCACTTCATCTTCTTCACCAGGTCGCGGTAGGCCGAGCCGTTCCACTGGCCCACGTAGACCCGCTGGTCGCTGATGTCCACGATGATCTTGTAGGGGAACACGTACTCCTCGGCGGGCTGCGCGCCGGGAGAGAAGAGCAGCTCCTGGGTCTGCTGGTCGGCCACGCCGGACTCGCTCAAGCCGTGCTTGCGCTGGAAGTACTTGAGGGCCAGCTCCGACAGGCCGCCGAAGCTGCCGTCGGCGCTGTAGAGGTACTTGAGGTTTTTAAGCCGCTTCTGCACCCGCATCGCCTCGTCGCCCTTGTCGCCGTTGCGCACGGTCTGGCGGTAGACCTGGAACTGCTTTTCGCCGTCCACGTACTGCAATACTTCCTGGTCGATGTTGCCGTCGGCCTTGAGCACGATGGGCGTCACGCCATCCAGCAGCTCGTCGCTGGCCACGGGCATGTCGTCGAACACCTCGCCGCCCTCGGGCGTGGGCGCGGGGGTGTTCGTGGGCGCGGGGGTGGGCGTCGCCCCGTATTCGGGGTCGACGGTCATCATGTATTCCTTGAAGTCCTTGATGGCGACGCGGGTGTTGTCCCCCATCTTGCCGTCCACCTGGCTGAACATGAAGCCCCACTGCGCCAGCGCGTTCTGCACGCGCATGGTGTCGCTGCCGAACAGCGTGGTGTCCGGGGAGGCCAGCACCAGCGTGGAGGTATCGGAATAGACCTTCTGCTGGGTCTCGGGGTCGGCGATGCCGGTGGCCTCCAGACCGTTGGCCTTCTGGAATTCGCGCACGGCTGTCTGGGTGTTCTCCCCGTAGGTGCCGTCCGCGGCGTCGTCCAGATAGCCCAGCTCGATCAGTCGGTTCTGCAAGAACACGATGTAGGCCACGCCGTCGGTGGAATCGCTGTCCCCCAACCTCAGGGTGGGATAGGTGCTGCGGGAGGCGGTGTCGTTGCTCCCGTACATATCCTCCTCGTCGCCGCCGTCAGTCGCGCCGTCGTCCGCGGGCTCCGCCACCGGGGCGTCGTAGGCCACCGCGCCGCCAAACAGCGCGTCCGCCGCCGTCACGCCGGATTCCGCCGCGCCGAAGCTCCCCGCCAGCAGCGCCGCCGCCAATGTAATGCTGAATAAACGCTTGAAAACCATAAAAGCTCCTTTACCGCCTGCCTTGATATTCTGATTATAGCTTAAAAATGTCCCATATTTATGTCCAGGAGTTTAACTTTCTTCACATGTATCGTAAAGGATGGGACCCGTCAGTATACCTCGATGACCTGGCCCGCACCGCAGTGCTCGTAGATCCACCGGGCGTCCTCCACCCGCAGCCGCACGCAGCCGTGGGAGGCCTTCTTGCCCAGATTGGTCACGCTGCTCTGGCGCAGGGAATCCTCGCTGTCGGTGGAATAGAGCACCGAATGGAAGAGTATGTTCCCGGTGATGACGAAGGCGTACTGCGCCCAGCAGTTGAACTCCACGAAGTAGTGCCAGCGGGCGTCCCGGTGGCCGGTGGAGATGAACCTGCCCTTGGGAGTGGTGCCGCCGATGCCGGTGGAACAGATCATGGTCTTGATGAGCTGGCCGTAGCCGTCCACGCCCGAATTGGTCCAGCGGTAGACGTAGACCCGCTGGTCGTTCAGGGAGACCCGGATGAGATAGGGCTTGTCGGACAGCGCCGGCTCGGGCGGGTTGTCGGAATACAGCAGCCGCTGGGTCTCCTCGTCGGCGATGCCCGTCTCCTGGAGGTTGGCCCGCCGCTGGAAGCTCTTGACCGCCGCCTCGGTGATCTCGTCGTAGCTGCCGGAGGTGCCGTTATAGTTGTAGTCCAGCGTGGTCAGGCGTCGCTGGAGGCGCTCCACCTCCTCGCCGCTGTCGCCCCGCTGCACCGTCTCGCGGTACACGGGGAAGCGCCCGGAGATCAGATAGTCGTACAGCTTTTCGGTGACCACGCCGTCGGTGGCGTGGAAGGGTCTGAGCGTCGACGCGGGCGCCAGCTCCGGCATGCCGAACACGTCGTCGGTGGAAATGGCCGCCGTCTGCGGCTCGTACTGCTTCGGCTCGTCAAACTCGGTGCCGTAGTACTTCACGGCGTAGGACTGGAAGTTCATGACCTCCTCCGCCGTCTCCTCGACATACAGCTCGTCCACGGGCCGGTCGGAGAAGCCGTACTGCCGCAGCTTGTAGTGGAGCACCCGGATGTCTCGGCCCCGCGCGCCCTCCGAGAACAGTATGTCCTCCGGCGCGGTGGTGGCCTCGGGCTTGGGGGCCAGCGCAATGCGCGTGGCAGCGTCCAGCTCGCCGGTCTCCTCCAGGCCGTTGTCCGCCTGGAAGCGCAATAGCGCCTTCAGGGTGCGGGAGCCGAAAACGCCGTCGGGCGTTATATCCAGATATCCCAGCGTCACCAGCCGCTCCTGGAGGTCGCGCACCTTGGTCTCCCCCGCCTCGTCCCGGCTGTGCAGACCGATGACCGTGGGCGTATAGGGCGCTTGGGTGGGCGTCGGCGAGGGCGTCACCTTCACCTTGGGCATCTTCGTGGGCGCGGGGGTGACCAGCTCGAGGCCGGCCTCCGGCTCCGGAGTGGGCGTGCGGTCCGGGTTCCAGCCGTCCCCCGGCGTGGGTGACGGCGATGGCGACGGCGTCAGGTTTTCGGGCTCCCCGTCCCACAGGGCGGTGTTCGCGCCGTCAAAGCCAAAGAGCGCGCTGCCCTCGGCACATGCCGCAAGGCCCAGCACCCGCATGGGCTCCCCCTCCACGATGGCATACTGACAGCCCCCGGCAGTGGTCGCCAGGAGCGCAATGATCAGCACGACTGCGATGCGCTTCATCTCAACGTATATCCTCGGCAATGTATTTTCGTCTCATAATTGTCTCATTTATTTCGTTATTTGTAAAGCGTGAAAAAGGGTCGAAAATAGACTAATCTCTAAAGATTATATTTCAGATATTGCAATCAGCGTAATAAAAAAGCGCGGCAAAGCCGCGCTCAATCGGTCAAGGGTTTACCGCGCCCTGAAGCTCTCCATGATCTGGGTGGCGGTGAGCATGAAGTCGGGTTCATCCTGCGGGGTGAAGCAAAAGGTGAGCAGACTGTCGCTCCAGCGGGTGGCGCAGCAGCTGGCGTTCTGGGCCGCGTCGATGAAGGAGACGAAGTCCGCGCCGTCAAAGGACAGACTGCCGGTGCGGGACAGCGCCGCGTCCGCCTCAACCGCGCCGCTCACGGCGTCGATATCCTTGAGCGTAGTCGGCGTCAGATAGATATACAGATACCGCTCCCCGGACCCGTCGCCCAGCGCGTACTCAAGCCCGGACGTCTTATCCGCGTCCGCCACCTCGTAGCTGACCCAGTTCCCCGGCAGCGTCAGGGCAAAGCCCGCGTCGAACCACAGCTCCACGGGCGCATCGGCCGCTTCCGCCGGAGCCTCCTCCGCCTCGGCCTCCAGCGCCTCCACCTCCTCCGGGTCGGGCAGCTCGGCCTCCCCGGTTTCGGCCTCCACAGCGTCGGTCTCCACAGTCTCCGTCTCCGCGGCCTCCGTCTGTGCGGGAGCCTCCGCAGCCTCGGCCAGGGCCGATGCGCAGAGCATCATCAGCGCCAGCATCAGCGCCGTCAAACGATACAGCTTCTTCATGCGATTCATCTCCTTGTCCTGTTGTCACAGCGTCTGCACTGCCGCCAGCTGCCGGTTCTTGTATTCCGGGTCGCCGGTGACCTCGCGGATGACGCTGATCTCGGGGGGCAGGACGGCGTCCTCGCCCTCATGGTACACAAACATGATGGCTCGCTCGCGGGAGAAGGGATAGACGTCGATCTCGACGCGGCGGTCGTTATAGATGAAGCGATACTTCACCTTCCGCACGCTGTGGAGCCGGTTGTCGGACTCCATCAGGTAGCGCACGTACTGCTTTTCGGGGATGGAGCGCTCGGTGGCCCACTTGGAGCCATCCTCGGCGGTGTGCTTCTCGGTGTAGAAATAGAGGTAGCTCTCGCCGTTGGTCTGCTGCCGGATGCGGCGCTCCACGCCGGGCTTTGTGGGGAGCAGATAGGTCTGCATCATGTCCAGCGCCACCGCGCCATACTTTGAGGCGATGACGCCCATGTCGGGCATGTCTATCAGGTATTTCCGCTTCCTCTGCTGCGGCGCGGGCTCGCCGAGTATGGCGTAGATGGCCCGGATGGCCCGGTTCATTTTGTCCTCGAAGTTGACGGCGTTGTCGATGATGCTCAGATTTGGGTGGCCGCGCCATGCCCGGAGGGTCCGGTCGTCCATCTCCCGGGCGTATTCCAGCGATTCGGTCCGGGCCTCGTTGCCCAGGTTGTAGGCGAACTCCGCCCCCTTGGCGCAGGTGACCAGGTGCAGCACGGCGTCGTAACCCTCCAGCACCCGCTCCTCCGTCAGTCCGTCGAAGCGGGCCAGCACCTCCTTGAACTGCTCGTCGGTGATGTAGGCCTTGTCGTCCATCAGCGCGCGGTCGTAGATGATGAGGACGTTCTCCTCCTCCACCACCTCCGCGGCCTTCAGTGCCAGCCGCTCCTTGTGCAGCTGGTCGGCGATGACGAAATCCTGAAACGCCAGCATCGACATGCAGCCGCCGAAGGGCCGTATGCCGAACCCGGATATCAGCTCGGTGGCGGTCTCCGGGATGGTGATGACCCGCCAGCCGTTTTCCTGCTTGAATTCGTTCAGGATGCGGCTGATCAGCGTGGTCTTGCCCGCCGCCGGGCCGCCGGTCAGCACGATCTTGATGATCCTCTTCATGTTCCATCCTCCCCGTCGAACAGGTGCGCCGCGAGCTCCGGCACGGTCTTGAAGTAGAGGTCGCAATGTCTGCGCATGAAGGCCTCGATCTGCGCAATGTCGTTGGCCCAGCCCGCCGCGGCGAACCGGACCCCGCAGGCGAGCGCCATGTCGTATCCCGGTTTCAGGTCGTCCAGCATCAGCATCTCCCCGGGCCCAAGCCCGTACCGCGCCATGATCTGCTCAAGCGGCCACGGGCTGGGCTTGCGCTGGTGGGGCGGGTACTCCCAGCCGTACACCGCGTCCGGCTCCGGCAGGCCGTTCTCCCGGTAGTCCCGCAGGATGTTCGGCCCGTAGGAGTGGGAGATCACGCACAATAGCCCGCCCCGCCGCTTCTGTTCCCAGAGTATGTCCGCCATGCCCGGATAGACCTTCGGCACGTGGTCCTGTACATAGGCGTTCCAGTAGCCCTGCTCGTGCTTCATCTGCGCGTCGCTCATGCCCACGTCGTCCCGGAAGAACGCCACCACGCCCGGGTCGAAGTTCTTCAGAAAATAGTGCTCCAGCGAGCAGTGATACCCCGGCACGAACTCGCCGCAGTATTGCACAAAGCAGGGATAGTGCACCGTGGCCGTGCTGTTCACCACAGTGTCGTCATGGTCCACCACAAGGCAGGGATAGCGCAACATCGCATTTCTCCAGTGTATAGTATGAATGTATTATACCATATGATTGGACGGATGCCAAGGGGGGATTTGGTGCGAGGGAAAAGGGAACAGGGAACAGGGAAAAGGAATAGTTTGGTTACGTAGAAGTGGAAATACACCGCCCGCCAAGTAGTACGTATTGTTTCGATTTAGAGGCGGGCGAACACGCCGGCCGCCCCTACTATGCGCGCGGCAGCCGCTGTTCCTTTTCCCTTTTCCCTGTTGCCTTTTCCCTGTTGCCTTTTCCCTGAATCAGCTTCCTCCCAAATTGCCCTCCCCCACTGGCGCAAACGTCCATCATATGCTATAATGTGTGACATACGAGCGAAGGGGGTATTGTATGCGAATCGTTGTGAAGGTGGGCACGTCCACGCTGGCGCACAGGACGGGGCACATGAACATTCGCCGGGTGGAGGCGCTCTGCAAGGTGCTGTCGGACGTGAAGAACGCGGGGCACGAGGTGATCCTGGTGTCCTCGGGGGCCATCGGCATGGGCGTGGGCAAGCTGTCGCTGTCGAAGCGCCCGGAGGACATCCCCACCAAGCAGGCCGCCGCGGCGGTGGGCCAGTGCGAGCTGATGTACACCTACGACCGGCTGTTCTCGGAGTACAACCACACGGTGGCGCAGCTGCTGGTGACGGGCAGCGACGTGGAGGATGAGGGCCGCCGCGCCCACTTCCACAACACGCTGTACCGGCTGCTGGAGCTGGGCGCGCTGCCGGTGATCAACGAGAACGACACCATCGCCACCGACGAGATCGTCATCGGCGACAACGACACGCTGTCGGCCATCGTCGCCGCCACCGTGAACGCCGAGCTGCTGGTGCTGCTGACGGACATCGACGGGCTCTACACCGCCGATCCCCGGCGGGATCCCGAGGCGCGGAAGCTGGACGTGGTGGAGGCCATCACCCCCGAGATCGAGGCGCTGGCCGGAGGAAACGGCTCCTCCCTGGGCACCGGCGGTATGGTCACGAAGCTGCGCGCGGCCCGCATCGCCGCGGAGGCGGGCATCGACATGGTCATCGCCAACGGCGCTGAACCCAAGCTGCTCTACGACATACTCGACGGCAAACCCGTGGGAACGCGATTTATAGGGAGGAAAGCACAATGACCACCTTTGAACTGCTCAGGCAGGCACGCGCCGCCTGGCCCGCGCTCCAGGCCGCGGGCACGGAGAAGAAGAACGAGGCGCTTCTGCGGATGGCGGACGCGCTCATCGACCATCAGGCGGACATACTCTCCGCCAACGCCCTTGACATGGAGGCGGCGAAGGACCGCATCAGCGCGGTGATGCTGGACCGGCTCAAGCTGACCCCGGACCGCATCGCGGGCATGGCTCAGGGCATCCGCGAGGTGGCGGCGCTGCCCGACCCGGTGGGCGCGGTGATCAGCCGGGTGGAGCGCCCCAACGGCCTTGTCATCGAGCGCACCCGCGTGGCCATGGGCGTCATCGCCATCATCTATGAGAGCCGCCCCAACGTCACCTCCGACGCCGCCGTGCTGGCCCTCAAGGCTGGGAGCGCCTGCGTGCTCCGCGGGGGCAAGGAGGCGTTTCGCTCGGCCAGCGCCATCGTGAAGGCCATGAAAGCGGGGCTTGTGGCGGCGGGCCTGCCCGAGGACCTCGTCCAGCTGGTGCAGGACACCAGCCGCCAGTCGTCCACGGACCTGATGACCGCCGTCGGCCTGGTGGATCTGCTGATCCCCCGCGGCGGCGCGGGACTCATCCGCGCCATCACCGAGAACGCCAAGGTGCCCTGTATCCAGACCGGCACCGGCATCTGCCACGTCTACGTGGACGCCGCCGGCGACCAGGCCAAGGCCCTGGACATCATCGAAAACGCCAAGACCAGCCGCCCGTCGGTGTGCAACGCCGAGGAGGTGCTGCTGGTGCACAGCGCCATCGCCGCGGAGTTTTTGCCGAAGCTGAAGCAGCGCCTGGTGGACGACCGCGCCGCTCGGGGCGACATCCCCGTGGAGCTGCGGCTGGATGCGCGCGCCGCCGCCATCATCCCCGGCGCCCCGGCGTCGGAGACGGACTTCGACACCGAGTTCCTGGACTACATCCTGGCGGTGGCCGTGGTCGACAGCGCCGAGGAGGCCGTGACCCACATCGCCAAACACTCCACCGGCCACAGCGAGGCCGTGATCTCCGAGGACCCCGCCGTGCAGGACCTGTTCACGCGGGCCGTGGACAGCGCCGCGGTCTACGTCAACTGCTCCACCCGCTTCACCGACGGCGGCGAGTTCGGCCTGGGCTGTGAGATGGGCATCTCCACCCAGAAGCTCCACGCCCGCGGACCGATGGGGCTGGAGGAGCTGACCACCTACAAGTACATCGTGCGCGGCAGCGGACAGATCCGTTAGGAGGTACCGTCAATGACATCCCGACAGGCATTTTTGGAGGAGCTGACATTGCGGCTCAAGGGCTTCGACGGCGCGGAGCGCGTGATCGGACGGATCGCGGCGCTGCTGGACGACCGCGTGGAGATGGGCATGACCGAGGACGAGGCCGTGGCGGCGCTGGGCGACGTGGACGCGCTGATCCGTGACAACGCTGCGGGAGCGGCGCTCGTGCCCGCCAAGGGCAGCGCGGACTACGGCGGGGACATCCGGGAGCTGCGCCTGCACGTGAAGAACGCCGACGCCGTCATAAAGGCGGGCTTCCTGCCCGATGACATGACCGCCCGGATCGAGGCCTCGGCGTCCGACGTATTCACCTGGAGCCTCGAGGCGGGCGTGCTGACCGTTCGCGAGGCGGAGACGCCCCGGCGGGGACTGTTTCGCCGGGAGCACAGCGTGACGCTGACGCTGGATAACTGCGCGCCGGAAAAGCTCATCGCCGACAGCTACGGCGGGGACATCCGGGTGGAGAACCTCTCTCTGTCCGAGATGGCTGTGCTGGCCTCCTCCTCCGGAGACATCGAGCTGGGCCGCGTCAAGGTCGGCGGGCGCACCGAGGTCACCACCCGCAGCGGTGACATGCGCCTGAAGGACGTGGACGTGGACGGCGATTGCAAGCTGGAGGCCATGTCCGGCGACGTTGAATTCAGGCGTCTCACCGTCAAAAGCCTGCGCCTGCGCTCGGCCTCCGGGGACGTGGAGGGCGACATGCTGCGGGCCAACACCGCCGCCATGGGTGCGATATCCGGAGACATCGAGGTGCGCGCCGCCCGCGCCGCCGCCTCCCTGCTCTGCGAGACCACCAGCGGCGATATCGACCTGGACGCCGTCGAGACCCCCGACCTGCGCGCCTCCACCGGCAGCGGGGACATCTCCCTGCGACTGCCCGCCAGCGCTGTCGGCTACGACATCCAGGCCCGCACCGGCGGCGACCTCGAGCTCCCTGAACAGGGCTGCATCCCGGAGGACGCCCCCCGCGTCACCGCGGTCAGCACCAGCGGGGATATTGAGATCAAACTGTGAACACAGCGGACGGGGAGCATCCTCGTCCGCTGTACTGTCTTACCTGGAAATGCCGGATTATGGGAGACGACCTCTCAGTCACGCTTCGCGTGACAGCTCCCCTGAAAGGGGAGCCAAGGCTGATGCATTGTCTCTCCTCTTGGCTCCCCTCTCAGGGGAGCTGTCAGCCGGCAGGCTGACTGAGAGGTCGTCCTCCGTAACCTGACAAATCTATCCTTGTCATGCGGATTGGACAGCATTACACCCATTATCAACATCTTACAAAAAGAGGAGGCGGATCGCTCCGTCTCCTCTATTCATTTGTCTCAGTCCGCGATCAGGCTCTGGCCGGTCATCTCGGCGGGCTTTTCGATGCCCATGAGGTCCAGCATGGTGGGGCACAAGTCGCAGAGCTTGCCGCCCTCCTGGCGGAGGTGGTGCTTGGGATGCGCGGGATCGATGACGATCACGGGCACCGGGTTGGTGGTGTGGGCGGTGAACGGGCCGCCGTGCACGGGGTCGATCATCATATCGCAGTTGCCGTGGTCGGCGGTGATGACCACCTTGCCGTCCTGGGCGACCAGCGCGTCCACGATCCTGCCGACGCATGTATCCACGGTGCGCACGGCCTTCTTCGCCGCCTCCATGACGCCGGTGTGGCCGACCATGTCGCAGTTGGCGAAGTTGAGGATAATGACGTCGTATTTCCTCTCGTCGATGGCCTTGAGCACGGCGTCGGTGACCTCGTAGGCGCTCATCTCGGGCTTGAGGTCGAAGGTGGGCACCTCCTCGGCGGAGGGGCTGGGCACCAGGATGCGGTCCTCGCCGTCGAAGACGCGCTCCTCGCCGCCGTTGAAGAAGAACGTCACGTGGGCGTACTTCTGGGTCTCGGCGATGCGCAGCTGCTTCTTGCCCAGCTTGGAGAGGTATTCGCCCATGGTCATGTGCAGGCTCTCAGGCGGATAGGCGATCAGCACGTTGGGCATGGTCGCGTCGTACTGGGTCATGCACACGTAGCACAGCGGGAAGAAGCCGTGCCTGCGCTCGAAGCCCTTGAAGTCAGGGTCGACGTAGGCGCGGGTGATCTCGCGGGCGCGGTCGGGACGGAAGTTGAAGAAGATGACGGAATCGTTGGCCTTGATGGTGCCGTTTTCGTCGATGACGGTGGGCAGCATGAACTCGTCGGTGAGGTGCTTGCCGGTCTCGTCCACCACCTTGTAGGAATCGAGGATGGCCTGCACGGGATCGTCGGCCTTGATGCCCTCGGCGCAGACCATGGCGTTGTAGGCCTTCTCCACGCGCTCCCAGGCGAAGTCGCGGTCCATGGCGTAGAGGCGGCCCATGACGGTGGCCACCTTGCCCACGCCGATTTCCTTCATCTTCTCGACCAGGTTCTTGACATACTCCCAGCCGGAGTCCGGCGGCACGTCGCGGCCGTCCAGCAGGCAGTGCACGTAGACCTTCTCGAGGCCGTGGCGCTTTGCCATTTCCAGTATGCCGTAGAGGTGCTCGGTGTGGGAGTGGACGCCGCCGGGAGAGACCAAGCCGATCAGGTGAAGGGCCGAGTCATGCTGCTTGCAGTTCTCCATGGCGGCCAGCATGGCCTTGTTGTCAAAGAACACGCCGTCCTGGATGTCCTTGGTGATCTTCACCAGCATCTGGTAGACCACGCGGCCCGCGCCGATGTTGGTGTGTCCCACCTCGGAGTTGCCCATCTGGCCGTCCGGCAGGCCCACGTCCAGGCCGGAGGCGCCGATGGCGGTGTAGCAGTATTTTTCCTTCAGTCCATCGATGACGGGCGTGCCCGCCGCGACGATGGCATTGGACTCGGGATCGTTTTTACCGATCCCGAATCCGTCGAGTATCAAAAGTGCGGTCGTGCTCATCAGAAGTTCACCACCTGCGCGAAGTCCGCAGCCTTGAGGCTCGCGCCGCCGATGAGGCCGCCGTCGATTTCGGGCTGCGCCATCAGGCCTTTCACGTTGGAGCCCTTCATGCTCCCGCCGTACTGGATGCGGATGTGCTCGGCGGCATAGCGGCCGAACTTCGCCTCGATGGCCTTGCGGATGACGCCGATGGTCTCGTTGGCCTGCTCGTCGGTGGCGGTAAGCCCCGTGCCGATGGCCCAAACGGGCTCGTAGGCGACCACGACGTTCTCCAGATCGTTGGCGGTCAGGCCGTGCAGCGCCATCTGGGTCTGATAGGTGACGATCATGTCGGTGTAGCCGGCTTCGCGCTCGTCCTTCATCTCGCCCACGCACACGATGGCCTTGAGGCCCGCCTTCACGGCGGCGACGGTGCGGAGGTTGACGGTCTTGTCGGTCTCGCCGAAGTACTGGCGGCGCTCGGAGTGGCCGATGATGACATATTCGCAGCCCGCGGCCTTCAGCATGGCGGCGGACAGCTCGCCGGTGTAGGCGCCGGACTCCTTGAAGTGGACGTTCTGCGCGCCCAGGTGGATGTTGGTGCCGGCGATGATGGGCTTGATGGCCGCAAAGTCAGTGGCGGGGGTGCACACGACCACGTCGCACTTGGCGTTCTTCACCAGCGGGATCAGGTCGGTGACCAGCTGAGCGGCCTCCTCGGGGGTCTTGTTCATCTTCCAGTTGCCGGCGATGATGGGGGTGCGGGTGGGCAGAACCCGATCCAGCAGGCACACGACGCCGGGCAGCTGCTTGCCCTCCAGGAACTCGAGGGACGCGCCGCCGCCGGTGGAGATGTGGCTCATGCGGTCCGCCAGACCCATCTGGGTCACGGCCGCCGCGCTGTCGCCGCCGCCGATGATGGTGGTGGCATGGGACTCGGCCATGGCCTTGGCGATGGCCAGGGTGCCCACGGCGAAGTTGGGCATCTCGAAGCAGCCCATCGGGCCGTTCCAGACGATGGTGCGGGCCTTGGCGATCTCATTGGAGAACAGCTTCACGGTCTCGGGACCAATGTCCATGCCCTCGAAGGCATCGGGGATGTTGCGGGAATGGGCGGTGATGCGCTCACAGTCGTTGGAGAAGCTGTCGCCGCACACGTTGTCCACGGGCAGCAGCATCTTGACGCCCTTCTCCTGGGCCAGCTCGATGAGCTCCTTGGCCAGGCCGATGCGCTCCTCGTCCAGCAGGGAGCGGCCGACCTTGCCGCCCAGGGCCACCTGGAAGGTGTAGGACATGCCGCCGCCGATGAGCAGCACGTCGACCTTCTCCAGCAGGTTTTTGATGACGCCGATCTTGTCCTTGACCTTCGCGCCACCCAGGATGGCCACGAAGGGGCGCACCGGGTTCTCCACGGCGTTGCCCAGGAACTGGAGCTCCTTGCCGATCAGGAAGCCGGCCACGGCGGGCAGATAGGCGGCCACACCGGCGGTGGAGGCGTGGGCGCGGTGCACGGTGCCGAAGGCGTCAGAGACGTACAGCTCGGCCATGCTCGCCAGCTCCTTGGCGAACGCGGGATCGTTCTTCTCCTCCTCGGCGTGGAAACGGACGTTTTCAAGCATGATGGCCCTGCCGGGCTCCACCTCGGCGGCCAGCCTCTTGGCGTCAGGACCGATGACGTCCTTGGCCAGCTTCACCTCGAAGCCCAGCTTCTCGGACAGGCGCGCGGCCACGGGGGCCAGGGAGAACTCCATGTTGAACTGTCCTTTGGGACGGCCCAGATGGCTGCACAGGATCACGGCGGCTTTGTGGTCCAGCAGATACTTGATGGTGGGCAGCGCCGCGTTGATGCGGGTCTCGTCGGTGATATGCTTTTCAGCGTCCAGAGGCACGTTGAAATCGCAGCGCACCAGTACCTTCTTGCCAGCGACCTGAACGTCCTCAATGGTCATCTTATTCAGATTCATAGTGGATCACTCCTCCATATTATTGTGGTGACACTATTCTAACACATTCAGGGAAAAAATAAAAGGGATTTGTTATGGGATGGGGTAAAATTTACGTGGAATTAGGGCAGACGGGCAAATGGGTGTCGGTCTTCAATAACCGACTTCGGTCTGTCCAGACCGAAGTACAATTCCGCTTTACCGTGTTAGTATGCAGTAACCGGGTTAAGAATGTGGATATTTTGTGCATCGGGGGATTTTTGTCTATTGACGGAACCCCGGAAAATGGTAAGATAAGGCTATCCTAACGGACGCGGCCCAAGCGCTCAGCGCGCAGACTGCCGCGCCGGAGGAGGAGAGTCCCGGTACGCCGGGCTTTCCTGCTTTAATATCCGCGCATTTAATGAAGGAGGAAGTTCAACCATGAAACGCACCATCGCTCTGATCCTGTCCCTTATTATGCTTCTCTGCCTGCCCGCCTACGCCGCCGGGAACCTGGAGGTGACCGAAGACAACTGGTATGTGGTCTCCCATTCCGACGACTACCGCGTGTACTACTTCGCCGCCGCCAAGAACGGCACCGACAAGACCGTCTCCGTCAACGACCTGCTGTTCCAGATCCAGGACGCCGAGGGCGACACCGTGGAGTCCACCTCCAAGTACAATATGTATCCCCAGGTGCTCCAGCCCGGCGAGACCGGCTGGCTGGTGATCAGCAAGGACGTGAAGGACCTGAACAGCAAGTCCGACATCGACCACTACACCCTGACCATCACCACCAAGGTAAACGACGACCAGCTGGCCCATCCCCTGACCGCCGAATGCGAATACATCGAGAAGGACGAGGACGACAACGAGGACGTGCTCCGCGCCACCGTCACCAACCAGACCGCGGAGAACGCCTTTGACATCACCGTGGCCATGCTCGCCCGCGACGCCGAGGGCAAGCTCCTCTATATCACCGGCGACACCGCCAAGAACATCGGCCTGCCCGCCGCCTCCAGCCTGATGGAGCGCGCCTCCATCAAGTCCGACATCATGGACGCCCTGGACGATGCCCACATCGCCGTGGCTTCCGCCGAGGCCATCGCTTACACGGTGGAGGACATCGACGACTAAACAATAGTTGAAAGTGGAAAGTGGAGAATGTGAGAAACGGTCCGCATTTACCGACTCCGGTCTGTACTCATTGCCTCTGGAGTGGATTCACGCATTCAACGCTATACCGCTCTCCATTCTCCATTTTCCATTCTCCATTCTCCTGGGAGGTGACAGCTTGGTATCGAAGAAGCGCAGGGCCATCATGGATTCTTTGATGAAGCTGCTGGATAAAAAGCCGCTGGACAAGATCACGGTGCGGGACATCGTGGAGGACTGCGGCATCAATCGGAACACCTTCTACTATCACTTCGAGGATATCACCGCCGTGATCGAGGAGACCATCCTGGAGGAGGCGGACGGCATCATGAAGGACTACAGCGACATCTCCTCGATGGAGGAGTGCTTCGAGGCCGCGTTGCGATTGGGCCGCGACCATCGAAACGCCGTCTACCACATCTACAATTCCTCCAACCGGGATTTCCTGGTGCGGCGGCTGATGGAGATCTGCAAATACATATCCGCCCAATTCGTGGACAGGACCGCCGAGGGCATCGACATCCGACCCGAGGACCGGGACATCATCGTGCAATCCTACAAATGCGAATTCTACGGTTATATCATCGACTGGCTGAACGAGGGCATGGACGAGAGCGCCCTGACCCGCGTGCAGCGCCTGTGCGAGCTTCGCGCCGGGTCCACCATGGCCCTGCTGGAGCGCTGCAGGCTCAAATGAACGCGACTTCATCAGGCGTTAAGCCTGTCGGCATACAACAATTCTCCACATACGGAGGTGACGACACATGCGTTCCAACAACATGATACGCGCGGCCAAGGCGGGCTACATCGTACTGTCCGCGGTGCTCAGCGCCCTGGGGGTCATGATGCTCACCCGGCCCGGGTACTCCGCGGAGCTGATCAGCCGGGTGGTCGGCATCGTGCTGATCGCGTTCGGCGTGTTCAAGCTCATCGGCTACTGGTCCCGGGACCTTTACCGGCTGGCCTTCCAGCACGATCTGGCCATGGGCATACTGGTGATCGCCCTGGGCCTGGTGCTGGCGCTGCGACCCAACTGGGCCATGAACGCGCTGTGCACGATCCTGGGCATCGAGATCATCACTGACGGCCTGTTCAAGGTGCAGACTGCGCTGGACGCCCGGCGCTTCGGGCTCAACACCTGGTGGCTCATACTGGCGCTGGCCGTGGCAGCGGGCGGCATCGGCATCGCGCTGCTCATACTGCCCGCCGCGGGCGGACAGACGCTGGTGCAGCTGCTGGGCGCGTCGCTCATCGCCCAGGGACTTTTGAACCTCTGTGTGGCGCTGTGCGCGGTGAAGATCATCGCCCACCAGCAGCCGGACGTGATCGAGGGAAGAATGTATTGATATCGGAAACGGGGGTCATTCCTATGAAAAACAACATCCTGCGCGGCGTCGCCCTGTTCATGGCGCTGATGCTGGTCACCGGCTCGGTGATGACAGCGCTGGCGGAGGACAAGAAGGAGACCGTCTACGTGCTGGCCGACGCCGAGGGCGGCGTGAACAGCGTCACCGTCAGCGAACGGCTGTACAACCCGGACGGGCGGGACACCCTGGAGGACGTCAGCACCCTTTTAGACATCGAGAATGTGGGCGGCGACCAGGGCTACACCGAGAAGGACGGCGTGATGCTCTGGAACGCGGGCGGCGAGGAGATCCGCTACGAGGGCAGCTCCGACGCCCCCCTGCCGGTGAGCGTGCGCTTCACCTACAGGCTGGACGGCGCGCCCATTTCTCCCGCCGAGCTGGCCGGAAAGAGCGGCAGGCTGGAGATACAGATCGACTACGCCGCCACCGAGACGCGGACCGTGCGGGTCAACGGCGTCCGGGAACAGATGCCCATACCCTTCCTGATGGCCACCGTGATGCGCGTGGACGAGGATGTATTTGACAACGTCGAGGTCACCCACGGCCGCGTGGTGGACGCGGGAAACTTCCGCGCCGTCATCAGCTACGGCCTGCCCGGCGCGGCGGAGGCGCTTCATCTGGACGAGTATGAGGACATCGACCTGGAGGTCCCCACCTCCGCCACCGTCACAGCCGACGTGAAGAACTTCTCCAACTACGGCGCGTATACGCTGGCCACCAGCTTCGTGCCCGACGATCTGGACGGGGACGACGCGCTGGACCTGGACCTGGGCGAGCTGACCGATGCGCTGGACGACGCCGTCACCCTGCTGATGGACGGCGTGGAGGAGCTCTACGACGGCGCGGGCGCGCTGAGCGACGGCGCGAAGGAGCTTTGGGAGGGCACCGACGAGCTCAAAGCCGGCACGGATACCCTCTATACCGGCGCAAGCGACGTAAACGACGGCGCGGAGCAGCTGCGGGACGGCGCCGGCGCGCTGAAGGACGGCACGGACGACCTCGCCGACGGCGTCGGAACCTTGAAGGACGGCGCGAAGCAGGTGGACGACGGCGCGTATGATCTCAGGGACGGCGCGGAGCAGCTCTACGACGGCACGTCCACGCTGCTGGACGGCGCAGACACCCTGCGGGACGGCACCTCCGCCCTGCTGGACGGCGCGACCCGGCTGGACGACGGCATCATCGAGCTGTCCGAAGGCCTGGATGAGATCGACGCCAACTCCGCCGCCCTGGTGGACGGCGCGCGTCAGATCTTCGAGGCCGTCATCGACACCGCCAACGACGGCCTGGAGGACAAGGAGGAGGACTTCTCCAAGCTGCACATCAAGCTGCACACCCTGACCGTCGACAACTACGATCAGGAGATCGCGCGCCTCCAGCGGGAGATGCTGGAGAACGTGGAGGATTACGTCTACGAGGAGGCCAACCGCATCCTGGAGGAAAAGGTGCGCGCCGCCGTTCGCAAGGAGGTCGCGCGCCAGGTCCGCGAGGTGGCCTACCAGCAGGTGGTGGACGCCGTGCACGAGGCCGCCTATCAGAAGGTGGTCGAGGAGGTCAACAAGGCCGCCGCAGAGAAGGTACAGGCCGAGGTGGAAAAGCAGGCCCGCGAGACCGTCCGGGCGCTGGTGGAGCCCCAGGTGCGCGAGGGCGTGAAGGCCCAGGTGCTCAACCCCACCGAGGAGCAGGTGGCCGCAAAGGTCGCCAGTCTGATGGCGTCGGAGGATATTCAGGCCATGATCGAGGCCCGGGTCGCGCAGGAGCTTGCCTCCGAGCAGGTCCAGGCCATGATCGACGCCAAGCTGGACCAGCAGATCCGCCCCGCCGTGACGGACGCCGTGAAACAGAGCGTGCGCGCCCAGGTGGAGGCCAACGCTGACGCCATCCGCGCCGCGGTGACCGAGCAGGTGGAGCGCGAGGTCCGCGCCGCCCTGCTGGCCAAGCTGGGCATTGCGGACAATGCTGAGGACGCGCCCGTCGAGCCCGTCGAGCTCGCCGGGGAGGAGACCCCGGAGGCGCAGGACGGGCAGAGTCCCGACGATAAGACAGAGGAAAACGCCGGGGAACAGGCGGAAGAAAAACCCGAAGCGAATGCCGAAGCGCAGGAGCAGCCCGAGGCGGAGCCCCACGGCGGCGTCGTGGTGATCCCGCTGGAGGGCGAGAGCCAGGAAAAGACCGCGTCCGACGAGGCAGACACGGACAAGCCCGAGGGCGGCAGCGGCGTGGTCGTCATCCCGCTGGAGGACAACGCACCCGCCGAGGAAAAGACCGACAAGGAACCCCGGCACGAGGAGCCCGCGTCGGAGGACGCGGAGCCCGAAACACACGACGCGGCTGAACTCGCCCCTGTGATCGAGCATCAGGAAGAAAAGACCGAGGAGACCCCCGAATCCGTCGAAACGCCCGCAGAAACACCCGCCGAGGCACCTGACGAGAACGCGCCCGCCTCCGAGGCGGAAGCCTCCGCTCTGAGCGAGCTGCTCTCCCCCGCCTTCACCGCCGAGGCCGAGGAGCTGGACATCGACGCGATGGTGGCCCAGCAGATGGCCTCCCCGGAGGTCCAGGCGAAGATCGACGCCGCCGTGAAGGCCCAGATCGACAGCATGGTCGAGGCGCAGATGGCGTCTGAGGACGTCAAGGGCATCATCGACGCCCAGGTGGCCCAGCAGAAGGCGGCCCATCGCGACGAGGCCGTCGCCGCCGCCGAGGCCCAGGTCCGCGAGCAGGTCGAGGCCGGGGCGAAGGCGGAGATCCTCAAGCAGATCGCCAACCCCACCGAGGAGCAGATCGAGGCCGCCGTCGATGAGCAGATGCAGACCGAGGCGGTCCAGGCCATCATCGACAAGAACGTGGACGAGCAGATGGCAACCAACCCCGAGGTGAAGGCCAAGATGGCCGCGGGCTACAAGGACGCCATGGCCTCCGCCGAGGTCCGCAGCGAGATCAACAAGAACATCAACGAGCAGATGGCCTCCCCCTACGTGCAGGGCCAGATCGCACAGAACATCGAGGAGCAGTGGGAGAGCGACGAGGTCAAGCAGATGGTGTCCGACGCCATCTCCGAGCAGATGCGCTCCTCCAAGGTCCAGAAGATCATCCGGGACAACATCGAGGACCAGAAGCACAAGTCCGAATACCTGAACGGCATCGCCGACGCGCTGGAGGAAAACGGCAAGGACGGCGAGGCCTACCGGACCCTGGCCGACCTGATGGACAGCCTGAGCGACATGGAGGACTTCCTCCAGGGCGTCATCGACTACACCGACGCGGTGGGCACCGCCGCCGACGGCGCGAAGCAGCTGAAGGACGGCTCCGGCGACCTGCTGAACGGCGCGGGGCAGCTGGACGACGGTGCGAACGACCTGCGGGACGGCGTCAAACAGCTCAACGACGGCGCGTCCGAGCTCTACGACGGCACAGCCCAGCTCAAGGACGGCACCGCCAGCCTCTACGACGGCGCGGAGCAGCTGGACGACGGCGCGGGCAGCCTCTATGACGGCGCGTCCGACCTGTACGACGGCGCGGAGGCGCTCAACGACGGCACGTCACAGCTCAAGGACGGCGTCATGGCGCTCGGCGACGGCGCGGAACAGCTTTCCGACGGCGCGGCCCAGCTCTCTGACGGCGCGGAGCAGCTCTACGACGGTGTGGGCGAGCTGCGCGACGGCTTCTCCACCTTCAACGACGAGGCCATCCAGAAGCTCATCACCGCCATCGACGGCGACTACGAGACCCTCTCCGACCGCGCCCACGCCATGATCGACCTGATGCGCGACTACGGCGCCTACGCCGGCATCGCCGAGGGCCAGACCGGCGTGACCCAGTTCCTGATCAAGACGGAGAGCATCGAGCTGCCGGAGGAGAAGGAATGATATTGAATTGAGAATTGAGAATGGAAAATGGAGAATGGCGGTACAAATCCTTCGGATTTGTTTGATTTGACGCTATGGTCGGTGTTATATCGCTTATGGCGGCTGACTGCTCCCCCGGAAGGGGATGTCGCGTCACCTTTCTCTTGGCTCCCCTTTCAGGGGAGCTGGCACGGCCGCAGGCCGTGACTGAGAGGTCGTCCCCCAATTCTCCATCATCAATTCTCCAACCATTGGAGGTCTTACCTTGAAACTCATCGGAAGGATCATTGCCAAGTACCGTGTGCTGGTGATACTGCTGGCGGTGGCGCTGCTGGTGCCCTCGGTGCTGGGCTTTATCAGGACCCGAGTGAACTACGACATACTGAGCTATCTGCCCGACACGCTGGAGACCGTCTATGGCCAGGACGTTCTGGTGGAGGACTTCGGGTCCGGGGCTTTCTCCATGGTCATCGTGGAGGGCATGGACAAGCGGGACGTGGCGGCGCTGGAGACGGCGCTGGAGGGCGTGGACCACGTGGAGGAGGTCCTGTGGTACGACGACGCTCTGGGCATCGACGTGCCCGACGAGATGCTGCCCAAGAAGGTTCGGGACATCTTCTTCCACGACGACGCCACCATGATGATCGCCCTGTTCGACGACACCACCTCCTCCGAGGACACCATGGCGGCCATCGCGGACATGCGCAGGCTCGTCAGCAGGCAGTGCTACATCAGCGGCATGGCGGGCATTGTCACGGACATTAAAAACCTGGCCATGCAGGAGATGCCGGTGTACGTGGTGGTGGCGGCGGTGCTGTCGCTTCTGGTGCTGCTGCTGACCACCACCTCCTTCGTGGTGCCGTTCCTGTTTCTGGCCAGCATCGGCGTGGCCATCGTGTACAACATGGGGTCCAACGTGTTCCTGGGCCAGATCTCCTACATCACCCAGGCGCTGGTGGCGGTATTACAGCTGGGCGTGACGATGGACTATTCCATCTTCCTGCTCCACAGCTACGAAGCCGCCCGGGAGCACACCGAGGACCGCAACGCGGCCATGGGCGAGGCCATCTCGGAGACCTTCCTGTCGGTCATCGGCTCCTCCGTCACCACCATCGCGGGCTTCGCGGCGCTGATCTTCATGACCTTCGCCCTGGGCCGCGATCTGGGCGTGGTGATGATCAAGGGCGTCATCATCGGCGTGCTGTGCTGCGTCACCTTCCTGCCCGCCATGATCCTGACCTTTGAAAACGTCATCGAGAGGACCCGGCACCGTCCCTTCCTGCCCAATCTGGACCGCGTCTCGGACTTCATCATCAAGCACCGCCTGGTGTGGATACTGGTGTTTCTGGTGATTTTCTATCCCGCCTACCGGGGCAACAACGACGTGCAGCTCTACTACAACATCGACAAGGGTCTGCCCGACACCCTGGACAGCGCCGTCGCCAACAAAAAGCTGTCCGAGGAATTCAACATGTCCAACATCCACATCCTCATGGCCGACAGCGGCATGCCCGCCAAGGACAAAAATCTTATGCTGGAGGAGATCGAGGACGTGGACGGCGTGCAGTGGGTGCTGGGACTGAGCACCATCTCCGGCGGCATGATCCCCGAGGACATGCTCCCCCAGCGACTGACCGAGAAGCTGCGCACAGACAAGAACGAGCTGATGCTGATCTGCTCGGACTACGCCTCCGCCACCCCCGAGGTCAACGCCCAGATCGCCAAAATCAACGATATCGTCCACAGCTATGATGCTTCGGCCATGGTCATCGGCGAGGCTCCGCTGATGAAGGACCTGGAGGACGTGAACAACGTGGACCTGGTGCGCGTCAACACCGTGTCCGTGCTGGCCATATTCATCATCGTCATGTTCGTGTTCAAGTCGCTGACCCTGCCCGCCATACTGGTCACCGTCATCGAATTCGCCATCTTCATCAACATGGCGTGGTCCTACTATACCGGCGTCCAACAGCCCTTCGTGGCCCCCGTGGTGGTGGGTACCATCCAGCTGGGCGCGACGGTGGACTACGCCATACTGATGACCAGCCACTACGTCCGCCAGCGCCAGGCCGGGCTGGAGAAGCACGCCGCCGTCTCCGCGGCGCATAAGGCCTCGATGGTGTCCATCATCACCAGCGGACTGAGCCTGTTCGCCGCCACCGTGGGCGTGGCCGTCTACTCCAACGTGGACATGATCAAGGCCATCGTCATACTCTTGGCCCGCGGGGCGCTCATCAGCATGGTCGTGGTCATCATGCTCCTTCCCGCCTTTTTGCTGGTGTTTGACAAGGTCATCTGCTGCACCACGGTGGGCATGCGGAAGTGCCTCAAATCGTAAACCGGCGCTTGTAAAACGCCTCCGCGTCCGTTATAATGGAAAAAACGGCGCGGAGGTGTTTTTATGCCGGAGGTACGCAAATTCACCATCGACTGCGACGGCGTCGCCCTGAGCGCGGTGCTGGAGAAGCCCTGGTCCGATCGCGGGCCGCTGGTGATCGTGATTCACGGGTTCACAGGATACAAGGAGGAGCGGCACATCGTAGCGATTTCCCAGATGATGAACGGGCTGGGCTTTGCCACGCTGCGGGTGGACATGTACGGCCACGGGGAGAGCGGCGGACGCTTTCACGATCACACGCTGCTCAAGTGGATGACCAACGCGCTGGCGGTGACGGACTACGCCCGCGGGCTGGACGGCGTGACGGAGCTGTACCTGTGCGGCCACTCCCAGGGCGGGCTGATGGCGATGCTCGCCGCCGCCATGGAGCGCGACCGGATCGCGGGCCTCATTCCTCTCTCCCCCGCCGCGATGATCCCCGACGGCGCGCGCAGGGGCGCGCTGCTGGGCATGACGTTCGACCCCCGCCACGTCCCCGAGGCGCTTGAGCGCGAGGACGGCGAATCTCTGGGCGGCAACTACATCCGCGCCGCCCAGCTGATCGACGTCGACGCCGCCATCGACGCCTACGACGGCCCGGTGCTCATCGTCCACGGCGACGCCGACGAGGCCGTCCCCCTGGAGGTGGGCGTCGCCGCCGCAAAGCGCTACAGGCACTACGACCTCGCCATCATCCCCGGCGACACCCACTGCTACGACCACCACCTCGATCAGGCCGTGGAGGCCGTGAGGGCGTGGCTGACGGAGAGAACCGGGAAATAGAAAGTGGAGAATGGGGCGTTAAATGATAAGCTGACGCGCTCTCAATCAATCAGCGCCAGCCGCCATTCAACGCCCCACTCTCCACTCTCAACCCCTTACAGCTTATTTCGTAACTGTTCAGTCCTTCGGCGAATTAGGATTTATCGAATGAGAAATTAGGAATGAGGAATTATAGATGGTTTGGTCGCCCCTACAGAGTGCGCGGCAGCCACTATTCATTCCTAATTCCTAATTCCTAATTCCTAATTCTTCCGGGCAAAGCCCCATTTATCACAGCAGAACTGAACAGATACTTTTTTTCTTAGATTCCACCCAAAAAGATTTCGATTCCAATTCCTATCAGGATCACTCCGCCCAGTATGGAGGCCCTGCCCGCGAGCCTGTCGCCGAAGTGTCTGCCGATGCGCAGGCCCGCGGCGCAGATCATGAAGGTGACCGCGGCGATGATGAGGCTTGCGGAGATGGCCGCGCCGGCATGGTATTCAGAGATGGTAAAGCCCACGGACAGCGCGTCGATGGAGGTGGCGATGCCCTGCATGCCGAGGGTGGCGGGCGTCAGCGCGGTGACGGCCTCGGCGTCGCCGCCCCGCAACCCCTCGAGGATCATCTTGCCGCCGATGAAGCCCAGCAGGGCGAGCGCGATCCAGGGGATGGCCCGCTGAAAGGCGGAGAAGGCCTCCGCGATGGTGCGCACGCAGAACCACCCGGTCACGGGCATGATGAACTGGAATCCCGCGAAGGTCGCGGGGATGGCCCAGCGCCAGGCGCGCGACATGTTCGGCGTCGCCAGACCGTTGGCCACCGACACCGAGAAGGCGTCCATCGCCAGGCCCACGCCCAGCAGGACGCTGTTGAGTATGAATGCAGTCAACGCACGATCCCTCCATGCCCGGATAGAGTAGCATATGCGGCATTCCCGACGGCATGACAAAGGGGAGCCGCGGCGGCTCCCCTTTTGTCCGCAATTCCTACAGCTTGGAATAGCCGAAGCTGTTCACCAGCGCGTCGAGCCGCTGCCCGGCCTTGCACCAGGGGCATTCGGTGGCGTCGTGGGAGGCGTAGCCCGGCAGATCCCTGGGATTGAACAGGGAGGTCACGGGCAGGCCCGCCAGAGTATCGATGGTGGCGAATATGGCGGCGATGCCCACGGTCTTGCCCCCGTAGTAGGCGATGGCCTCGGTGGCGGACTTGGCGGTGTAGCCGGTGGTCACGGACGCCATCAGGATCAGCACGTTTTTCCCGTTGATCATCGGCGCGGAGTTTTCGCGGAAGATCAGCTGGCTGCCCACCGTGCGCTCCGGGGTGACCACGTTCATATCCCCGTGGGAGTTGATGTTCATGTAGCCCGCCTTGGTCATCTCGCTGGCCATGCAGGCCGCGATCACCTCCGTGCCGTCCAGGCACAGTATGGTGTCGATCAGGGTGTCCATCTTGTATTCCTTCGCCAGCTCCAGCGCCACCTTGCGCGCCTCGGCCAGGCGGAATTTCTGGTCGGTGACGTCGATGTAATTATTGATGTGGCTGTGGCCGGTGGCGAAATGACCCCTGCTCACCTTCAGCAGGATGTCCTCCTTGGAGGTCGGATGACGGATGGGTTCCATGAAACGAGTCCCCCTTTCTTCGATAGCAAAAATTGTTATGGGATTATTATATCTTAACATGATTGTTTTGTCAATGGGTTCGTGAAAACAGGAAATCCACGTTCTAACGACGATTTAGCGCCCGGATGGTTGCATTTTGCGGGATATTCGCTATAATAGAAGGCATCATCCCTAAATATGGAGGCACGACGATGGACGAATTATTGACCTTGCTGGAGAAGGACTGTCGGCAGACGCCGCAGCAGCTGGCGACGATGCTGGGCAGGACGGAGCAGGAGATCACCGACGAGATCGCCCGCTTTGAGAAGGAGCACATCATACTGGGCTATCCCGCGCTGGTGGACTGGACAAAGACCGACGACGAGATGGTGACGGCGCTGATCGAGGTGCGCATCGCGCCCCAGCGGGGCGACGGCTTCGACCGCATCGCCGAGCGCATCTATCAGTATGAGGAGGTGGAATCCCTCTACCTGATGTCCGGCGCCTACGACCTGGCGGTGACCATCACCGGCAAGTCCCTGCGCGAGGTGGCGGAGTTCGTCCACGCGCGGCTGGCCATCATCGAGGGCGTCACCGGCACCGCCACGCACTTCATCCTGAAGAAGTACAAGGAAAAGCATCACGTGTTCGAGAAGCTGCCCGAGCAGGAAGAGAGGTTGTTGTTCGTATGATGGATTATGATCAGGTCCTCTCCCCCCGGGTACAGGCCATCGCCCCCTCGGGCATCCGCAAGTTCTTCGACCTTCTGGAAAACATGGACACCGACGACGCCATCTCCCTGGGCGTTGGCGAGCCGGACTTCGTCACCCCCTGGCACATCCGCGACGCGGGCGTCTACGCGCTGGAGAAGGGCTTCACCAAGTACACCTCCAACGCGGGACTTGCGGACCTGCGGCGGGAGATCGCCAAGTACCTCTTTCGCCGGTTCGAGCTGCAATACGACCCCATGAAGCAGATGATCGTCACCGTGGGCGGCTCCGAGGGCATCGACATCGCCGTGCGGGCCATCGTCTCCGAGGGGGACGAGGTCATCGTGCCCGTGCCCTCCTTCGTGTGCTACGGGCCCATCGTGCAGCTGGCGGGCGGCGTGCCGGTCTATGTGGAGACCAGGGCTGAAAACGAATTCCGCCTCACTGCCGACGAGCTCCGCGCCGCCATCACCCCCCGGACCAAGCTGCTGATCCTCCCCTTCCCCAACAACCCCACCGGGGCCATCCTGGAGCGAGCGGACCTGGAGGCGCTGGCGGAGGTGCTGCGGGACACCAACATCATGGTGCTCTCCGACGAGATCTACGCCGAGCTGACCTACGGCGGTCACCACGTCTCTATCGCGAATATCCCCGATATGTACGACCGCACGCTGGTGGTCAACGGCTTCTCCAAGGCCTACGCCATGACCGGCTGGCGGCTGGGCTACGTCTGCGGGCCCCAGCCCATCATCAAGCAGATGCTCAAGATCCACCAGTACGCCATCATGTGCGCCCCCACCACCAGCCAGTACGCGGCTGTGGAGGCCATGCGCGACGGCGACAACGACATCGCCATGATGTGCCGCGACTACGACTACCGCCGCCGCTTCCTGCTGGACAAGCTGCGCGGCGCGGGGCTGGAGTGCTTCGAGCCCAGGGGCGCGTTCTACATGTTCCCCTCCATCAAGTCCACCGGCATGACCTCCGCCGACTTCTGCGCCCGCTTCCTCACCGAGGAGCACGTCGCCGCCATCCCCGGCAACGCCTTTGGCCCCGGCGGCGAGGGCTTCGTCCGCATGTGCTACGCCTCCTCCCTCGCCAACCTCGCCGAGGCCATGGAGCGCCTCGAGCGGTTCCTGAAGCGGCTGTAATCATCATCCCCTGTCACGGCAGAGACGCATGGTGTCTCTGCCGTTTTATACGGATCAAAGGAATCGGCCCTCCAAGCGCACTGTGCAGATTATTCACTTTCTTACATTAATGATTGTCAAATCCGTATTCATATGGTATAATCTTCAATAACATAGATTACTCTTAATCGGGGGTGCTTATTGAAATGGGAAAGAGCATTATCAATACTGATTCGATAAAGATAGAAGAAGCTCCAACCAATGAAAACTATTCGGATTCAAACAAGTATACCAAACTGGATAGCGGTTCTGCCTCTGATATCAGCAGTCTCTTACACTTTTTGAATTCCCAGGCCATCGGCAACACATTGAGTGGAGCTTACCGCGTAGAGTTTCCGAAGGGCTTTACCGGCGTTCTTACACCTCACGGCGACGGTTATCTTGCCATGCTTCGAGACCCTGAAACAAAGAGTTTTCTTGCACACGGGACGCTTTACAGTCTGGATGACCTTGGCTTGATGTACAATGCTTTTTCTGTGCTTTCGCTGGCAACAGGTCAGTACTTCATGAGCCAGATCAATGATAATCTGCGGGGAATCCAAACGAAGTTGGATGATGTCCTCAACTTTTTATACACAGACAAGTCCTGTGAAATCTATGCTGAGACAAAGATGATCAACAGCATCTACATTAACGCAGTTTCGATCATGCATTGTTCCGAACAGCGCATCGCCGCATTGCAGACCATACAGAGAGCCAAAACACTTGCCGAGCGTAATATACAATTCTACTATCGGGACATGAAGAAGCTGGCTACAAAGCATGACGCTTTGGACAGCTTACAGAATGATTTGAATAATTATACCCAGGCAGTCAGCTTGTACGGCGTCTGCGCAGTGATGGAGATCGTCTTGTCCGAAAACTTCGATGAAGATTTTATGAAGTACATTGAGTCTGATTTGAAGCGTCATGTTGAGAAGCATCATGAAGAGGTCGGCCAACTGAAAGGCATGCTCATTAACATGCCAAAAGCTACTGGACCCGCACCATTCTTCCAGCCTCAGAAGGTCGATACCAGAAAACAACAAGAACTTCTCAAACTCATCGACGAGCTGCTTGGCGCCAATTCTCCTGTAAAGGGATACACGGAAGTCATCAGTCAGATGCGCGCTGAATACAATAACAAATCAGAGTTTCGTATTACCAGCGACGGAAGCGTCTATAAATGCTCTTGAATGAACTATTTCGCCCCACAAGCGTTTAACCACAGCGCTTGTGGGTTTTTAGCAAATTGTATCTATTAGCCTTGATACATAAATACACTTAATGGGGAACGACCTCTCAGTCAGCCTTTCGGCTGACAGCTCCCCTGAAAGGGGAGCCAAGAGGAATAATGATGCGTCAACCTTGGCTCCCCTTTCAGGGGAGCTGTCGCCGACGGAGTCGGTGACTGAGAGGTCGTTCCCCATCAGCTATCCTCTCGCTCTCTTTCCAATGAATCGTCGCATCTCAACAAAACCTTCATTTGACATCCCACAAAATCGGAGTAATATAATAGTAGAAGCGCACATGCAACGAGGGAGGGTTCGGGCTTGAAGCTGACCGAACGGAAGCAGTGGTTTTTGAAGGGCATGCGGCACGGCATACCCATCATGCTGGGGTACTTCGCGGTATCCATCGCGCTGGGCATCGCGGCGAAGAACGCGGGCATGACGGCGCCGCAGGCGACCGTCGCGTCGGCGCTGATCATGGCGTCGGCGGGGCAGTACATCGGATTTACGCTGATCGCGGCGGGTGCGAGCCTTCTTGAGGTCATCGTGATGGAGGCCATCGCCAACGCCCGGTATCTGCTGATGTCCACGGCGCTGTCCCAGAAGGTAGACCCGGCGCTGCCGATGCGCCACCGGCTGCTGATGGGGCTGTGGATCACCGACGAGATCTTCGGCGTTTCGGTGTCTGTAGACGGCCGCCTGAACCCCTATTACAACTACGGCATGGCCGCCGTGGCCACCCCCGGCTGGGCGCTGGGGACGCTGACGGGCGTGGTGCTGGGCAATGTGCTGCCAGTGCGGGTGGTGAGCGCCCTGTCGGTGGGCCTGTATGGCATGTTCATGTCCATATTTGTCCCGCCCGCGCGCAAAAACCCCGTCATCGCGGGCCTGGTGATCGTCAGCTTCGCGCTCTCCTACGCCTTCAACGCCCTGAGCTGGTTCGACGGCATCTCCTCGGGGATGAAGATCATCATACTCACCGTGACCATCTCCCTGGCGGCGGCGCTTATTTTCCCGGTAAAGGAGGACGACCATGCGGCATAATGTGTATCTCTACATCCTGGGGATGTGGGCCATCTCCTACCTGATCCGCGTGCTCCCGCTGACGCTGATCCGCCGGGAAATCACCAACAAGACCATTCGCTCCTTCCTGTTCTACGTGCCCTACGTCACCCTCGCGGTGATGACCTTCCCCTCCATACTCTCCGCCACCCAGACCCCCGTCTCCGCCGCCATCGCCCTCGTCGCGGGACTGTCCATGGCCTGGTTCGGCCTGGGCCTCTTCCCCGTCAGCGTGATCTGCTGCGCGGTGGTGTTCGTGTCGGAGCTGATACTGGTGCATTGAGCGGATTCGTTGATCGATTACGACAGCCTGAAACATATCCAGGATCAGCCATTTTCACGGCAAGCCCGCATACAGCAAAAATCCCGCCCACTTTCGGACGGGATTTTTGATTATGCGCTTTACTTGATCGCGGCCTTGGCCTGCTCCGCCAGGGCGGCGAAGGCGGCGGGGTCGGCGATGGCCAGCTCGGAGAGCATCTTGCGGTTGATGTCGATGCCGGCGACCTTGAGGCCGTTCATCAGCTTGGAGTAGCTGAGGCCGTTGATGCGGGCCGCGGCGTTGATGCGGGCGATCCACAGGCGGCGGAACTCGCGCTTCTTCAGCTTGCGGCCGATGTAGGCGTAGCGCAGAGAACGGCGAACCTGTTCGCTGGCGGCGCGATACTGCTTGCTCTTGGCGCCAAAGTAGCCCTTGGCGAGCTTCATGATCTTACGCTTTTTCTTCTGTGCGGTAACTGCACGCTTCACTCTTGCCATTTTTGATTCGCCTCCTTACTTGTACGGAATCAGTTTCTTCATGGTCTTGCCTTCGGTGGTGGTCAGGTAGGCCGCCTTGCGAAGGTTGCGGGTGCGCTTGGTGGGCTTCTTGGTCAGGATGTGACGCTTGAAGGCCTGGGCACGCTTGACCTTGCCGCTCTTGGTGAGATTAAAACGCTTTGCGGCGCCCTTATGCGTCTTTTGCTTGGGCATGGGTTTTTCCTCCTCTCGTTGATGGGCCGTCAATCGGCGGCCTTGGGTGAAATGAACATGGACATGTTGCGGCCCTCGATGGTCGGGGCCTTGTCCACGGTTCCATACTCCTTGATGCGCTCGGCAAACTCCGTCATAACCTGGCGGCCGATTTCGGAGTGAGTGATCTGACGCCCGCGGAAGCGGATCGTCACCTTCACCTTGTTGCCCTCCTTTAAGAACTTCACGGCGTTCTTGAACTTCACGTCCACGTCGTGATCCTCGATGGTGGCGGACAGGCGAACCTCTTTGACGGTAATGACCTTCTGATTCTTGCGGAACTCACGCTCTTTCTTGGACTGCTCGAAGCGATACTTGCCGTAGTCCATGAGCTTGCAAACCGGCGGACGGGCCTGCGGCGCGATCTTGACCAGGTCAAGCTGCCGCTGTTCGGCCAAAGCCAATGCGTCCCTGCTGGACATGACGCCCAGCTGTTCGCCGTTCTGATCCACGACGCGCACCTCGCGGTCACGGATCTCCTCGTTAATCATGAGATCGTTGATACCGAAACACCTCCTAAATCTGTTCGCACGATGAAAAAAGAGCAGCGCGCAGCGCCACTCTTTCAAAACCCCCGAACGGGAGTCACTCTGATAATCCAGAACCATTGAAGCTTTCGCCGCAAGGTGAGAAGTGGACGCTTCTGCTTACAGTATTGTATTATAGCACGGACAGGCTTATGATGCAAGGTATGGAGGCGTTAAGTTTTGGAAATCGTGCGATTCAGGGGACTGCGGTTCAGCGCATGCGTCAACGAGGAATCTTATGCGGGTGAATTAGGAATTGGGAATTAATAGCAGCTGTCGCGCATTGCAGAGACGGCACAATGGCCGCCCTACAGAACCAAGCCATTTCAATTCCTAATTCCTAATTCCTCATTCCTAATTCAACAAGTCTCCCCTGTGAATTGTATCATTCCGAATCCTTCCGGCATTCCTCGCACACCCCGACCAGTATCGTCTCCCTGGGGTCCAGCTTGAAGCCGTGGTCCTCCATGAGGTGTTCTGCGAGGGTGGTCATCAGCTTGCAGTCCACGTGCAGAAGGCAGCCGCATTTGGAGCACATCATGTGAAAGTGGTGTTCGCAATCCAGCTGCTCGGGGACGTGCTGATACTGGGTCACGCCCCGGACGTTTTGATACTTCCGGATGCTCCCCTGCTCCGCGAGCTGCTCCAGATAGCGATACACGGTGGATCGCCCCACCTTTTCGCCCCGGTCCTCCAGCTCAAAGACCACGTCGTCCACTGTAAACTGTCTGAGACCGCGTTCGTTCAGAAAGCTCTGAAGCTCCCGCTTCTGTCGGGTATTGTATTCGCCGCGCATACCGTATGCCCTCCCGGGCCAACCCCCATTTTGACATGTGATTTCAAATTCATTGTAGCGCCGGGAGTTGGGAATGTCAAGGGGTGAGACGTGTTTTTACACATCTTATAAGATGCGCCGCGCCTCCAGATAGTAGCGCTTCTCGTTGGCCTCGCCCATCGAGAAGGTCTTTCTGGGGAGGACGCCCCAGCGTCGGATGTAGCTGAACAGCTCGGCCTTGTCGAATGCGCGGGGCATGATGCCCAGCGCGTTGTCCCGCTGCACGAGGGCGCGCAGGGCATCCTCGCCGTGGATGTAGTCGATGGAGGCCTCGGGGTGGCGGGCCAGATAGTCGTCCAGGAACGCCTGGAGCAGGCGGAGCGGATGCTGCTCAGACTTGAACCGCCAGGTGTGGGTCCGGTCGAAGGCCACCACGTCGTCCCCCTCCCCCATGTCCGCGCCCTGCGCCGCCAGATAGCTCTGATATTCGCACATCAGCGCCTCGGCGTCCGCGTTGAACACGGCGCGGTGGATGGGCTCGAACACCAGCGCGGGGCAGTTGAGGTTCACCAGCTCCACCAGGGCGAAGCGGGCGGGATGCACGGCGCGCACCGCGGGGGACAGCTTCTCCCGCAGGTCCAGCCAGCACTGACGGGCCGCCGCCAGGGAGTGGTTGCCGTCGCCCACGGCGTACAGCAGGCCGCCGCAGTTCTCGCGCAGGGCCTCCACGGCGTCGTGGACCTCGTCCACCAGCCTGCCCTCCACGGCCCAGCCGCGGACGTGTCCGCCATGCTGCATCAGCGCAAAATCGTACAGCGGGCGCAGGGTATCCGCCTTCTCCAGCAGCGGCTCGATGACGGTCCTGCCGGGGTCGTCGATGAGCATCATCACGTGGGGCAGCTCCACCGGGGCCCCGGCGCGGATGCGCGCCCTTGGCGGCACGCGGCTCACCACCGTGCCCTCCGTGGGCCGGATCAGGCTCTCCGCGCCCGGGGTGAAGTCATACTGCTCCAGGTCCAGGCTCACCAGCAGACCCGGCCGCACGCCCGATTCGGTCTCCCGGCACACCAGCACGAAGCCCTGCTTCACCGCCGTCTGCCACAGGCCGCCGTCCAGGTATTCCCGCATGGCGGCGTGGATGGCGGGGATGCGGGAATCGGCCTCGTTCAGCCACACCTCGGGCAGCGTCACCCGCAGGGTCGAGGGCGCGTCGCCGACATATTCCTCCACCGCCTGCCAATACTCCGGCTGGGCGGTGAATTGATCGCAGGCCACCACCGCCCACTTGCTCAGGTCGATCCCTGGCCTGGGCAGCAGGATCTCGGCGGTGCGCAAGGCGTTGGTTATCATATCCATTAGCTCCATTTCATAGCATAGTGTTTTCAATCGGAATGGGGAATCGGAAAGCACTCCCAATTCCCCATTCCCGGTTTTCCATTCAAAATACCTGTCAGGGCTTCAGCAGCCGCACCCGGTACACGGTGTTCAGGGCCTTCAGCCGCTTTAGCAGATCCTCGCTGGGCTCGTCGGACACGTCCAGCACGGTATAGGCATAGGCGCCCCGGGACTGGTTGACCATGTTTTCGATGTTCAGGTGCTCGCCCGAGGTGATCTGGGTGATCGCGCCGATGACGTTGGGCACGTTCTGGTGCAGTATGGCGATGCGGGGCATGGTGGGACGGCCCAGCATGCAGTTGGGATAGTTGCAGGCGTTGACGATGGAACCGGTCTTGATGTAGTCGTTGACCTGGCGGGCCACCATGCGCACGCAGTTGTCCTCGCTCTCGGGGGTGGACGCGCCCAGATGGGGGGTCAGTATGACGTTCTTCTGCCCCACCAGCCTGCCCTCCGGGAAGTCGGTGACGTAGACGCGCAGGCTGCCCGAATCCAGCGCCGCCTTCACGTCGTCGATGTTCACCAGGCCGCCGCGGGAGAAGTTCAGCAGCGCGCAGGAATTCTTCATCCGGGCGATGGCATCGGCGTCGATCATGTTGCGGTTGGAGTCCAGCAGCGGCACGTGCAGGGTGATGTAGTCGCTCTTCTCGATGACCTCGTCGATGGACATGGCGTGGCTCACGGCGCGGGACAGCTTCCAGGCGTGATCCACGGAGATGTAGGGGTCGTAGCCCAGCACGTTCATGCCCAGCGCGACGCCCGCGTTGGCCACCAGCACGCCGATGGCCCCCAGGCCCACCACGCCCAGGGTCTTGCCCTCCAGCTCGGGCCCGATGAAGCGGTTCTTCCCCGCCTCGACCTGCTTCTCCACGGTGGTCTCGCCGTCAGTGAGGGTCTTGCACCACTCGATGCCGTCGGCGATCTTTCGGGAGGCCAGCAGCAGACCCGCCAGCACCAGCTCCTTGACGGCGTTGGCATTGGCCCCGGGGGAATTGAACACCACGACGCCGTGCTCGGCCATCTTGTCCAGCGGGATGTTGTTCACGCCCGCGCCGGCCCGCGCCACGCACAGCAGGTTGTCGTTGATGGGCATGTCGTGGAGGTTGGCGGAGCGCACCAATATGGCGTCCGGGTTTTCGATATCGGAATTGACGTTGTACTCCCCGTTGGGCAGTATGCCGTGATACACGGGCGAGATGGCGTTGATCTTCTTGACGTTATACATTACTTGTTTTCAACCTCGAATTTCTTCATGAACTCGGCGAGCTTCTTAACACCCTCCACCGGCATGGCATTGTAGATGCTGGCGCGGATGCCGCCCACCAGGCGGTGTCCCTTCAGGCTGACCAGGCCCTCGCTTGAGGCGGCCTTGACGAAGGCGGCGTCCAGCTCGGGGCTGGGGGTGGTGAAGGTGACGTTCATGCGGCTGCGGTACTTCTTCTCCACGGGGGCGCGGTAGAAGGACGATTCGTCCAGCACGTCGTAGAGCAGTCTGGCCTTCTCGATATTGACCTTTTCGATGCCCGCGACGCCGCCCTGTTCCTTGAGCCACTGCATGCACAGCCCGGCCATGTAGATGGCGTAGGTGGGCGGGGTATTGAGCATGGAGCCCTTGTCGGTCATGACGGTCCAGTCCAGCACCTTGGGGCAGATGGACTGTGCCCGTCCCAGCAGGTCCTTGCGCACGATGACGATGGTCAGGCCCGCGGGACCCACGTTCTTCTGCGCGCCGGCATAGGCCACGCCGAAGCGGTTGATGTCAAAGACCTCGCTTAAAATATTGGAGGACATGTCCGCCACCAGCGGCACGCTGCCGGTCTCGGGCAGCTCGGCGTAGCGGGTGCCGAAGATGGTGTTGTTGGTGGTGATGTAGACGTAGTCCGCCCTGGGGTCGAATATGGACGGCTCCAGGTTCGGGATGCGGATGTAGTTCTCCTCCCGGCTCGACGCCGCGCAGCGGATATTGCCGTACTTCTTCGCCTCCACCATCGCGCCGTGGGCGAAGTTGCCGGTGTCGATGTAGTCCGCGCTGCCGCCCTCTGAAAGCAGGTTCATCGGAATGGCTGCAAACTGACCCGTCGCGCCGCCCTGCAAAAACAGCACCGAATAGCTCTCCGGGATGTGCATCAGCTCCCGCAGAATCGCCTCGGTTTGGTCAAAGATGTCCTGATAGGCCTTGGAGCGATGGCTCATCTCCATGACGGACATGCCGCTGCCCTTGTAGTTCAGCATTTCCCGCGCCGCCGTCTCCAGCGCCGCCTCCGGCATGGTCGAGGGACCCGCCGCGAAATTGTAAACGCGATCCATTGTCATTCAACCTTTCCTGATGAATATGCTCCATTATATTACACCGGTGTCACGGATGCCAGCGCACTCACGTTAATTAGGTGTCCTTTGTGTAAAAACACATGTGCGTCCCAGGCGGGCAGGGCTGCCGAACGCCCCATAAAATTCCGATTATCTCCCCTTCATGCCCTTTGATTTAACCCGGATGTGCTATAGTGGCCTTAATCGCAAACAATCGGAGGTCTGTCTTTTGGCACGGACGCAACGCATCTTCAAGGCCACGATGCTGGTGACGGTGGTCATCATACTGAGCAAGGTCTCGGGCTTCATCCGGGACATGATACTGGCGAACTACTTCGGCACGGGCATCGCCAACGACGCCTATGTTTCGGCCTACAGCCTGTTCTATCTGCCGGTGCTGCTGTTCAACTCCTGCATCTCGGCGACGCTGATCCCCCTGTACGTGGAGGAGCGGGAGCGCAACTGTCTTTCGCACTCCAACCGCTTTGCCTCCAACACCATCAACCTGTTTGCCCTGGCGGCGCTGGCGATCGCGGCGGCGATCTACATGCTGGCGCGCCCGCTGGTGCGGGTGATCTACGTGGGGTTTGACCCGGGAAAGACCGATCTGACAGTGCGCCTGGTGCGGGTGATGCTCCTGACGCTGATGTTCAACGTCACCTCCATCTCCCTGGCCAGCCTGCTCAACGCCACCGAGAAGTACGTGGCCGCCCAGCTGACGGGGTTCCCGCTGAACCTGTGCGTGATCGTGGCGGCGGTCGGCTTCTCGGAGCGCTACGGCATCATGGCCGTGGGCTGGGGCGTGTTCGCGGCCAATATCCTGCAATTCCTCATACTCCTCCCCTTCCTCAGGGGCTGGTTCACCTGGTCCCCGGTGCTGGACTTCTCCGATTCGCGCTTCCACCACCTGATGGTGCTGGCGGGGCCTGCGATGCTGTCCATGGGCGTCAGCGAGCTCAATCACATGATCGACCACGCGCTGGCCTCGGGCCTGAACCCCGGCGACATCTCCGCCATGAGCTACGCCTACCGCCTCATCACCTTCCTGCTGGGGGTGCTGATGGTGCCTCTGACCACCATCATGTTCTCCAAAATGAGCCGACTCGCCGCCGAGCACGACACCGAGGGCATGCTGGACAACCTGCGCCGCTGCGTGCTGGTGATCGCGCTGGTGGCGCTGCCCATCGTGGCGGTGGCGGTGGTGATGTCCATGGACGTCATCAAGTTCGCCTACATGCGCGGGCGGTTCGACATGCACTCCGTCGAGGTCACCGCGGGCATACTGGTGTGCTACGTGGTGGGCGTGCCCTTCTTCGGGCTCCGCGACTTCTTAAGCCGCGTGTTCCACGCCCTCCAGGACACCCGCACCCCCTTCCGCGTCAGCTGCCTGGTGGTTTCGGTCAATATCGTACTGAACCTGATCCTCAGGATCTTCCTGGGCGCTCGGGGCCTGGCCCTGGCCACCTCCATCGCGGGCTGCACCGGCATGGTCACCATGCTGATCCTGCTGAAAAGGCGCTTCGGGCACCTGGGCTTCAAGGCCGTGGTGGCCGATCTGATGAAGCTCATCATCGCCGCGTCGGCGTGCGCCATCGTGTGCGCCCTGATGAACCGGGCCATTCCCCCGGTGTTCGGCACGGGTCGGGTGTTCCTGCGCCTCGTCGCCTGCACCGCCGTCTCCATGATCGCCTACGCCGCCGCCTGCTTCGCCCTGCGCGTCAACACCATCCGCGTGTTCGCCAACGAAGTCGTGCGGAGAAGAAGATAGAAGCATTATCACGCCATCTCACATCCAGGAGGTTTCCGATGCAAGACGAAGAACGGGTCATCACCACGGGTTTCCGGGAGGAGGAGGACGCGGCGGAGCTGTCGCTGCGCCCCCATTCGCTGTCGGAATACTTCGGACAGGACAAGCTGAAGCAGAGCCTGACGGTGTACATGCAGGCCGCCATCGCCCGCCGGGAGCCGCTGGATCACATACTGCTCTACGGCCCGCCCGGTCTGGGCAAGACCACGCTGGCAGGCATCATCGCCGCGGAAATGGGCCACAACATCCGCGTCACCAGCGGCCCGGCCATCGAGCGCGCGGGCGACCTGGCGTCGATATTGACCAACCTGAACGCCGGCGACGTGCTGTTCATCGACGAGATCCACCGCCTCTCCCATCAGGTGGAGGAGGTGCTCTACCCCGCCATGGAGGACTACGCGCTGGACATCATGATCGGCAAGGGTCCCTCGGCGCGGTCGATCCGCCTCGATCTGCCGAAGTTCACCCTCATCGGCGCCACCACGCGGGCGGGCATGCTCACCAGCCCCCTGCGCGACCGCTTCGGCATCACCTTCCGGCTGGAGCTGTATTCGCCTGAGCAGCTGGCGGTCATCGTGCGGCGAAGCGCCCAGATATTGAAGATCGACTGCGACCGCGACGGCGCGCTGGAGATCGCCAGCCGCTCCCGCGGCACGCCCCGCATCGCCAACCGGCTCATCCGCCGGGTGCGCGACTTCGCCCAGGTCAAGGGCGACGGCTCCATCACCGTGGACATCGCCCGGGAGGCGCTGAACATGCTGGAGGTGGACGAGCTGGGGCTGGACCACGTCGACCGCACCATGCTCAACACCATGATCCACAAGTTCGGCGGCGGCCCCGTGGGGCTGGATACGCTCGCCGCCTCCACCGGTGAGGACGCCAGCACCATCGAGGATGTCTACGAGCCGTATCTTTTGCAGCTGGGCTTTCTGATGCGCACGCCCCGTGGGCGCGTCTGCACCCAGGCCGCCTACGACCACATGGGCATCAAAATGCCCAAGCCCCAGAATACCAGCGGGAATGAACAGATGAAGATGGAGTTTTGATCGCCCGCGTCTTGACACCGATTCCGGGGTCTGCTATATTGATAGCAGGAAGGAGGCGCAGTATATGGAGGATAAGAAGAGTATCACCGTCGTCCGCGACGACGTAGACAAATCGCTGCTCTACGCCCTCGAGAGGGGCATCGATGACGTGGAAAACGGTCAAGAGCTTCCGCTGAAGGAAGCCATGAGCAAGGTCCGGGAGATTCGCCTGCGCCGCGAACAGATCAGGGCATGAACGTGCTGCTGACGCTGGAGGCGATCTATGACATTGCCGACATCTCGGTATACATTGAAGCCGCGTTCGGCCCGGAACGCGCGCTTCAATTTGAAGTGGACATCGAAGCACAGTTTGAAAAGCTGGATCGCTACACCCATTCCGACACCGGGATTCGATATAACGACCACATCATCTACAGGGATGTCTTTTCGCCGTCCATCATCTTTTTTGTCATTATCAACCACGAAATCCACATTCTCCGCGTTCTGCGCGAGGAACAGGATTGGATAAACCTGCTGAAAAGCAAGCAGAACTACCGTTACTTATAGAGTATGGAATATGAAAGCGAGGAATGTCCCATGAGAACCCCCGACCAGAACTGCGCGTACTGCGTCCACGGCGAACCGCTGGCTGTCTTTGGGATTTACGTCTGCGACCTGTCCGACTTTTCCAGCCTGTACCTGTTCAAGGAGCAGAGCCATCCGGGGCGCGTGATCGTAGCTCCCAAGCAGCACATCGAGGACCTGACCGAGCTGACCGACGAGGAGCGCAACGCCTTCTTCGCCGACGTGGCCCGCGCCTCCCGCGCCATCAAGGCGGCGTTTCACCCCGCCAAGGTCAACTACGGCGCGTTCAACGACAAGGGCCATCACCTGCACTTCCATCTGGTGCCCAAGTATGAGAACGAGTTTGAGTTCGGCGGCGTGTTCGCCATGAACCCCGGCCGCGTGACCCTGACCGACGCCGAATACGACGCCATGATCGAGAAGATCAAGGCCGCCCTGTAAGGAGGAAATACCATGAACAATCGTTCCAAGGGCCTCGCCATTGCAAGCTACATCACCTGGATCGGCTGGCTGATCGCGTTCTTCAAGCGTGACAGGAGCGACACGCTGGTGCGCCGCCATATGAACCAGGCGCTGATTCTGAACCTGATCGCCACCGTCGCCAGCGTGATCGGCCGGTTCGGCGGCATCTTCCGCACCGTCTACTTTGTGGTCGACCTCGCCGTACTGGTGCTGATCATTATGGGCATCCTCCGCGCCTCCAAGGGCAGCGAAGAGCCCCTCCCCGTCATCGGCGGATATACCCTTATCGACTGACGGAAAAGCATAATGAAGCTATCAGATTTTATGTACGACCTGCCGGAGGAGCGCATCGCGCAGACGCCGGTGGAGCCCCGGGACCACAGCCGGCTGATGGTGCTGCACCGGGACACCCACGAGATCGAGCACAGGCATTTCTATGATGTGATCGACTATCTGAACCCCGGCGACTGCATGGTGATCAACGAGACGAAGGTCATCCCGGCGAGGCTCTACGGGGAGCGGCCCACAGGCGGCGCGTGCGAGGTGCTGCTGCTCAAGCAGGTGGGGCCGAAAAAATGGGAAACCCTGGTACGTCCGGGCAAGAAGCTCAGGCCCGGCGCGGAGGTGATCTTCGGCGACGGGCGGCTTCGGTGCCGGGTGCTGGAGACCACCGACGCGGGCGGGCGCATCGTGGAATTCGAGTGCGAGGGCACCTTCGAGGCGGCGCTGGACGCGCTGGGCGAGATGCCGCTGCCCCCCTACATCCACGAAAAATTGCAGGACAGAAACCGCTATCAGACCGTCTATGCCAGACAGGACGGCAGCGCCGCCGCGCCCACGGCAGGTTTGCACTTCACGCCGGAGCTGCTGGAGCGCATTCGCCAAAAGGGCATCGACATCGTGCCGGTGCTGCTGCACGTGGGGCTGGGCACCTTTCGCCCGGTGAAGGTGGAGAACATCGAGGACCACGAGATGCACACCGAGTATTTCGAGGTCACCGAGGACGCCGCCCGCCGCATCAACGCCGCCCGTGAGCGCGGCGGCCGCGTGATTGCTGTGGGCACCACCAGCGTGCGCACCCTGGAATCCGCCGCGGAAAATGGCAGGGTCCGCGCCATGCGGGGCGACACCAACATCTTCATCAAGCCCGGCTATCAATACCAGATGGTGGACGCCCTCATCACCAACTTCCACCTCCCCGGCTCCACCCTGGTGATGCTGGTCTCTGCCCTCTACGACCGCGAGCGCATACTGGACGCCTACCGCGTGGCCGTCAAGGAGCAATACCGCTTCTTCTCCTTCGGAGACGCCATGCTGATCCTCTGAACCCCGCCCGGACGAAAGTCCGGGCGGCTTTTTCATAACCGGTCAGTCCTATTGAAACGTCGGACTTGTATAATCGAGAATGGAAAATGGAGAATGGAGAATTCAGGTGGAAATCCTTGCGGATTTCTTTTACTAAACGTAACTGTTCAGTCGGTCAGGGATGACTCCCTCAGTCAGCCTGCGGCTGACAGCTCCCTCGGAGAGGGAGCCTGGACGGAATCTCAACAGCCTCCCTCTTTGAGGGAGGTGGCCCGCGAAGCGGGTCGGAAGGAGTCCGCGACTGAACAGTTACGATTAAACACTGTAAGCTGTGTTGTTGTGCTTGATCACAGTCTTTTCATTCAAAGAAATCCGCAAGGATTTCCACATTCATTCTCCATTTTCCATTTTCAATTTTCAATTCTGTATCCCGCCCCTCCCTTTCGCACAATTTGTTCTTGTTAAATCCAATCATCTATGCTATAATAATTAACACAAGGCATACCATAAAATCAACAAGGGGGCTTTGCTATGGCGGAAAACAGGAATGGGTTGACGCGGGTTGCGTTTATCGGATCGGAGTGCTATCCCTTCATCAAGACGGGTGGCCTGGGCGACGTGATGTACGCCCTGCCGAGGGCGCTGATCAAACAGGGGTGCGAGGTGCGGGTCATCATGCCCTACTACCGCTGCATCCCCGAGAAATACAAGGAGATGACGACCTACAAGGGCAACTTCATGATGGACCTGTGCATGGACGGACGGCAGTTCTACGTGGGCATCATGGAGGCGGAGAAGGACGGCGTGATCTACGACTTCATCGACAACCGCGAATTCTTCGACTGGGGCAATCCCTACACGGGCCTGTGGGAGGACATCCCGAAGTACTGCTTCTTCTCCAAGGCCGCCCTGGCCATCCTCAATTACATGGAGTGGATCCCCGACGTGGTGCACTGCCACGACTGGCAGGCGGGTCTGGTGCCGGTGTACATGCGCACGCTGTTCGCGGGCACGCCCATCGGCGAGGCACGCAGCGTGCTGACCATCCACAACCTGCGCTTCCAGGGCATCTGCGGCATCCCCCACATGAAATACTGGACGGGCTTGCCGGACTACCTGTTCGACTATCCCGTCTTCAAGCAGAACGACGACGACGCCAACATGTTCAAGGCCGGCCTGGCCTTCGCGGACCGCATCACCACCGTCAGCGAGACCTACGCCGAGGAGATCCAGACCATGTTCTACGGCGAGGGCCTGAACGATCACCTGTGGTATCACCGGACCAAGCTCAGCGGCATCGTCAACGGCATCGACGTGGAGCAGTGGGACGCCGCCGCGGACAAGCTGCTCACCGAGACCTACACCGCCGACGACGTCATCGAGAAAAAGAAGCTCAACAAGCGCGCCCTCCAGGAGAAGTTGGGGCTGGACGTGGACGACAACAAGTTCGTCATCGGCCTGATCTCCCGCCTGACCGACCAGAAGGGTCTGGACCTGGTGAACGCCGTATTCGAGCGCATGCTCAACGAGGAGACCCAGGTGGTCATCCTCGGCACCGGCGATCCGCGCTACGAGGGCTCCTTCCGCTACTATGAGAGCGTCCACAAGGGCAGCGTCTGCGCCTACATCCAGTACAATGAGGCCCTGGCCCACCAGATCTACGCCAGCTCCGACGCGCTGCTGGTGCCCAGCCTGTTCGAGCCCTGCGGCCTGACCCAGCTCATCGCCATGCGCTACGGCACCGTGCCGATCGTCCGCGAGACCGGCGGCCTCAAGGACACCGTCGAGCCCTACAATGTCGAAACCGACGAGGGCAACGGCTTCACCTTCGACCGCTACGAGGCTGACCTCCTCCTGGACGCCGTCGAGCGCGCCCGTGACCTCTTCTTCGACGAGCGCGGCAGCTGGAACGCCATGGTCATGCGCGACATGGAAAAGGACGTTTCCTGGGAGAATTCCGCCGGGAAGTATCTCAAGCTGTATGAGGAATTGAAGGGATAGGCGAATGTCGGGCAAAGCCCGACATTCGCAGGCAACAGGCATCAGGCAACAGGCAACAGGCATTAGCCGGGGTTGCGGCAAAGCGTTTCACTGTTGATGCGAGGTCTGCATGCTTGTCGGACTGAGGGATGACCTCCGCTCGTAAAAAAGCTATCCTCGGGAAGTCAATCACGACCTCCCGAGGATAGCTTTATCTCTATAGAATGCATATATCTGTTCAGTCGTGGACTCCTTCCGACCCGCTTCGCGGCCCACCTCCCTCAAAGAGGGAGGCTTTTGGGCTTCCGTTCATGCTTCCGTTCAGGCTCCCTCTCCGAGGGAGCTGGCAGCCGCAGGCTGACTGAGGGAGTCAACCCTATGCGACTGAACAGTTGCGAACGCACCACGATTTGCCGTAACCCCGACTAATGCCTCATGTCTGATGCCTATTGCCTCACAGAGGCGTCCCTGTCACGGGGACGCTTCTGTGCCGCTCTCCTGCGCCAGCTTTTCCACCAGCCGCTTGATGCGCTCGCGGGCTTCGGTCTGGTGCATGAACTGCTCCTCCCGGCTCTGCGGGGTGTCGCCCATGATGGCGACGAACTGGCTGACCTTGAGGCCCAGTGCGTCCTGCATGTCCCGGTCGGAGCCGTTCGGGGACACCAGGTAGTAGCACAGCAGCGAATCCTGCTGGCCTATGCGGTGCGCGCGGTCCTCGGCCTGGGAGTGAACGGCGGGCGACCAGTCCAGCTCGCCGAACACCACGCAGGTGGCCCGCTGGAGGTTCAGTCCGCTGGCGGAGCGCAGGGACACGCACAGCAGGTCCGTCTTGCCCGCCATGAAGGCCGCCGCGGCCTCGTCCTTCTGCTTATCGGTCTCACGTCCGGTGATGAATCTGGGCTTGCAGGCCTTGAGCTCCTTTTTGTAGATGTCCATCACCGCGTGGTGGTGGGCCATCAGCAGCACCTTCTCCCCGCCCTCCACCAGCGCCTTGACGAAGGCGCACACGAATGGCGCCTTGGCCACGCCGGTGGCCTGGCGCTGCTGCTGGGAGATGGCGTCCTCGATGATGGCGCGGCGTGCGGGGTCGTCGGTGGCTTTAAGCAGCTTGAGGTTCTCGGCCACGGGCTTCATCAGCTCCCGGTACACCGCGTCGTCCCAGTCGATCTCCTGCACCAGGCGGCGCTTGGCGGGCAGCTCCTTTAGCACGTCGGCTTTCAGCCGCCGCAGCATCAGCCCCTCGGCCCGCAGATGCTCCCCCAGCAGCTCGGGCTTGGCCACCACGGCGGTGTTGTAGCCGTAGCACCACTCCCGCGAGAAGCTCTCCCAATCGCCCAGGAAGTGGAAGTCGATGATGTTGACCACGTTCCAGATCTCGCCGCCCTGGTTGTAGATGGGCGTTCCCGACAGCCCGATGCAGTTCTCGCAGGCCTCCGACAGCAGAGACGCCGCGGAATACTTGCCCGTGCCGTTGTGGCGAAGCTCCTGCATCTCGTCGAAGATCACGGTCCTGAAGCCCAGCTCGGGCAGCACGTCCTTCCAGCCCCGCAGCAGCAGATAGTGGATGATGTAGATGTCCGCCTCGGGCAGGGCATACGGCTTGAGGCCCCGGATGACGTGGACCCTCAGCCGCCCGTCGGGCGACAGGAAGCGCTCGACCTCCCGCTGCCAGTTGCGGATCAGATGGGGCGGCACCACCAGTATGGCGGGATAGGCCGCCGTGGTGGCCAGGAATGCCAGCGCCTGCACCGTCTTGCCCAGGCCCATCTCGTCCGCCAGCAGGCAGCGCCGGGTGGACAGCATGAAGCCCAGTCCCTGCTTCTGGAAGGGCAGCAGTTCGCCGGTGAAGGTCTCCGCGGGCGGCGTGGCGGTCTCGGGCAGCTTCAGCGCCCGCTCCCGGCGCACGGCGTACTCCCGAGCCTCCTCCAGGGCGTTTTGCCACCGACTTTGGTCGGTTTCCTTTACCTCCAGCGGGTAGCGCAGCATCAGCCAGTTCAGCTCGCCGATGATGCGCCGGTGCGCCGTAAACCGCGCGACACCGCGCCCACGCCCGTCGCAGCCGGGAAACAGCCGCTTCGCCAGCTCGGTCACGCAGGGCTCGCCCCTGATGGTCCAGCACTTGGACCGGCGGTTGTAGGACAGGGTGCCGTAGGTGCGCCCCCCTGCCGGCACATCCCGAAGATAGGCGGGAATGTCGCTCGGTTCGCAGGCGTCGCCGAAGTCGTCCATCACGATGGCGCCCTCCCCGGTGTACTCGTACTCCTCGCTCACGGCAGCGCCACCCCCCACAGACGGTTCAGCGATACGATCCGGACGGGCTTGCCCAGGATGCGCCCCGGCAGCGGCAGCGCCCGCTGGACGACCACCACCGCCGCGTCCAGATCGTCGGATTCCAGATACCGCCGAAGCTGCTGGGTCAGCGCCGTCGCCGCGGGCCGCCCCTTCTTGACCTCTATGCCCACGCGCCCCACCCGGAAGTCGATGCGGCAGCGGGGTCCCAGTTTGTATTCATGCTCAAAATCAAGCCCTGCCGCGCCCAGGGCCGAAGCCACCTGGGCGTGGATGTCGTATTCCCCCGGCTGGGCGGGCATGCGCACGGCGGCCAGGGCATCGAGGATGAGGGCGATATTTGCGTCCGTCATGGCATCTCCATCTCGTGTTCCATCGGTATAAACCCGTATTTTGTATACAGCGGACGCCCCTCGTCGGTGGCCTCCAGGGAGATGTGCCGAACGCCCCGCGCACGGGCGTCGGCCACCAGCATATCCAGAAGCCGCGTGGCGATGCCCCGTCTGCGGTAAGCGGGCCGCACGTACATGTTCATGATGTAGGCCTTCTCCCCCGTGGGATTGTGGCAGGTGGGCATGACGCGGAAGTAGCTCACCCCGCCCGCGCCCACAAAGCGGCCATCATCGAAGGCCAGGTAGCCCGTGTGGCTCCCGACGGACAGCGCCCTCATGTAGTAATCGCGGGACTGCGCCTTCACCTCGGAGAGGTCGTGATCGGCGTCCAGCCCGTTGGCGGCCCGCAGCACCTCCAGCCGCGTGGCCAGCAGCAGGTCCAGCCTGGAGAGGTCGGCTTTGATGTATTCGATATTCAAGGCATGCGCTCCTGTAGGTCCATCAGCCGCTTGAGTTCTGCCGGCAGCGGCGAGGTCCGCTCGACGATCTCCCCGGTGATGGGGTGGACGAGCCTGATGTAGGTGGAATGGAGGGCAAAGCGCCCCGGCAGCGCGGGGTCCTCCCGCCCATAGAGGAAGTCCCCGACGATGGGATGTCCCAGGTGGGCCAGGTGGACCCGGATCTGGTGGGTGCGCCCCGTCTCCAAGCGCAGCCGCACCAGGGAACGCCCCTCCCCCGCCGCCTCGACGCGATAGCGGGTCACCGCCCGGACGCCGTTGACCGCGTCCACCACCCGGCGGACGGTGGCGGCAGCCTCCTTGGCGATGGGCGCGTCGATGACGCCGGAGCCCTCCATGCGCCCCTCCGCCACCGCCAGGTACTCCCGCACAAACTGCTCGGTGTGCAGCTGCTTTTGCAGAGCCTGAGCGGCATGGGCGTGCCTGGCCGCGGCCATCAGGCCGCTGGTGCCCTTGTCCAGCCGGTTCAGCGGGCGAAACACCATGCCGGGATAGCGGTACGCCAGCCGGTTCTCCAGCGTCATGCCCGCCTGCTTTGCCGAGCACTGACACGCCAGCGGCGCGGGCTTGTCGATGATGAGGATATCGTCGTCCTCCCACACCACATTGACGGGGGTGGGATCGGGAACTACCGCCGCCGCCGCGTTGTCCTCCAGCCACACCTCGACCCTGTCCCCACACTGCAAGACGTGGTTGGCGTGGACCGCGCAACCGTTGACCCGCACGCCGTCCCGGACCTTCAGCGCCGCGAACTGGTGATACGAGACCCCCATGCGTCCCCGCACGAAGTACTTCACCAGCCGCCCCGCGTCCTCCTCCGACACCGCCGCCGTCAGCACCCGCACCAGCCCTCACCGCCCTTTCACACCATTATAGCATGCGCGGGTTAAAATGCAAGGCGAAAGGCGTCAATTGAACCGTGCTGATAGACGACGGTTGGCTATCATTCAGTCAAAGCGCTATACAGGGATATGACGGAGATAATGAGGAATGAGGAATTAGGAATTAGGAATTGAAATAGCTTGGCTGCGTATGAGCGGTGATGCGCCGCCCACCAGGCAGCACGTATTGTTTCGATATATGACGGGCGGCCATTGACCGTTCCTACAACGCGCGGCAGTTGCTATTAATTCCTAATTCCTAATTCCTCATTCCTAATTCTCCCCGTCAAATCCCAATTTGAAGTAACAGGGTGTATGGTAACAGCGCCCCTTCCCTCTTCCGCTAAACTTCCATTAAGAAAGTGGACGAACCTCTCGGACTGTGCTATAATAAAGCGATGATACATCTGAAAGGGAGAAAGCGGCATGAACGACTACAACGAGATCGGCGCGCGCCTGCGCGAATTGCGCGAGGTCAGCGACTACAGCATCGAGGATCTGGCGGCGGAGCTGAAGCTGGACCCCGAGGTATACGCCTCCTATGAAAAGAACGGCAAGGACGTGCCCATCAGCGTGATCTACGAGATCGCCAACAAGTTCAAGGTGGACTTCACGGAGATCGTCACCGGGCAGAGCGCCAAGCTGGAGACCTGGCACATGATCCGCAAGGGCGGCGGCAAGATCATCAACCGCAACCCGGAATACCACTTCGAGGACCTGGCCTTCCGCTATGCCAACAAGGTCATGCAGCCGCTGCTGGTGACCCTGGAGCCCACCGACGCCGTGGCCAAGCTCATCACCCACTCCGGCCAGGAGTTCAACCTGGTGCTGGAGGGCACGGTGATCGTCACCCTGGGGGACAAGGATTTCGTCCTCAACGAGGGCGATTCCATCTACTTCAACCCCACCATTCCCCACGGCCAGCGCTGCGGCAGCGCGGGGCAGCGGGCGCGGTTTTTGACGGTCATCGCGGAGTAACGCCAGGAGGGAGTCCTTACCATGAACTATCTGCTCAATAAATTCCTGCCTCAGATCGAGTTTGACAGCTACGAGGAATTCAAGGATAAATTCACCATCAACGTGCCCGAAGATTTCAATTTCGGCTTCGACGTGGTGGACGCCTGGGCCGAGGCGGAGCCCGAAAAGCGGGCGCTGCTGTGGGTCAACGAGGAGGACGAGGAGCACAGCTTCACCTTCACCGACATCAAGCGCCTGTCCAACCGCGTGGCCAACTTCTTCAGCGACCTGGGCCTCAAAAAGGGCGACGTGGTGATGATGATCCTGCGCCGCCGCTGGGAATACTGGATCTGCGCCACGGCGCTTCACAAGCTGGGTGTCATACTGATCCCCGCCACCCTCCAGCTGACCAAGAAGGACATCGTCTATCGCGGCAACGCCGCCGAGGTCAAGGCCGTGGTGTGCGTGGACGACGCCTTTGTGGTGGGCCAGATGGAGGCCTCCCAGCCGGAGATCCCCTCCCTCAAGCACAAGATCCTGGTGGGCAGCCCGCGGGACGGCTGGCTCGACCTGCATGCCGAGATGGAAAAGTACCCCGAGACCTTCGAGCGCCCCACCGGCGATGCGGCCACCCGCGTCAACGACGTGATGCTGGTGTACTTCACCAGCGGCACCACCGGCATGCCCAAGCTGGTGCAGCACAACTTCGCCTATCCCCTGGGCCACATCGTCACCGCCAAATACTGGCAGCACGTGGAGGAGAACCGGCTGCACATGTCCGTGTCCGACTCCGGCTGGGCCAAGTTCGGCTGGGGCAAGATCTACGGCCAGTGGATCTGCGGCGCGACCATCTTCTGCTACGACATGGTGGGCAAGTTCAACCCCGCCAACCTGCTCGCGAAGGTGGAGAAGTACCAGGTGACCACCTTCTGCGTGCCCCCGACCATGTACCGCTTCATGCTCCAGGAGGACCTGTCCAGGTACGACCTGTCCTGCCTGCATCACTGCGCCACCGCCGGCGAGCCGCTGAACCCCGAGGTGGTGAAGCAGTGGAAGGAGAAGGTGGGCCGGCAGATCTACGAGGGCTTCGGCCAGTCCGAGGGCCCCGTGCTGATGGCCAACTTCGGCAGCGAGTGGTTTAAGCCCATCGAGGGCTCCACCGGCAAGCCCAATCCCCTGTTTGACATCCAGCTGCTGGACAGCGACGGCAACGTCTGCGAGGACGGCGACGAGGGCAGCCTGACCATCATGGACGTGAAGCACCACCCGCCCGTGGGCCTGTTCACCGGCTACTACCGAGACCCCAAGCAGACCGAGGAGAAGCTGGGCGGCATCGGCTACAACACCGGCGACGTGCTCTGGCGCGACAGCGAGGGCTACTACCGCTTCGTGGGCCGCAATGACGACGTAATCAAATGCTCCGGCTATCGCATCGGGCCCTTCGAGGTGGAGTCCGCGCTGATCGCCCACGACGCCGTGGTGGAGTGCGCCATCACCGGCGCGCCCGACCCTATCCGCGGCCAGATCGTCAAGGCCACCGTCGTGCTGGCCAAGGGCTGGACCCCCTCCGATCAGCTCACCAAGGAGCTCCAGAACCACGTCAAGAAGCTCACCGCCCCCTATAAGTACCCCCGCGTCATCGAATACGTCGACGAGCTCCCCAAGACCGTCGGCGGCAAGATCAAGCGCGCACAGATCCGCAAGGCCGACGAGGATCAGTACGGCGCACAATAAACCCATAATAACCCGCCGCGCAGGTTAAAACTCCATGCCTGCGCGGCTTTTTTTGCGGCCCGTTTAAGGCTATTTCAAGGATACCGCGTATAATGGAGCCATCCAATGAACGGGAGGCACACAAAATGAAGAAACTGATCGCGATGCTACTGACCCTCTCGATGCTGCTGGCGCAGGGCGTATGCGCCGTCGCGGAGGATACCGACGAAACTACCGCAGAGGAGCGCGCGGCCATCGAGGCGGCGCTGAACCTCGCAAACAACCCGGACCAGGCCTGGTCCTACGACGCCGAAAGCGACGCCTGGACGCTGTCCATCGTGTCGGCGGTGGTCAATCCCGTGATCCCCGACGAGGAGGGCGTGTCGGTGTGCGTGCCGGGGGCCTATGTGACCGGCATCGACACCGACGGCGACGGCGCGGCGGATGTCACCGCCGAAAGCTATGCCGACACCGTGAACGGTTCCCTGGTCATCGACTATGACGCCAGCGTCACCTCCACCCACGGCCAGGTCTACACTGCCGCCACGGCCCCGGTGATCCTGAACACCGGCGCGGCGGGCTACGGCAACTCCAGCAACACGCTGGCGTCCTCTGCCTACGCGCAGGAGGGCTATATCAACGTCTCCTGCGGCAACCGCGGCAAGCAGGACAGCTATACCGACGAAAGCGGCCAGACCGTCTACACCGGCGACGCGCCGTCCTGCCTCGCGGACCAGAAGGCCGCGGCGCGGTTCGTGAAGTACAACATCCTGCTGGGCAATCTGCCGGGCAGCGTGGACTACTGGGTCTCCACCGGCGGCAGCGGCGGCGGCGCGCACGCGGTGATGTTCGCGGCCACCTCCAACCATCCGGATTTCTACGACTATCAGATCGAAGTCGGCGCGGTGGGCGTCTATCGCAACGCCGACGGCAGCTATGATACCACCGTCACCATCGACGGCGAACAGGTGGAGCTCTCCGACGGCGCGTGGGGCTGCGTGGGCTACAGCCCAATCACGTCCCTCTACGAGGCCGACATGGCCATGGCCTTCGAGTATTCCCTCGACCCGGATTACAGCTTCAACACTGAATTCCAGAAGACGCTGGCGAGCTGCCTGTCTCAGGAGTACATGGAGTACGTCAACAGCCAGGACTGGACGTTTATGGGCGTCCCGCTGACCATCGAATACGACGCGGAAAGCGGAAGCTATACCGGCAGCTATGTGGATATGTACCGCTCCTGGTTCATCAACCAGCTCAACGAATATCTGAGCCAGCTGGATTACGCCGACGGCTGGACTTGGTTCGACTCGGACGGCAATACCCTGTCCGACGCGGAATTCCAAACCATGACCTTAGAGGACAAGATGCAGGCGTTCATTGAGGGCCGCTACTACAAGGGCTCCTCCGGTCGCGGCGGTCGCGGCGGCATGATGGGCGGCATGCTCCCCAGCGGCATGAACGGCAGGGCCGACTTCGGCGGCGGGCGTCCCGACTTTGCGAACGGTGAAATGCCCGACTTCGGCGGCCGGGGCGGCATGGGAGACGTCAACATGGGACCCGACGCCGGCGGCGACGAAATGCGGGTCGGCACGCCGGATCAGGGCACCACTCAGGCCAGCGGCAGCGCCGTGGATTCCAGAAATTACGCCACCTATGAAGAGATGCTCGCCGCCTACGCCGCCGACATCGCGGAGCTTGAGTCGGGCGACCGCTATGGCAAAAACCCCGTCGACCTCTACAATCCCCTCAACTACATCGGCGCGGAGGGCACTGAAAACCCCGCCTGGATGGTGCTGCTGTGCGGCGCGGCGGAGGGCGACATCTCCATGCTGAACTCCATGAACATCGAGATTGCCGCGCAGATGGCGGGCATCGACGCCGAAGCCCAGTGGCAATGGGACGGCGGCCACGTGCCCAGTGAAATCTTCGGCAGCTCCCTGGCGCTGCGGGTGGATCAGATGTACGGCGAATACGCGGAGAATCCCGCCCTTACCGGCGAGGCAATCACCAAATCCGATGCCGATTTGCAGACCGAAAACGGCGCCGCGGAATCCCCCACCGGCACGGACCTGACCTCCTGGGTCAGCCTGGAGGAGGACGGGAGATATATCTTCTCCCTGGAGGACATCGCCGCCTACCGCACCGCCGCCGCCAGCAAGGCCACCCCCAGCTTCGACGTGATCGACTACGGCCAGGAGGACTACGTGTTCGGCGACACTGACACCGACGCCCGCCACTGGAGCGAATGGGTCTACAAAGCCCTGTCGGACAACCGCGAGGTCCTGGAGCCTCTGTTCAATCAATAAAATCACGGCAATGACCGCCCCGCGGCGGCCATTGCCTTTCTATGTCTTCATGTGGGGCTTGAACAGCAGCGCGTTGATCAACCCGAACACCACCGCCGCGGTGATGCCCGCCGCCGTCCGCGTGACGCCGCCCACAAAGGCCCCGATCAGCCCATAGCGGTTCACACCCTCGATGGCGCCCATGGCCAGCGAGTAGCCAAACCCCGTCAGCGGCACCGTGGCCCCCGCCCCGGCGAAGTCCACCAGCGGCTTGTACAGCCCCAGCGCCGTCAAAAACACCCCGGACACCACAAACAGCACCAGTATCCGCGCGTTGGTCAGCTTCGTATTCATGATCAAAGCCTGCCCCACACAGCAGATCAAACCGCCGACGACAAAGGCCTTGAGGAATGGCATTATTGTTTCCATATGCTTCCCTCCTGATTGGATGTTTTGAATAAAGGGAAAAGGCAACAGGGAAAAGGGAAAAGGAATAGCTTGGTTGCGTAGGGGCGGCGATGCGCCGCCCGCCCGGAAATACGGATTATATCGCTATAGTGCGCGCGACAGCCGTCTCCCCTTTTCCCTTTTCCCTTTTCCCTATTCCCTTTTCCCTAATCCGTCGCCCTACTCCCCCTCCAGACTCACCGCATAGCATATCCCGGGTATGCTCTGCCCCTGCTGGCTGGACGTGGGCGAAAGCATGGCCCCGGATCCGGAGAGGAGGACGCGGGACAGCTCGCCGCTCTCGATGCGCTTCATGATCCAGCTGCACGACACCGACGCCACGCAGCCGCAGCCGCTGCCCCCGGCGTGGGGGTCCTGCGCCTGGCTGTAGAGGCTCGCACCGCAGTCCACCAGCTTGTCCGCAGGCATATCCACCCCCGCCTTGCGGCACAATTGTAGAAGCAGGTCGCGCCCGATCCAGCCCAGGTCGCCGGTGACGATCAGGTCGTAGTCGTCGGCGGACTGCCGGGTGTCTGTGAGGTGGGCCGTCAGGGTGTCGAACACCGCAGGAGCCATGGCCGCCCCCATGTGGTTGGCATCCGTGATATTGAGATCGATGACCCGCCCCAGCGTCCCTGAGGTGACCTGTATGCCATGCCCGCCGCCGGACAGCAGCGCGCAGCCGCAGGCGGTGGCGGTCCAGCTGGCCTGGGGCGGGCGCTGGGTGCCCAGCTCCAGCGGGAAGCGGAACTGACGCTCGGCGGTGCAGAAGTGGCTGGAGGCGCAGCACAGCGCGTTGCGCAGGTCCCCGCCGCTGATCAGCGCCGCCCCCAGCGTCAGCGCCTCCACGAAGGTGGAGCACGCCCCGTACAGGCCCAAAAACGGCGCGCCCAGCTTCTTCGCGGCGAAGGTGGTGGCGATGATCTGGTTGTTCAGGTCGCCACCCAGCACCGCGTCCACGCCGCCCGCGGACAGTCCCGCGGCGTCCAACGTGTCCCGGGCGCAGCGGCGCACCATCTCGCTCTCCGCCAGCTCCCAGCTCTTCTGGCCCAGCAGGTCGTCCTCCAGGATGGCGTCGAACCACTCCGCCAGAGGGCCCTGCCCCTCCTTGCGTCCGGCGACGCCCCGGTGGGCGGCGATCACCGGAGGATTCTCATAGACGATGGTCTGTCCTCCCGCGCGGCTCACAGCAGCCACCCCCTCAGCGCCCAATAGATCACGCCCACCAGCACCGACGACGCGATGCCATAGGCCAGCACCGGCCCCGCCAGCGTGAACAGCCGCGCCCCCACGCCGGTGATCGCGCCCTCCCGCTGGAATTCGATGGCCGGCGCCGCCACGGAATTGGCGAAGCCCGTCACCGGGATGGCCGACCCCGCCCCGGCATACTTGCCGATGCGGTCGTACACGCCCAGCCCCGTCAGCGTGGTGCCGATGAGGATCAGCACCGAGGTGGTGAACATCGGGTTGGTAACCTCGCCCAGCTTCAGGGTCTCCGCCCACGCGCTGATGAGCTGTCCCAGCGCGCAGATCGCGCCGCCCACCCAGAAGGCGCGGACGTAGCCCACCAGCATCCGGCTGGATGGCGTGACACGGGACACCAAGTGCTGGTATTGCCCGGCGGTGTAGGGCTGTCGGCTCATATCCCTGCCTCCCGTCCGCAGGGCAGGGCCGCGGCATACTCCCGCGCCCGTATCTCCCGATTCCTGCAAGCGATGTCCGGCTCCGTTATGACGATGGGCAGATCCCGCCGCTCCATGCGCGTCATCCCCTTTTTCTTTTGGGACTATTATGGGCCGCGGCGGGGCAGAATATGCAGAAACTCAGCGTGTTGCGCGAAAAACGAATTAAAATAAAAGGGGGCCAGTCCGCGCGAAATCCACGCTTCCTGTCCCCTTTGTTGATCCTCAATCCGTCACTTCAGCATCTCTGCGAGGCTGCCCTCGGGCTCCACGCCCGTGCCCTCGCGGATGAGGGTGAACATCTCCTTGAGCTGCTTTTTGTTGTAGATGCCGGTGTTCATGTGGTAGCGCTTGCCGTCGCTGGTGAGGAAGCAGGCCTCCTTCACCTTGAACAGCGGCGACTTCTCGTCTGCGTTGGACTTGTCCACGCGGCTGAACCCCAGGTCCTCCACATAGCCGTAGCGCTCGACCTTGTCCATGTCGATGGTCTTGTCGATGAGCTTGAGGTCGGTGGAGCCCTGGCGGTAGATGATCATGGCCCGCTTCGCGTCCGGCGCGGGCTGGATGGTGGCGGGAAAGGCGATGCGCAGCCGCTTCCCGTCGATGCAGACCTGCGCCCTGGCATACAGCGAGCCGTAGGCGATGCCCATGGCGGCGATGAGATAGGAGAAGAAGGAAAAGCTGCTCATGTACGGGTTAATGGTGCCGGTGATCTGACCGTAGAGGGTAAATATGGCATCGGAGCAGCTTATCGCGACCAGCACATACAGCACGATATAGCCTGAACAGTAGGGACGAAATCTCTTCATATCCGCGATCCTTTCACATTAAAACATCCGAAACAGCGCCACCAGCTTGCCCAGCACGGTGGCATTCTCGACGATGATGGGCGCCATGGTGGAATTCTCGGGCTGGAGCCGCACGTGGCCATCCTCGTAGAAGATGCGCTTCAGCGTCGCCTCGTCCTCCACCAGCGCCACCACGATCTCGCCGTTGTCGGCGGAATCCTGCTGGCGAATGACCACGATGTCGCCGTCGTAGATGCCCGCCTCGATCATGCTCTCCCCCTGCACCCGCAGGCAGAAGCAATCGTCCTGTCCCAGCAGGCTCTGAGGCAGCACCAGATGGTCCTCGATATTCTCCACGGCCAGGATCGGCAGGCCCGCCGTCACCCGACCCACCAGCGGCACGCTGCGGCCCCGCTGGTGGGAGCCGTCCAGCACCTCCAGCGCGCGGGGCTTGGTGGAGTCCCGCCGGATGAGGCCCTGCTCCTCCAGGTGGTTCAAATGGGCGTGCACCGTGGAGGTGGATTTCAGCCCCACCGCCTGACAGATCTCCCGAACAGAAGGCGGATAGCCCTTCAGCTCGATCTCACTCTTGATGTAATCCAGGATTCGCTGCTGATTCAGCTGTGACGAACGCATGCCAAGCCTCTCCCATCACGCAATGATGAATTGTGACTTTATTATAGCATATTCTTTGTAAAAATACAAACATATGTTCAAATTATGTGCGCGTTTTCGGCAAAAAAGCCGACTTCAGCGCCGCCTCCGACAGCCCCTGCCCGATGACGACCAGCACGCCCTTGCGCACGTCGTCCACCGGGCGCACGGCGCGGTCCTCGGGGGTGCAGTTGACCTCGTACCAGTGTCCGTCCAGATCCCGAATGTACCCCTTGACCCGCAGCACTCTGCCGAACTGCGGCTCGCGCATCACGGCGTCCAGCCGCGCCAAAAGATCTGCCTCGCCTTCGCAGCGGTCGGCGGTCATGAAGGTGTCGTAGAGCTCCTCGTGATTTGCCCCGTGGTGAGGATGCTCGTCCCGCCGGTAACCGCAGGCCATGAGGCGCTCAAAATCCCCATCCGTCAGCGCGTCCCAGTCCACCGCCCAGACCTCGTCGTTCAGCACACGGCGTCCCCCGCATTTCAGGATCAGCCCGTTGAGCCACGCCACCGTCCGCGCCGCCGCGCCCTCACCTTCGCCCTGGGCCTTGCTCAAAACCACCGCGCCCGCCGCCATCAGCTGGCTGAACATCAGCGCCTCGGACTCCGGGGAGAGCGTCTCCGGCACCCGCGCGTCCACGATGGCCACCACGCTGCCGATCTCGCACAGCCCGCGCACCTCGTCCATGACCCCGAAGAACTCGTCCACGTCGTAGATGCCCGACGGCTCCACCAGCACACGGTCGATCCCCCGCGCTGCCGCGTCCTTGAGCATCCCGATAAACTGGCCCCGTCCCCGGCAGCACATGCACACCCCCGACAGGTCCTCGATATCGCAGTCCTCGTCCCTCAAAAGCCGCGCGTCCACGCCCACACTGCCAAATTCGTTCTCGATCACAAGCACCCGACGGTCCGCCAAATGCTCCAGATACCTGTGGATAAAGGTCGTCTTCCCGGCCCCCAGAAATCCCGTGATCAAATCCACCCGCGTCAATCCGCCCTGCCCCCTTCACATGAAATCCTCCTCCTATCTTACCATAATCCCCTCCCCCATGCAACCCTGACCGACTCTCTGTTTGCAGCTCCACATTCCGGCGGCTTTGGAGTGGCTGACGGCAGAAATATGTCCTGTCGTATCCTCAGCCTTGTTGAATCCTGTAAACGCAGAACCAGGAGTGGTTTTGAGGCCATCTATTCTGCCTTTTCATCGTCTGTCATGGTTAATGGGTGAATTGCAATCTCCGCATATTTCTAATCCCTTTGTTCACCGCTGCCTTTTGTTAAATATCCATATCCTCCCTCCAACCACTGGACAAATCCCAGACACCTGTGCTATAATATCATACTGTCAGCGGTTATGATTTATCCGCCAATGTAGCTCAGTTGGCAGAGCAGCGGTTTCGTAAACCGCAGGTCAAGGGTTCGAGTCCCTTCATTGGCTCCACCCCAACGAGGTGTAGCGCAGTTTGGTAGCGCGTTTGGTTCGGGACCAAAAGGTCGCAGGTTCAAATCCTGTCACCTCGACTTGTAAATCTGTGTGATGTGTGAAGCATTACACAGATTTTTTTGTGCTATTCTTTCAAAATCGGACGTGTAATGGCGGGATGAGTGCGGGTTTGGGTAACAGATTTGGGTAACATTGGGGACAGATGGCCGGGGTGACGGACATCTGTCCCCTATTGTGTTATTGTGGGTTGTCGAGCTGGGGATCTTCGGGGGTGAGGGCGGTTTCGATCAGGCGCTGCATGGCGGCGGCGGACTCCTGGTCGCGGCGGCGGATGGCGTGAGCGTAGATGCGAAGGGTGGTGCTGGCGTCCTCGTGGCCCAGGCGGGAGGCGACGGCCACGGCGTCGATGTTATTGGCGAAGAGGAGGGTGGCGTGGGTATGGCGGAGGTCGTGGAAGCGAACGCCCTCAAAGCCGTTCTCATCGGCGAACTTGCGGAACCACTTGGACGGGGTGTCATGGTGGACTGGAGAGCCGTCCCAGGCGCAGATGATGCGACCGCAGCCGCGCCAGCGATCTCCGAGGAAAGTGGCGGCATCCTCGTGGTACTTGCGGGTCTCCTCCAGCAAGGCCATCATGCCGGGCGGCAGGTCTATGGTGCGGACGCCGGCTTCTGTCTTGGGATCGTCGACGTAGTTGCCCTTCTCCGGGGTATACTTGAGCGCCCGGTGGATGTCGATACAGCACTCCTCCCAGTTGACATCGGACAGCTCCAGCGCGCCGACCTCACCCAGGCGCAGGCCGCAGAGCAGCGCCAGCAGCACGGCGCAGCGCAGGGGCAGGGATTCCTCCTTCGCCAGGCAGCGGAGCAGCTGGACAGCCTGGCGGTCATCAAGAAAGTGGACGCGCTTCTTCTTCACCTTGGGACGGTCCACGCGATCCATGGGATTGACACTGAGATACTGCCACTGGACGGCCTTGTTCAGCATGTAGCTGATGCAGTCGTAATAGTGGCGCACGGTGCGGTCAGAGAGCTTCCGGGGCTCCGGGGCCTCGCGTTCCCGGTCGGCCTTGCGCTTGCGCTGCTCCGCGGGGATGGCGGTGGTGCGGGCGTCGTCCTCCCGGATGGAGTTGATGAACGTCGTCAGCTGCATGGGGGTGAGCTTGCGCAACGGGATGTCTCCCAGCGCGGGGAGTATGCGGCTGCTTAAAAAAAACTGGTAGTTCTTCGCGGTGGTGGGCGTGCAGTTGGGCGTGACGTGCTCCTTCATCCAGAGCTCAGCGAACTCCCGGACGCTGATGCCGCTGTCGTGGATTTGCTTGCCCTCTGCGATGTCCAGCTGGAGCTGGGCGGCGGCCAGCTCCGCCCTGGCCTGCTGCTCCATCTTCGACATGCCCGCCGGGAAGGTCAGCGTGCGCCGGATCCACTTGCGGCCGTCGGCCACGGAGGTGCGCACGCCCACGCGCCAGGTGTTGGGGCCGCGCTGTTCGATGGATGCCATAGAATCACCTCGTAAGATATTTCTGTAGGGGGGTGTGTCGAAAAAACGTGTTATTGTGTTATTCAGAATTTCGCTACCTATTTTTATCCTCGACAATTGCAGTGTTATTTTTCGTGTTATAACCCGGAAATGTGTTATTCACGCCAAAACAGACCACGGGCACGAGCTGCGCGGGATGCGCTCTCGTGCCCGTTTTTTTGTTGTAGCCCGCTACTGATATCTGATGGCGATGCCCACGCCATAGTTATAGCCGTTGGTGCCGCCGTCGATCTTGAAACCGCTGACCATCGCATCGGAATGCCGGAGGGCTTCATCCACTTCCGCGATACTGTCCTTTGGAACATGGCCGATCAGCACATCGTTCACCCGCACCTCGAAGGCCAGCTCACCCTGCCAGGACGATCTGAGGATGGCCACGTTGAGGTTGTCGCCGTCTTGGAAGGGCGAGCGCTGGTGGTCGATGTCGGCGATGATGCTCTGGCGGTTCGTGCCGTCGTCGTTGTCGAAGGTCACTCCCGCGACGCGGAAGTTGACGAAGTGATACTGCGGAGCAGCCGGGGCAGGCCTTGCAGTAGTCGTGTGAACACCAGCCGCGGGCATCGGCTTCTTTGCCGGAGCAGCGGATTTCAGGTCCCGCACGCCCAGCACAGCGAAGACCGCGCCGACGGCGATGCCGCCCAGTAGCGCGTTCTTTCCGCCCTGGCTGGCCGCGCTGGCGACGCAGATCACGGCCAGCGCCAGGAATACGACACCGAGGATTTTCTTCTTCATGGGTCATTCCTCCCTGTGACAGCGCGGATCAGTCGGGCAGGACGACGGTGAACACACCCGCGCTCTTGAAGCTGCCGGCGCGATCCTCGATCTCCACATCGATGGTGTCGGTGTCTTCCGGGATGACGAAGAACCACCGCATCTCCTTGAGGGTGGCGCCGGGCTGCACGTTCTTGCTCCAGTTGTCGGTATTCACCAGCTGGTCGTCCATGTAGATGGTGCGGTCACATTCCACGCCGTTCTGGTAGACCTTCACCCAATGGTTTTCCCGGAAGTTGTCGGTCTGATCGGTGGTGTTGGTATAGGCAAATACCAGTGAGATCACCGGCTGACCATCCTTGTCCAGTCCGCGCTCCATGCTGTTGAGTTCGACATGGGCGGTGGTGGTGTCCCATGTGGCAAAGGCGCCTTCCGTCTGTGTGCGGGACGCCAGCTCCAGATTGATCAGGTCGCGCATCTGGACGAGCTCGTCTGTGCTCATGGAGAAAATATCGGCTTCCGCGAAAGCGGCAGCGGACAGCAGCAGCGCCAGAACCAGGATAATCAGTTTACGCATTGTTATTTCCTCCCTTGTTCTCCAGCATACGTGCCGGCATCTTCGTGACATCGAGAGCCGCAATGGTGGCGGCGTTGGCGGCGTCGGCGAGCTTTGCCGAGTCGCCGTCGGTGGCGGCCTTGAGGCAGGTGGTCAGGTGGCGCATGAAATCCCGCCAGGCCGTGAGCGGCTGTTCGCCGCAGGGCTTGCCCTGGCACATGTAGACGATGGCCGCGTCCACCAGCGCGCCGACATCACTGGCCGTGGGCGCGGAGGCGCCGGCGAGGTTGTTCAGCGTCATCAGCGAGGACACCAGCGCGGAGGCGTTGGCGCTGCGCTCGGCGGAGATCCCCGCGATGTAGTCCAGGGAAACGTGGTAGTAGTTGGACAGCGCCAGCGCGTGGTCCATGCTGGGGATGCGCCCGTTCTCATAGGCGGACAGGGCGCTCCGGGGAATGCGCAGCGCATCCGCCACGTCGGTCTGGTTCAGTTCCTTTTCCTCTCGCAGCTGTTTGATTCTGTTTGCGGCATACGACATTTAAGACATCACCTCTCTTATTGTTTTAATTGTATCATTTCTTTTGTTATTTGTGTCGATTCTGTTTTATTGTCATTGATTTAGAAGTTTACCTATTGACAAAAAAAAAAAAAAAACCGTAGAATGATAGACACTAAAGACATTATATGTCCTTAAACACGGACATTCAAGACAGATAAACCCAAAATACACACGAAAAATCAGCCAATATCTACCAAACGGAGGAATCCCAATGAAAAGCTATCAAAACATCTACCGCGCGGCGCGGATGCAGGCAGCCCAGGGCGAGCCGATCTTCTCCAGCCGGGAGCGCACGGCGGCGGAGCTGTTCGTGAGCGCGGAGGCCTTGCAGGACTACGAGACCGGCCGGACGCTGCCACCCTGCGATGTGGTACAGCGGATGGTGGAGGTCTACGGCGTGCCCGACCTGAAGCGCCAGCACATCCGCGCCTGCTGCCCACTGCTGACCGACTACGGCGGGGAGGGCTTCGAGGGGCTCCCGCTGGCGGCGCTGAAGTGGGCCATCGAGGTCGACGACATGCGGGACATGGCGCTGCGCTTCGCCCGCATGGCCCGGGACGGTCGGATCAGCAGCGACGAGATCGAGGCCGCCCTGCGGGTGCGCGACAAGGCAGTGACGCTGCGGCAGGTGATGGAGGAGAGCATCGAGGTCATCGACCAGGCGATGAAGGGGGTAAATAAATGAATCTTCAAACTGTGAACGCTGTCAGCAGCGCGCTGGGGATCTCCCGGGACCGGGTGCGGCGGGCCATCGCCAACGGGCATCTGGAGGTGATGAAGTTGGGGAACCGGAACCTTATAGACCTGGACACGGCGCGCAGGGTGCTGATCGGGGGCATGAATATCGAGGCATTGAGCGCGGCCACGGGGCTGAGCGTGACGGCGATCCGCCGCGGCATCAAAGAGGGCTGGATGCCCTTCGAAAAGCCGGGCAAGAGCTACATGTTCGACCTGGAAAAGGTAAAGGCGGTGCTGGAAGGACGGATGGAGAAGCGGGGTGACGGGGCGTGAAGCTGCGGACGGTGAACGAGGCGGTTCAGGAGCTGGGCGTATCCAAGTATTACCTGCGCACCGGCATCAAGGAAAAGCGTTTCCCGGCGCTGGAATGGGGCGGGCGGCTGCTGGTGGACATCGAGGAGATAGAGCCGCTGATCGCGGAGGAGCGTCGCCAGCGGGAGGCCCACGAGGGCATGATCGGCCTGAAGGACTGCGCGGAGGCCATCGGCATCAAGCCGGAGTCCCTGCGGAAGATGGCGATGGCGGGGCTGGTGCCCCACCGGAAGGTCGGGCGATACTACAGATTCTGCCTGGCGGACGTGATGGCCGCGATCCGGGCAGGCATGAAGTAACAAGAAGGGCTGAGGGCTATGGCGCACGAGTATATCGGTCTTCCAAATCTGATCAGCCTGCTGGGCGGCGAAAAGGGCAAGCCCAAGCGGGGCAAGAACGGCATGGAGCACCTGTGCCTGTGCCCCGTCCACGGCGACCGCAAGGCCAGCCTCTCCGTGGTGGAGACCAACGACCGCATACTGATGAAATGCCTCAGCCACGATTGCAGCACGGAGGCCATCTGCGACGCCATCGGCATCAAGGTGACGGAGCTGTTCAGGGGGCCCATGCCGGAGACCGCGAAGCCGGCGCGGAAGCCCGCGACGAACCGGAAGAAGGCCGCACCTCCGCCACCGGAGGAACCCCCGCCGTCGAAGGTCTACAGCAGCTACGCGGAGGCCTACGGCTACCTGGGCAAGCTGGTGTGCTGCTATCCCTACCGGGACAGCAAAGGGCAGCTCATGTACGAGGTGGCCCGGATCGTACAGAAGGATGGCGAGAAGACCTTCCGCCAGCACCGGCCCGTGAAGCCGGACGGCAGCGGGAAGTGCGCCTTCCCCATCCGCCTGGACGTGCCGGCCTCGATGCGGGAGAGCCTGATCTACCGCCAGCGGGAGATCGAGGACGCGGTGGCCGCGGGCGAGCCGGTGTACATCGTGGAGGGCGAGAAGGACGCCGACACGATGGCGAAGCTGGGCCTTCACGCCACCACCAACTCCGGAGGCGGCGGCAAGGAGCGCTGGAAGGACGGCCACACCGCCCACTTCAAGGGCGCGGCGGAGGTGTTCATCCTGCCGGACAACGACGCCACCGGCGAGGGCCACGCCCAGGAGGTCTACAAGGCGGTGGCGAAGGTCGCCAAGGCGGTCTACATCATCCGTCTGGTGGAAGGCTACGGCGAGCTGCCGCCCAAGGGCGACTTCACCGACCTGGCGGCGCTGGCGGGAACAGAGAAAGCCGTGGAGATCCTCCACAGGCTGGAGGCGGAGGCCCGGGAGAGCCTGTGGCAGCGGGCGCAGCGGGCCTATGCGGATATTCCCGGCTACGGCATCGACGAGGGGCGGACCTGCCAGTTCGTGGACGGCGTGCCGAAGCAGCTGTGCAACTTCGTGGCGCTGCCCACGGAGATCGTGGAGACGGACAACGGCCTGACGGTGGAGAAGAGCATGAAGATCGCGGGCTGGAACCTGTTCGGCAGGCCGCTGCGGCCGGTGGTGGTGCCCATGAGCAAATTCAAGACCATGGACTGGGCGCTGGAGAGCTGGGACGTGGAGGCCAACATCATGCCGGGCAACACGGTGCGGGACAAGCTCAGGTGGGTGATGACGGAGGCGGCCTTCCGCACGGCGACGCGCAAGACGGTCTACAGCCACTGCGGTTGGCGGCAGATCGACGGGAAGTGGGTGTATCTCCACCAGGGCGGCTGCATCGGTGCGGAGGGCATCAATGTGGACATGGGCAACGAGCTGGCGGGCTACACGCTGTCCGGCTATCCCGAGGGCATGACAGAGGTGGACGCGGCGGTGACCAGCTACAGCACCACGCTGAACATCCCGGCGCAAATCAGCGTGCCGCTGCTGGGCATCACCTACCTGGCGCCGCTGTGCGAGTTCCTGGAGCAGATGCTCTGCCCGCCCAGCTTCATCACGGCGCTGATCGGGCGGCACGGCAGCCACAAGACCAGCATCGCCTCGCTGTTTCTGAACCACTTCGGGCGGTTCGGCCTGCGGGGAATGCCCCAGAACTTCACCAGCACGGTGAATGCTGTGCGCAACGCGGCCTTTGCCGCCAAGGACACGGTGTTGCTGATCGATGACTTCTTTCCCCAGAGCGGCGCGGGGCTCCAGGAGGTGCGCAAGATGAACAACATGATGCAGCTTTTGAGCCGCGCCTTCGGTGACAAGGCCAACCGCAGCCGGCTGAACGCAGACCTTTCGACCCAGGCGGCGAAGCCATCGCGGGGCATCGCGCTGATCACCGGCGAGAACACGCCGGACATCGGCGGCAGCGGGCAGGCCCGCATGTACATCATCAGCCTGGACAAGGGCTCCTACACCTACTCAGACGACATGGACAGGCTGCGGCAGGACGCGGAGGACGGCGCGCTTCGTCTGGCGATGGCCAGCTACATCGAATGGCTGCTGCCCCAGGCGAACGAGCTGCCCGCGCGGCTGCGGGACATGTTCACCGAATACCGCAGGAAGGCCCACAAGCTCATCGCCGGGGCGGCCACCAACGATCGCGCCGACGACGCCGCGGCCCACATCATGCTGGGGCTGACGATAATGCTGGAATGGATGGAACACCTGGGGCTGATGGAGGGCGAGGCCGTGGAGGCGCAGCTGACGGACTGGTGGAGCGTGGTGCTAAGCAACATCCGCCAGCAGGGCGCGGAGGGCCGGGACGAATCGCCGGTGAGCATGTTCCTGACGGCGACGCGGGAGATGCTGATCAGCGGGGCCATCGCCGTGACGGACATCAGCGACGCAGATGTGAAAAAGGGCGGCTCCGGCAAGAGCGTGATGGTGGGCTACTGCGACGCGCAGAACTACTATTTCCTGCCCGACCAGCTGATCGGCGAGGTGACCCGGTTTTACAACAATCAGAACCGGGTGTTTCCGCTGACCAAGAACGCGCTGTTCAAGATCATGCGGGACGACGGCGTGGTGGAGCAGTGGGATGAGCGCTCCGGCCGGACGACCCGGCAGAAGAACATCAACGGCAGGAACTACCGATACCTGTGGATCCCGCGCTGGCGCATCGACGGCAAACAGCCGGCGGTGGAGCAGGTAAAGATGGACTTCAAGGAAGTAGACGATAAAGAAGTGCCGGAAGATTGGAAGGAATGAAAACCGCCAGCGCTGGCGGTTTTGAGGAGGGATGACTGTGCTGGAAAATATTCAGAAGATGCAGCAGTTCCTGATAGCGTGCAGGGTGACCGAGTATCTGATGCCCGAACAGATCGCGCTGCTGTCTGTGGCGCTGGACGTGTTGAAGGAATATGTGAAAAATGCTGACGATTTGGAAAAGCTGGCCATCGACCAGGTGCTGGAAGCCCGGACGGCTGCCGGGATCGTAAGACGAGTGGACTGATTTGAAAAGCGTCAGCGCTGACGCTTTTGAAAGGAGGAAGCCATTGAAAATGAGAAACCAGGCCCCGCGGCTACCTCAAGTCCCGGAAGTGTGGCGGGATGTCCCCGGCTATGGTGGGCTGTACCAGGTCAGCAGCGAAGGCCGGGTGCGCAAGCGTCTGAAGGGCGGCGGATGGCGGTTTGTCAAGATCGTGGAAGGCAGGGGGCGCAGTGGCAAACATCAGGTGGTCAACCTCTACATGAACGGCCAGCACTTCCAGGCCACTGTACTGCGCGTGGTAGCCCTGGCATTCTATCCTGATCGGATGACCGGCGACGCTATGGCCGTCCATCGCAACGGCCTGCATGCCGACAACAGTCTGCGCAACCTGATAATCCTGACCAACCGGGAATGCTCCCTGTGGCAGAATAACTGCCGGCGCCGGGCGGTGTGCATGATCGACAGCGAGGGCGAGCCACTGGAAATCTATCCAACCATAGCGGCAGCCTGCCGGGCAACCGGGTTGGCAAAGCAGACCATTTACCGGCACTGTAACAACAAGCCCAACCGGGGACTGCCGGACGGCGTGAGCTTTGAGTGGGCGTAGGGTTAGGAGGCGACGATGTGAACAGGCACAAGGATCATCTGACCGCCAGCTGCCCGTATTTCCAGACTCGGTCCGACTACAAAGGCGGTCACTGGGTTCTGTGCTGTCTGGGCAGCAAGGCCTTTGAAACAGCCTGGGAGCGCAATCAATTCTATAAGACGATGTGTTGCGAGAGAAGCGACCTTTGTGAGATCCGTACGATCGGAAAAGTAAAAAGGAGGGGACCCAAGACATGAAACAGAATTTCAAGGTGACCTACATCGACCCCAACAGACGGCAGCTCTACATCGGCGTGCAGCCGGAGGGCGGCTACTGCGGATATGCTCAGACCGGGAAGGAGACCCCGCGACGGCTGACCAACGGCTACATGAAGCGGGAAGGCTATGCCACTTATGAGGAGGCGGAGCGTGCCCTGGACCTGTACGTCTCCAATGCGCGCTACGAGCGCGCCGGCAACTGGGAGGTGCTGGTGAACGGGAAGTATGTGAGCTGGGACGAGCTGTCGAAGATCAGGATGGGTCACCTGCCTGCCCCGACCATGGCGCCTCCGGACGCGGTGGTGAGCCTGGCGAATATCGAGTACCGCATCGCCATCCACATCCAGGGTGCCTATGAGAACCTGCTGGAGGTCGGCCGGGCGCTCGTGGAGGCAAAGGACGCCGACCTGGTGCCGCACGGTCAATGGGAGACATGGCTGGAGAAGAACACCGGCATGAGCGACCGCAGCGCCCAGCGGCTGATGCAGGCCGCCAGGGCGACACCCGCGGGGTCCATGATGTCCAAGCTGCCGGTGACGAAGATCCAGGCCATACTGTCACTGCCTGAACCGGAACGGGAACCGATGGCGGAGAAGGCCGTGGCGGAGAACATGACCCTCCGGCAGCTGCAACAGGAGATCAGGGACCAGAAGGCGAAGGTCGAGGCGCTGGAGGGTATGAACAAGCGCATCAACAGCCGGGCGGAATCCAGCGAGCACAATGCCCGGCAAGCCCGGGTCATGGCAGACAAGGCGATCAAGCGGGCGAATGAAGCGGAGCGCGAACGGGATGAGCTCCGGATGGCCATGGAGGAGATGGCCGGCGAGCTGGAAAAGCCCCCGACGCCCGCCGTCGGCATCAGCGAAGAAGCCCAGGCGGAGATCGACCGGCTGAACGCCGCCCTGGCCGATGCGGAGAAGATGGCCGAATACCAGGCCCGGCAGCGGGAGCAGGCCCAGCAGGAGCTGCTGGATCTCCGGACGCAGGCGGCGCGGGGCGAGGGGCAGGCGCAGGAGGATCTGACGGCGGAGGCCGTGGGCGTTGCGGCGCGGACCTTCATCACGTCGGTGGGCTATCTCCCCCACTCCGACCGGCTGCTGACCCTGCGGGAAGGCGACCGGGCGCAGATCGCGTCCTGCGCGGTGACGCTCCAGCGCTGGGCGGAGGATGTGCTGAGGATCGTCAACAGTGCCAGGGACGCGGTGGTCATTGAGGGGGTGTGATTCATGGGCGAGCTGGTGACGATGAAGCAGAACGGCGCGCTGCCGATCCCCGCGGCAGTAGTCGAAGAGATGCAGCAGATGAGGGAAGCACTCCAGACCATGGCCGGTCTGCTGCGGGCAACCAACGAGACCATGATGCAGCTCCAGCGCCAGGTGCGGCTGTTGGAGAAGGTCACACCCTCCCAAGCCAGCGCCATGAACAGGGCCATCCGGGAACGGGCCACGGAGCTGTGCGCCATCTACATGGCGCCCGCCTGCGACAAGGCCGTTGCCACAGCCATCCGCAAGGCCGTGAAGCTGCGCTTCGGCGCGTCCACCGCGAAGGATCTGCCGCGGTGCGAGTATGAGGTGGCCATGGCACAGGTCCGGGGCTGGGATGATTACAAGGTTATGAAGGGCATTCGGGAGAAGTTACGACCATGATCTATGATGATACGTGTACTAAAATCTGTGACACCTGCCGCCACTACTTGGGCGGCGGGTGCTGCCGGATCAACCTGGAGGCCGAATGCGGCAAGGGCGAGTTTGAGGCATGGGAACCAAAAGAACTGGAGGAAGACCATGGACATTGACAAGGCAGCAGAAGCTCGGTCCCGCATGGTGTCCGGCTTCTATGAGTTCGTCGGCGGGCTGGTGGATCTTGTGACTCTGGCCTTCGCAGACCTGGCCAAGACGTTGGGTACTTTCGATTGGAGCGGGCTGGCAAAGCTGAAAGAGTCAGACCCGGATCTGTTCAGCTGGACAGCCAGTGGCCCGATCCGGCGCGTGCAGCTGCGGCGGGCGAGGGCTTTGATGGAGGAGAGAAAATGGCAGAATTATACAAGACACTGACGCCGGCATTCCGGCAGCAGATTCTTGACAGCCTGGATCAGCAGCTGCGGGAGCTGGACGCTTGCCAGGAAAACGCGCTGGTGGCCGTGCAGCGATTGGGGCTTTCCAGCTATAAGGCCCTTTTCAAGGCGCTGCCCGATGGCTATCCGGTTCCGATCACAAAGGGAGGACGCTATGACGGATAAATATAAGGGTTACCACGAAAGCGTCAACATAGAGCAGTTCGCCAACGCCGTGCAGCTGCTCGACGATGCCACCCGCTACGACAGTGAGATGCGGTTGAGCAATATGGAGTTGGTAGCCCTGGCGCGGATCCTGGCCTATGAGGGCGTCCATGGAGATGGCGGGCACTTCGCCCACGCGGTGGATTTTCTGTGGATGGCCCACAGGATCAGCACGGCGTCGAAGCTGATGCTGCTGGATCTTATGGGCAACGATCTGATGGACAAGATTAACAATGGAAAATAAGATGGACCACGATTATGAGCTATTCGCCATCGTGCTGAACAGTAAGCCCGCCACCTGCGAGACCTGCCCGTTCTTCGGCCATTCGATCCGCAGCACATACCTGGGCTATTGCACCCCGCTGAACAAGCGGATGCGGCGCGATGATTTCACCATGGGAACCCTGGGCACCTGCCCGATAAGAGTGCACGAAGAGAAGGCGAAAGCATATGAGCCATGAAGAGAGAAAAAGATATTTTAGGGTGGAGTGTATAGGAACTTTGCCTGATCGAACAAACGAGGGTTATACGATTAAGCAATACATAGTAATGATCAGGAAGCCGCTCAGACCGATCCGATACATGCAGCTTCGGAAAGTGATGGCAATGATGAAGGAGAGATGACCATGGACAAGAAAGATTTGAATGACAATGGTCGTGAAGACGTGCTCAATGACATAGAGGCAGCTATTAATGGGCTGAAGAGTGTGGAACACTACGGGTTATTTGTTCAGCATGAGGATGAATGCAAGGAAGGCATTCAAATGGCCATTCGATTACTGAGAGGAATGAAGGAGGTATTGAAGGGATGAACAAGGTTATACTGATCGGCAACCTGGCGAACGACCCGGAGGCGTTCACCACGCAGAGCGGGATCAGCCGCTCCACCTTCCGACTGGCGGTGCAGCGGCGGTATGCCAACGCCCAGGGCGTCCGGGAGGCGGACTTTCTGACCATCGTGGCCTGGCGAAATACCGCGGACTTCTGCAACCGCTACCTGACGAAGGGGCGGAAGATCGCCGTGGAGGGCAGCATCACGGTGCGCAGCTACGACGGGCAGGACGGGCAGCGGCACTGGGTGACGGAGATCATCGCCGACAGCGTGGAGGCCGTCGGCGGCAGAAAGAGCGAGGATCCCAGCCCGGAGGAGCCGCCGGCACCGAAACCATCGGAGGACCGGCCGGAACAGCAGCGGATGGACATGTACAATAATGCTCCCGATGATTTCACGGAAGTGGACGACGACGAATTGCCTTTTTAGTTGACAGATGACGGAGGGCGGCAGCATGACACTGACAGCGATGGAGATCCTGGAGCGATGCAGGCGGGCGGAGGGCGAAAAGCGCCGTCTGAAGGAACGGGCCGATATGATCCGGGACACCGCCGGCCACATGACGGCGAGCCTGGACGGCATCGGCGCGCGGAGCACCGGCGCCGGCGACCGCATGGTGGGACTGATGGCCAGGCTCGAGGAGGCAGAGCAGGCCCTGAAGCAGCGGGACCAGGAATACACCGCGGAGGTCGCCGCCGCCTGCCAGCTGCTGGACCGGCTGCCGCCCCTGGAGTGCGGTATCATGACGCGCTATTATATCCGGGGTGAAACGCTCAGAGCCATCGCAACTGAGATGGGATACAGCTATGGGTATATCTGCAACAGCAAGACGGCCGCATGCCGGCAGCTGAAGAAGCTGGGCGAGGGCGACATTATGCGCGTGCTGCCGCAATGGTACATAATCGAAGATGAAAAGCGTCAGCGCTGACGCTTTAAGAAGGGATGGTATCAATGGAGAAAAAGACCAATCTGACGGTTACGATCAAGGGAACCTGTGAGGATGAAAATGGCGAGATGCACATCGTAGATGCCAAGTATGAAAACTTGGATTTCGTATTCCTGAACGCATTCAAGTTTCTCCCCAACGATCAATGCAGTCATGAGGTCGCGACGATGGGTGGTTCTTCGGGTTACATGTGGTCAAAAATCATAAAGACTATCATCGAAACTGTGGATGAGGACGGAGATTTTTTCCTTGTGATACTGAAGAGGGCCTTAACGGAATTGACGATGAAAAGCGTCAGCGCTGACGCTTTTGAAGAAAAAATGTGAACCTATGTGAGTAAGATGTGAATAAATGTGAATCGATGTGAACTTGATGTGAACCCCCCTCATGTGATATATATAAAATGACCGATGCGGGGAAAACAGATGGCGGGACGCTGGGGATTCCACGGCCGCCGGCTGCGACAGCTTTCTTCAAGGTTTACTTCCTCTCAATTTTGATTCGACCAACCATGCCCTATCCCCCGCACGGTCACCATCTTGCGTCAAGCGTGGCTCCGACACACGCCTGGCGCTTTATTATACCTCAAAAGCGTCAGCGATGACGCTTTTCATCATTTTGGGGGTGTTTGGATGGTGCTTGATGTGACAAAGGTGCCGGACTGTGACAACTGCTTCCTGAAGGAATCCTGCGCGGACGCGGTGCCGGGGCAGTTCTGCACGGCGTGGATCAGCCGGGAGCCGCCGAAGCGGGAGCCGGATCCGAATGAGGCGTGGAGGCGGGGCGAGGACGTGAGCTTCTGATGGACTACAAGGAAAGCCTTCCCTTCTACCACTCCGCGGCCTGGAAGCGGGTGCGGGCGCTGGCGATGCAGCGGGATCAGGGGATGTGCCAGGACTGCATGGACCGGCTGCGGGCGGGCTACGGCATCAAGCCGAACCGGGCGCAAATGGTTCATCACATCATCCCGCTGGAGGAGCGGCCGGACCTGGCACTGGACCTGAACAACCTTCGCAGCCTGTGCAATGAGTGCCATAATAGACAGCACCCTGAGAAGGGGCGGGACCGGCGGCAGGCGAAGGAAGTGCCCGCGGGGATGCGGGTCATCAAGGTATAAGGGAGGATTACATCATGAACGAGGTTCTGAAGAACGCGCACTTTGAGCGGATCACCGACGAGAAGGCCCGGAGGGTCTATGAATACTTATGCGACGCCTGCGACAGGCGCGTGGGCGGCATCACCGACGCCGATCAGATGCTGGTGGCGGATTACGCCTACGCCGAACAGGTGAAGGGCGTGCTGATGGACGACATCGCCAAGCGCGGCATCGGCCAGGAACGCAGCAACGGGCGGCAGAAATACTGGGCCGACAACAAGAGCCTGGCGCACCTGCGTTCCTACTGCGATCAGCAGCGCAAGCAGCTGGCGGAGCTTCGGCTGACGCCGAACGGGCGCAAGGCGGAAAGCGTGGATCTGGATGACGACTTCGACAGGTTCCCCGATTGAAAGATGTCTAAGTTACGCCCGTAGGGCGGTCAACGGGGAAATCGTCGTATGTGAAAAGACCAGGATGGCCTGCCGCCGCTTCCTGGACGATCTGGAAAAGAGCAAGGATCCCGGATACCCGTGGGTGTTCGACGAGCATAAGGCCGCGCGGCCGGTGGACTTCATGGAGAAGTTCCTGGTGCCCACCAAGGGCGACTACGACCGCATGGTGCTGATGGACTGGCAGTGCTTCATCGAGTGCAACCTGTTCGGCTGGGTGGACAGACAGACGGGGCTCCGGCGGTTCAACGAGGCGCTGATCCTGGTGGGCACCGGCAACGGCAAGAGCACGATGATGGCCGGAAACGCCACCTTCATGGCCTGCAAGGACGGGGAGAAAGGCGCGGAGATCTACCTGCTGGCCAACTCCAAGGACCAGGCGGGCATCGTGTTCAATGAGTGCAAGGCGCAGATCGAGGCCAGCCGGTTCCTGGCGCCGCGGTTCCGGACGCTGCGGGACGGTGTCTACTACGACAAGGCCAACGCCACCATCCGGCACCGAAGCAGCGACTCCAAGCGATTGGACGGCCTGAACCCGCACGGTGCGATCTTCGACGAGATCCACGAATACCGGGATTTCAAGCTGCTGAACATCATCAAGAAGAAGACCGTCAAGCGCACCCAGCCGCTGATCATGTACATCACCACCATGGGCAACGTGCTGGACGGGCCGCTGGCGTACTACTACGGCCAGTTCACCGACGCGCTGCTGGGACACCTGGACCCGCTGGTGGCGGACCGGATGTTCGCGTTCATCGCGGAGATGGACGCCACGGACGACATCGAGGACAGCAGCCTGTGGATCAAGGCGAATCCTTCCATCGGGCAGACGCTGGAGCTTTCACGGCTGGAGGAGCAGTGGAAGCGCGACAAGCTGATCCCCAGCGAGCGCGCCAACTTCATCTGCAAGCAGCTGAACATCATGGTGAACGCCGACGACATGGCCTTCGTGCAGCCGGAGGTCATCAAGCGGAACCGTGAGACCATCCCGGAGGAAAGTCTTTTGGGGCGGCGCTGCTACGGCGGCTTCGACCTTAGTAACCGCGAGGACTTCACCGCTGCGGCGCTGGAGTTCCCGCTGGACGACGGGCGCATCTTCGTCAAGCTTCACTCCTGGGTGCCGCGGCGGAAGGTGGAGCTGGACCAGGAGAAGATCGACTACTACGGCCTGGCGATGAAGGGACATCTGACCATCGTGGAGGGCGAATACATCCGGCAGGAAGATGTGTTCGACTGGTTCGTCCAGCAGTCTAAGCTCTACGAGCTGGTGACCATCGGCTACGATCCGGCCAACGCCACGCGGCTTCGGCAGATGCTGGAGAACAAGGGCTTCGACTGCCAGGTGGTCAGGCAAGGGCCGATCACGCTGAACGACCCGATGAAGGACATCAAGGAGTTGCTGCTGGCCGGCAAGGTCGTCAGCAACGCCGACCCGATGCTGGCGTGGTACACGGACAACGTGCGCATCTCCGGCGAGCGCCGGCACGCCGACAAGGAGAACTGGATGCCCACCAAGCGCAACAAGTTCCGGAAGATCGACGGCTTCATGGCCTGGCTGGACGCTCACTGCGTCCGCATGGACAAGCAGCCGGCGGGCATGGTGGTGACGCCGCCGCGAATCCGCGTGGTCGATCTGGGCAGCAGGAGGCACGCGCGCATATAAAAAAGACCCCGAAGGGTCTTTTTTGATCGGTCAAACCCATGACAGGTGGCGCTTCTGCTGCATGCAGTCCACCAGATAGTAGTTGATCAGCGTCTGATAGGGAATGCCCGTGCTCTCTGCCTGGGTCTTGAAGTATTCCACGGTTTCGGCGTCGATGTTGATGGTTACCTGCTTCTTCTGTCGGGCAGCGTAGGGATTCTTGACGGCTTTGGAAAAATCGTACTCTTCACGCATACGGAACACCTCCTAACCCTGGTCGTATTGCGCGGACTCGTGGGCGGTCGCCTTTCTGGCGGAAATGATGCGGATGACGCGGTCGCCGTCCCTCAGGCAGTGGCAGACGACCAGCATTCTGGCCCGGATGCTGAAGCCCAGGATGATGAACCGCTCCTCCGTCTCGGAATGATCGGGATCGTCGATCACCAATGCCTCCGGGTCCTCAAACACCGTGCTGGCTTCCTCGAAGCTCACGCCGTGTTTTCTGATGTTAATCGATGCCTTGTCGGCATCCCACTCAAATCTCATGCCGTTCATAATTATATTATAATTATGAACGGCTGAAAAGTCAAGCGGAGGGAATGAATATGTGGCCATTCAAAAGGCGGAAAAACGAGGTCAAGGCGCGGGACGAGCCCCGGCAGGTGAACCGCAACCGGAATCTGCGGATGATCAACCGGCCGCGGGCGGACAACACGATCCAGGGGAACGAGGCCATCTACGCGGCGGTGTCGCGGATCGCGAACACCATGGGCATGATCCCGATGCACATCTACAAGGACTACGCCATACAGCCGAAGCATCCGCTGGAGCGGCTGCTGGCGCTGGAGCCGAATCCGAACTTCACGGCCTTCGGCTTCCGGCAGACCATGGAGGTGCTGCGCAACACCGAGGGCAACGCCTACGCGCTGCGGGTATTGGACAGGTTGGGCGGGCTTCTGCGGCTGGACATCCTGAACCCCACGCGGGTGCAGCCCATGCGGGATCCGGCGGACGGCTCGACCTGGTATCAGATCATGCTGGACGATGGGGTGGCCTACACCATACCCGGCTACATGGTGCTGAACCTCCGGCACATGTCGGCCAACGGGGAAAAGGGCATCCGGCCCATCGACGTGCTGCGCAAAAGCCTGGACTACGACGCGCAGGTGAAGGCGCTGTCGCTGGACCAGCTGGACGGCGTGAACCACGGCATCATGCTGACGGTGCCCAACAGCGGCCTCAGCCAGGAGCAGAAGGACGACCTGGTGGATCGCTTCCTGGAGACCTATGAAAAAAGCAACCGGTCCGTGGTGGTGCTGGAGGGCGGCCTGACGGCGACGAACTTCTCCTCCTCACCGGTGGACAGCCAGCTGCTGGACGTGGAAAGGATCACCCGGAACCGCGTGGCGACGGTCTACAACCTGCCGCCCCATATGCTGGGCGATTATTCGGACACGTCCTTCTCCACGGCCGAGCAGCAGATGCAGGAGTTTTTGCAGCTGACCATCATCCCCATCGTTCAGCAGTGGGAGGACGAGTTCAACCGGAAGCTGCTGACGCCGGAGGAGTTCGCCGTCGGCTACCGCATCCGCTTCGACACCGACGCGCTGACCCGTGCGGACACGCTGGCGACGGCGCAGACCAACCAGATGGCGATTCGCGGCGGCTGGCGCAAGCCCAACGAGGTCAGACAGAGCGAATACCGCCCGCCGGACCCCTACGGCGATCACCTGATGAGCAGCCGCGACATACTGCCGCTGCGCATCATGGTGGACAATCCCGAATTGCTTTTGGGGGCGGCTTCGGCGGTGAAGCAGGAGAAGAAGGAAGGTGAGAACAAGTGAGACGGTTTTGGAATTTCCGAAACGATGTGAACCAGCCCGAGGACGGTGTGCTGACGGTGGACGGCGTGCTGATGACGGACGACTGGTGGGACGACGATGACGGCGTGACATCCTCGCGGGCGTTCAAAAAGGCGCTGGCGAAGTACCGGAACGTCACGGTGGTCATCAACAGTCCCGGCGGCGACGTGATGGCCGGGGCGGAGATGTACTCCGCGCTGAGGGAGCATTCCACCAGCGGGAAGGGCAGGGTCACGGTGAAGATCACGGCCCTGGCGGCCAGCGCGGCGAGCGTCGTGGCCATGGCGGGCGACGAGATCCTGATGAGCCCGGTGGCGTACATGATGGTCCACAACCCGTGGAGCTTCATGGCCGGCAACGCCGACGACATGCGCAAGGAGGCCGACGCGCTGGACGAGATCGCGGAGGGCATCATCAACGCCTACCAGCTGCGCACCCACAAGAGCCGGGCGAAGCTGAAGGAGCTGATGGACGGCGAGAGCTACATGAACGCCCGGCGGTGCATCGCGGAGGGCTTCGCGGACGGGCTGCTGTACGAGGCTCCGATGGAGCCCGATGAAGAGGAACCGGAGGAGGACGACCCCGACGAGGAAGAGGGCGTGCTGATGAAGGCCAAGGACTTCGGCATCGGTCGGGCCGTGGCCTGCGCGATAGCGCACGGGATGAAGGTGAACCCGCTGCGGACGCGCAGCGCAAAGGCTCCGAACGCTGCGGAAATGCAGCATGAGGACAGCCTTGAGGATGAGATCCGGCTGGACATCGCCATGCGGGCGGAAATGATCGCAAGCCTGTTTTGATCAAAAGCGTCAGCGCTGACGCTTTTCGAATGTAAGGAGGACAACAAAATGAACGAGCTTCAGAGACTCATGAACGAGATCACCAATCTGGGCAATCAGATCCGGGCGGCGGCGATGGCGCTGGCGAACCGGGCGATGGACAGCAATGTGAGCATCGACGACGTGAAGAAGGACCAGGCCGCGCTGGATGCGATGAAGCAGCGGCTGGCGGCGCTCCAGGCGGCCTACGATGTGCAGGTTCAGACGGCTGCGGACGGTGTTCAGCCCACCGGCAGCGAGGGCCAGAAGAAGAGCCTGAAGGACATGCTGAAGTCCAACGAGTACGCGCGGGCGTTTGCCTATGCCATCCAGAACGGCATCGGCCGCAAGAACGGCCGGGGCAACGAGCAGGTGAAGATCCTCTACGACGCGCTGACCGAATCCGGCGGCACGCCCGTGGGCAGCGACGGCGGCTTCCTGGTGCCGGAGGACATCGACCACTCCATCCGCGAGCTGCGCAGGACGCTGAACCCGCTGGCGCAGTATTTCGGCGAGGAGAACGTCACCGCGCCCACCGGCTGGCGCGTGGTGGACACCGCGCCCACGAGGGGCCTGGTGGACGTGAACGAGATGGGCCAGATCAACGCGAACGACGACAAGCCCTTCTTCAAGAAGGTGCCCTACAGCACCAGCAAGAAGGCGCTGATCCTGCCCGTGTCCAACGAGCTGGCCACCGACAACGTGGCGAACCTGTTCGCGTACCTGAGCCAGTGGTTCGCCAAGAAGCTGGTGATCACCGAGAACGCCATGCTGGTGGCGCTGCTGCGGTCCCTGACCGCCGTGGACATCTCCACCGACCCGCTGGCGGGCATCAAGAAGGCGCTGAACGTGGACCTCGACCCGGCCATCGCCGCGGTCTCCACGATCATCACCAACCAGTCGGGCTTCAACGAGCTGGACAACCTGCTGGACGACAACAAGCGTCCCCTGCTGCAGCCCGATCCCACCAACGCCACCGTGAACCGCATCAAGGGCCACACCGTGGCCGTGGCGAGCGACGCCACGCTGCCGAACGTCACCAGCGGCGAGGGCCAGAGCGCTACCTCTGCCGCGGATATCTTCATCGGCGACGGCAAGGAGTTCGCCACCCTGTTCCGCGTGGGCGGCTTCGAGCTGGCGAGCACTGACATCGGTGGCAGCGCCTGGCGCACCAATTCCACCGAGATCCGCGGCATCGCGCGCCTGGGCGTGACCCTGTTCGACGACAAGGCCATGGTCCGCCGCAGCCTGACGGTCTGATCCGGAGGGCAGCGCAATGGCGATTGAGAGATCAGAGAGCCAGCAGACCACCTGCAACGCCACCGCCGTCATCGACGGTGAGCGCAAGCAGGTGGCCAGCGCCACCTGCTCCATCCGCCCGGGCAAGAGCATGACCTTCTCGGTGGACGTCCAGGCGGACCTGAGCCAGCTGAGCGAGGAGGACCGCACCGCCGTGGTCACTATGTTCGAGGATTACCTGGCGGAAGAACAGATGAAGGCCAGCGAGCTGGGCATACCAATCAACTGAGGTGATGAGCATGGTGGACGTGGATTACATCCGCAGGTTTGCGGGCGCCGATCCGGAGGACGATGCCCTGCTGGAATCCATGCGGGACGCCGCGGTGGAATGGTATGAAAAGGCGGGCGTGCCCAGGACGACGGAAGGGGCGCTTTACGCCTTTTGGGTGGCGAATTTAGCGGCCTGGATGTATGACAACCGGGGCAATGCCGACGCGCAGGCCGCGATCCCGGCCTACATTGTCACCAGCGTCCACCAGTTACGCCCTGCGGGAGGTTCCACATGAGCATCAAAGCTGGAGATCTGCGGCATGTTGTGACGCTGCAAAAGCCCGGAAACACCGTGAACGAGAAGGGCCGCAGGATCACCGGCTGGGTGGACGTGGCCATCGTGCGCGCGGGCAAGGCCGACGTCTCCGGCCGGGAGTTCTACGTGGCGCAGGCCTATCACGCGGAGGATGTGGTGACGTTCACGCTGCGGTATCGCAGCGACGTCACCACCCAGTGGCGGCTTAAACATCACGGCGCGGTTTACAACATCTTAGAGGTCAACCATCTGGGCTATATGCGCGACTACATGAGGCTCAAGTGCAGATTGGTGACCGGGGAGGCGAATCACTGATGGGAACCTTTTCATGCAGCGGCATCGGCGCGGAGCTGGAGAAGTTCGACCTGAAGCGCAGGGGCGCGGACGAGGCCATCAGCAAGGCCGTGAAGGCCGGCGGCCAGGTGCTGGCGAAGCGGCTGAAGGACGCCGCGCCGGAGAGAAGCGGCGGGCTCAAGAGGAGCATCAAGGCCAGCAAGGTGGAATACAACGCCGGGGACGGCTTCCACTGCAACGTGGGCCCGGATGGGAAGGACGCGCACGGCGTGCCATACGCCAAGATCGGGAACATACTGGAATACGGCCGAAGCGCACAGGCGCGGGACCCGGGCCGAGACGTGACGGCCATGCCGAAGAAGCCCTGGTTCGTGCCGACGGTGAACAGCGCGGAGAATGAGGTCGTGCAGGCCATGCGCGACGCCTTCAACGGAGCACAGAAATGAGCGATTTACTGACAACTGATGTCGTTCAGCAATTCTTCTATGGAGCGCTGAAGGACATGCCCGTGCCGGTGAGCCAGCCGCCGGGGGATTCGGAGGCCGAGACGTGGATCACGTTTAACGAGGTTTCCGCCGACAGCCGCACAGCATCCAACGGTGTGCAGCGGGTTCGCCACCTGGTGCAGCTGCACGGCTGGAGCCATAGCCAGGACGACGATCACCGCGTGGCCTTCTTCATGGCGATTGAGCTGCTGAAGGCCGCGGGGGTCCGGGTGTTTGGCTACGGCATGGACGAATATGAGCAGGACACGGGAATCCACCATATCGCATGTACGTGTGAGTGGTGGCAACGATAGTTTATAGGAGGGTAATAAAATGCCTAACGATAACAACACTGCCCTTCAGGGGGCGAATGCCTATTCCGAGGGCTACTTTTACGGTGTCCTCGACATCTATTATGCGGTGATGAAGACGCCGGACGGCCCGAAGGTGAAGCCCACCTATGATCCCTACGAGGTGCTGGGCAAGACCATCGAGGTGACCATCACGCCCAATTACAAGGAGGGCAAGGTGTTCGCGTCGAACGTGGCCACCCGCAACGAGAAGCGCGTGGACAGCTACACCGTGTCCATCAACCTGGACAAGGTGCCCTACGCGGTGCGGGAGGAGATCCTGGGCCGGATGAAGGACTCCAACGGCGTGCAGATCATCAAGGGCAATCAGATCGCGCCCTATGTGGCCATCGCCTTCGCCCTGACGCTGGACGACGGCAGCAAGGAGCTTTGGACCCTGTACAAGGGCAAGTTCTCTGAGATGTCTCAGACCGGCCACACCGACAGCGATTCCATGACCTATCAGCATCCGACCATCGAGGCGACCTTCATCCGCCGCGAATGCGACGACGCGCTGGCTGCCATCGCCGCCACCGCGGACGAGAATGTCATGGAGACCGTGGAGGCCGGCTGGTTCGAGCAGGTCTACGAAGTGCCCGCGGCATAAGGAGAACGATCAATGGAGAACAAGGAAGTAACGGGGCGGGATATTTCCCGTCCCACCGATCATCTGGAGCTGGGCGGCGTTGACTATCCGCTGGCCTTCGACCTGGCCTGCATGCGGGTAGCGGAGGACGTTTATGAGGTCCAGTACGGGCGCAACGTGAACTTCGCGAACATCGTGATGTATCTGGCGGCGGGCAAGCTGGGCGCCATCATGGCAATCCTCTACGGCGCGCTGCTGTCCGGGGCGAAGGCGCACAAGGTCGAGCCGCTGACCTGGGAGGAGTTCACGGAGAAGTTCCGGCTGACCAGCATCCCGGCGGTGAAGGAGCTGCTGATGGAGCGGGTAAAGGACGCGCTGCCGAAGGCGGAGGGCGAGGGTGAAAACCCTCCTCAGTAGGCCGGGAGGACGACCACACCTTCCCCTGGCTTGAGCTGTATTCCGGGGCGCTGGAGGTGGGAATGGACCCGGCAACGTTCTGGGCATCCAGCCCGCGGGCGGTGTTTCTGGTGATTCGGGAAAGGCGACGGAGGACCTCATCCGTCTCGCGCTATGCGCGATCCACCTTCCCCAGAGGGGAAGGCAAAGGACGACCGGCGAAGGTGCGGCTGAACAGATTGCCGCACCCGTGAGGATTGCAGAAGGAGGAACGTTTTAAGTGGCGTTCCTCCATTTTTTTTGTAAGGGGGCGATGCTGTGATTGTGGGCAGCACGGGCTTTTCTTTTGGCGGCGTGCACAGCCGGGACGACATGGGGCTGATCTACGCGGAGAAGGACGGCCACGTCATGATCCCGGAGATCAAGCGCAACGCCTACAGCATCGCCGGCATGAGCGGCACGGTGCTGATGCCCGGCGAGGCCTGGCAGACGTTCTTTTTGGAGGGAACGCTCTACCCCGCGGAGGAGCCGCGCACGCTGGCGGACGCCCAGGCGCTGCTTCGGGACATCGTTGCCTGGCTGACCGCCGGGCGGCAGCGGCTGATCTTCGACTATGAGCCGGGGGTCTACTACCTGGCGGAGATCTCCACGGCCAGCAAGTACAGCCTGCGCAACTGGTTCGGCGGCGAGCTGCCGATCCGGTTCACGGTGCAGCCGTTCGCGTACAGCGTGGAGGAGCGATCGAGCACCGTGGAGACCGCCTCGAGCAGCGCCACGGTCCAGCTGAACGTCGAGACCGGCCAGAGGGCGCCGCTGAAGCTGACGATCGAAAACACCGGCACGGCAGCCATCACGCGGGTGACGATCCAGGGCATCACTCTGAAGAACATGAACCTCGCCCACGGGCAGACGCTGGTGATCGACTGCGAGCCGCCCATGGGGGCGACGGTCGGCAATGAGAGCGCCATGCAGTATGCCGCGGCCTTCGCGCCGGTCATGCTGGACAACGGCGTGAACAGGATCCCGGTATCGCTGTCCTACGGCGGCGGCACGGTGCGGGCGAGGATCACGGCTTCGGCGAGGGGGCGGTGGTAAATGGAGTATTTGAGCGTTTACGACCAGGACGGCACGATGCTAGCCGTGCTGGATCACGCGGACAAGATCGGCTACGTTCTCAAGCACAACGACCTCTGGACGGGGTCGTTTTCGCTGCCCTCCGGAGATCCGGCGAACGCCTTTTGTCAGGCGCACAACCTGGTGCGACTGCCGGACGGGAGCCGGGACACGGGCCTCTTCCGGATCGTCGGCATGCCCAGCGGCGAGGAGTCCGCGATGGGCGGCGTGCGCACCTACAACCTGGAACATGTGATGGCCACGCTGCTGGACGACGTCCTCTTTGGGTATCACGAGGTGGGCGGCACCGGGGTCAATACCCGGCAGGTGATGGAGTACATCCTGGGAAAGCAGACAGTGCGGCGCTGGCAGCTGGGCGCGTGCGAGTTCAACGACTACTTCCAGTATCACTTTGAAAACGTGTCGCTGCTGTCGGCGCTGCTTTCATTGGGCGAGGTTTTGACGGAGGAATACACGTGGGACTTCGACACCGACACGACGCCCTGGACGGTGAACCTGCGGCGGGCCGACAGTGCGCCCGGCTGCGGCATCCACTACGGGCGGAATCTGGTGAGCATCACAAAGACCATGGACGCCTCCGCGCTGGTGACGCGGCTGTATCCGCTGGGATACGGCGAGGGCGTGAACCAGCTGACCATCCGGGACGCGAACGGGGGTCTCCCCTACCTCGACGCCGACACCATCGCCACCTGGGGCGTGAAGTGCAGCGTCTGGACGGACACGAGGATCCAGGACGCTCAGACGCTGAAAGCCCGGGGCCTTCAGGTGCTGGACGGATACAAGAATCCCTACATCACCTATACCGCGAAGGCCATCGACCTGTATCTGATCACCGGCTACAGCTGGGACAACTACATGCCCGGCAAGCTGGTCAAGGTGATGGACTCGGAGCACGGGATCGACTTCGACGCGCGGATCGTGGAGATCGGCAAGCGGGACGTGAACGGCGATCCCGGCGACATCGAGATCACCATCGCCAACACGCCCAGGGACGCGGCGGATTCTATCAACACGCTGGCGGACCGCGTGGGCATCGGCGAGCTCTACAGCCAGGGCGCGACGAACCTGTTCGCCATCCCCTTCGCCGACAACGCGGACGAAAACCACCCGGCGAAATTCCGCGTTTACATCCCCGCGGGGATGGTGCGGATCAACAAGATGCAGCTGACGTGGCAGCTCCAGCCCTTCCGGGCCTATTCCACCGGCGCGGCTGCCGGCGGCAGCACCACGAAGACCAGCAGCAGCGGCGGCGGCGGCGCGGTGACGACGCGCACGTCGGACGATGTGCAGCAGACCAGCGAATACGGGGGCAAGACGACCATCACCCAGCCGGAACGCGTGCTGACCGACGACATCATCGCCGACCTGGGATGGACGACCGGTCCCTACAAAAACGGCCTGGGCGACCAGGAATACATGGGAAGCACCGACGGCACTGAGCTGACGACCTCCACGGGCGGCGCACACGCGCACCGGCTGCCGGATCACAGCCACGGCATGAGCCACCACCATCGGGTGGACGCCCACACCCATTCCGTCAACATCGACGCGGAGGCGGACTGGAATGTCAACATGGTCCATGTGGCGGGCTATACCGGCAACCCGAGCGGCGAGGTCAACACGGGACAGCCCAAGTATCAGGACGATACGAAGCCCAATACCGACCCGGTGACGGACGCCACGACCTATATGGATGATGGGCATACGCATGATGTGGTCAGGCATGCCCACGGCATGGACCATTTCCACTACTTCAAGAGCCTCAAGATCCCGTCATTCGACATTGAGATACCGGACCACAGTCATGCCGTGAAGATACCCGGCCACAACCACACGGTGGACATCCAGCCGCACACCCACGACGTGACGCTGCCCGACCACGAGCACGGCATCGTGTACGGCATCTATGAAGGCGGCAGGGCCAGCAGCGTGACCATCAACGTGGACGGCGTGAGCGTTCCCGTCGGCAGCGGCGGCGAGATCGACGTGAGCGGCTACTTATCCAAGGACGACAACGGCAAGATCCGGCGCGGCGCGTGGCACGAGATCCAGATCGTGCCGGACAGCCTGACGCGCATCGAGGCCAACCTGACCGCGCAGGTTTTTGTGCAGTCGGTCGGCGGGGGCGACTATTGATTGAGAGGAGGACTAAAGAACATGGCAGACAATGAGAACAATGGCGTTCAGACTATACACGGTTTGAGCGTGGAGCAGAGCCTGCTGGGCGCCGTGAACGACGCGGCTACCCAGGAGCCCGACGAGGAATATGAGATCATCGCCGTGGAGGATCTGGAGCGGGTGAAGCTGGGCCGGCAGGGCGAGAACGAGACCCAGACCGTGCGCATCGACTGCAATGAATGGCTGGTGCAGCTCCAGGGGTGCACCTTCATGGTGGTGGCGCTGCGGCCCGGCGAGACGGAGCTGTACGTGCCGGACATCACGGTTTCCAACGGACTGATCACCTGGCCCATCACAGCGCAGGACACCGCCTGCTCCGGCGCGGGCCGGGCGGAGGTGCGCGCGCTCAAGGGCGACGCGGTGAAGAAATCCAAGCTGTTCCGCACCTGGATCGAGCCCGCCCTGGAGGGCGCCATCGGCACGCCGGTGACCCCGCCCAACTGGGTAAAGGAGACGAAGGAAGCCCTCGACCGGGCCAACACCCTGATGGCGGACGCGCTGGCGGCTGCCAACGAGGCCAACGAAGCGGCGGAGAACCTGGACGACGAGGTGGCTGCCGCCAAGACCGACGCCCTGGACGCCATCGCGGCGGCAAAGACTGACGCGCAGGAAGCGGCGGACGCGACGCTTACGGACATCGCGGAGGCCCGCGACGCGGGCCTGGACGCCATTGACGCGGCCCAGGCGGCGGCTGTGGCGGACGCTGCGGAGGCCATGAACACGGCGAAGGACGACGCTGTGGCGGCGGGAGAAGCGGCCCTGGAGGCCGCCAAGGTGGCGAAGCTGGAGGAAATCGCGGAAGCCAAGACCAACGCGGAGCAGATCGCGGCGGCGGCGGTGGAAATCGCCGAGGACGCCAACGCCAACGCCGTGCAGGCGCTGGAAAAGGCCACCAACGCCGAGAACGATTCCGCGACCTACGCGACGGACATTGACGAGCTGAAGTCTGGGATGCAGCGCTATAACCTGGAGAGCGGCAGCTACTTCGGCGGCGTATTCCTGGACGAGGACACCAACACGCTGTACTTCACCGACAAAAACGGCAGGGTCATTGCCGAGGTGGAGAACATCGGACGCGGCGGCGGCGGCGGCGGTGGCGGCGACGACAGCGGCAGCAACAGCAAGATCCACATGGACAACATCAGCGGCTGGCAGTCCAAGACACTGGCGCGGAAGAAGGACGAGGCCGTCCCCAGCTGCCCGGTGACGCTGCAGTGGTCGTCCATTGAGAACGAGTTGCCGACCGGCAACGGCACGCTGCGGGTCATGGTCAACGACAAGACCGAGGCCATGCTGGAGGTGCAGCAGGGCACTGTGGTGGTGGACGTAGCCGGGTATCTGAAGACCGGCTCCAACATGCTAGACTTCACGGTATACGACATCTACGGCAAAAACCGCACCTGCCGCTGCTCGGTGGACGTCAAGGAGATGTACCTGGAGAGCACCCACGACAACACCCAGCCCCAGAAGGGCGCTTTTGCGTTCGCATACACGCCCTTCGGCAGCGTGCGCAAGCTCGTCCACTTCGAGATGGACGGCACGGAGCTGGGCACCGTGGAGACCTCCGTCAACGGACACCAGCAGAGCTACACCATCCCGAAGCAGACCCACGGGGCGCATGTGCTGCGCGTGTGGTTTGAGGCTGAGATCAACGGTCAGACGGTTCTGTCCAATACGCTGTATTACGAGATCATCTGCATTGACCCGCTGAGCACCGCGCCGATCATCGTCTCCAACTTTGACCGCTCCACCGTGTCCCAGTATGAGACGCTGACCATTGAATACAACGTCTATGACCCCATGCGCCTGGAAGCGCCGGTCACCATCGACGTGGACGGGACTCAGGTCGCGAGCCTGACCGCCAGCCGCGAGACGCAGACCTTCACCTACCGGGTGAGCCGCGCCGGAGCGCTGGCCATCGCCATCAAGAGCGGCGAGACTACAAAGACCCTTGACCTGACGGTGACCGAGTCCGACGTGCACCCGGAGGCCGTGACCGACCAGCTGAGCCTGTACCTGGACGCCGCAGGCCGCAGCAATTCCGAAACCAACCCGGCAGTGTGGGAATACGGCAGTGGCGCGAGCAAGATCGCGGCGACGTTTACCGGCTACAACTGGACGCGGGACGGCTGGCTGCTGGATGAGAACGCCCTGACCTGCCTGCGCACGATGGGCGGCGGCAAGGTGACAATCCCCGCGCTGGTCTACGGCAGGGACTTCCGCTCCAGCGGCAAGACCATTGAAATTGAGTTCAAGAGCCACAACGTGCTGGATTACGACAGCCCCATCATCAGCTGCATGAGCGGCAACAGGGGCTTTGAAATCTATGCCGACCACGCGGTATTCAAGAGCGCCCGCGCAGAGGTGAGCACCCGGTTCGCTACTGACAAGCGGATCCGGCTGACGCTGGCCGTGGAGCCTCAAAACGACTACCGGCTGGTATACCTGTACATCGACGGTATATATCAGAGCATTTCCCAGTACTCCACCACCGACAGCTTCCAGCAGGCGGAGCCCGTGGGCATCACCGTGGGCGACAATGCCCGCTGCGGCGTGGACTTGTACAACGTTCGCGTGTATGACCGCTATCTGACCGGCGACGAGGTGCTCATGAACTACATCGCCGATCGGCAGGACGCCTTCGAGATGCTGGAGCTGTACCAGCGCAACGACATCTACGAAAACGGCCAGATCGCCATCAGCAGGCTGCCGAAAGACCTGCCCTACGCCGTTTTGACCGGCCCGGAGTCCCCGCAGTACAAGGGCGACAAAAAGACTGTGAGCATGGTCTACGACGAGCCCGCCAACAGCGCACGGCACCTGGTGGCCCAGGGCGTGGTCGTGAACGTGCAGGGCACCAGCTCCCAGTATTACGCTGTCAAGAATCTGAAGATCACCTTCAAGGAAGGTGCGACGGTGAACGGGCGGCTGGTGATGGGCTTCACCATCCGGGACGGCAGCATCATGGTGGACACGTTTACACTGAAGGCGGACGTGGCCTCCTCGGAGAGCGCCAACAACATTGTGCTGGCGAAGCTGTTTGACGACCTGTCCCAGGAGCTGGGCATCCTGACCCCGCCCCAGAAAAAGAACCGGGCCGTGCGGCAGGGCATGGACGGCTTCCCCTGTGCTGTGTTCTGGGATTATGGCGACGGCCCCGTGTTCATCGGCAAGTACAACTTCAACAACGACAAGGGTACCCCGGAAACCTTCGGCTTTGCGGATGGTGACGAGGTGTGGGACGTGCGCAACTTCGACAGCCAGCTTTCCAAGTTCCGCACGAACGTGTTCGGCGACAGCTGGACGGACGATTATGAGTCCATCTTCCCGGAGGACTACTTCGACAGCACCCGGCTGCAGGCCATGACGGACTTCATCTACGGCACCTGGCAGGAGAACGCCAGCGGTAACGCGCTGCCGGAGGCCGTGACCTATGATGGCGTGAGCTACGACCACGACACCGCCGCCTACCGCCTGGCGAAATTCAAGGCCGAGTACGGCGACTGGTATGACCTGGACAATGCGGCGTTTTTCTACGTGTTCACGCTGGTCATGCTGCTGGCGGACAACCGGCAGAAAAACGAGCACCTGGCCTGGTATGACGATATCAAAAGGTGGTGGGAGCTGCCCTACGACTTTGACACCGCGCTGGGCACCGACAACCTGGGCCGACTGACCTTTGAATACTGGATGGAGGATATTGACCAGGTCGGCGGCAAGAACATCTTCAACGGCCAGGACAACGTGAAATGGCAGAACTACCGGCAGGCGTTCTGGGCTCGCTGCTGCGCTATGTATCAGCGGATGCGCTCTACCGGCAAGTTTTCGGCGGAGTACATCGCCACACTTATCGACGTCTGGCAGGGAAGCTGGCCGGAGGCCATGTGGAACGAGGATGGCGAGTACAAGTACACCAACCCGCTGCGCAGGGACGGCATCACCACCTATCTGTCCATGGCGCTGGGCAGCAAGAAAGGCCAGCGCTACGACTTCCTGGTGTGGCGGTTTGCCTACTGTGACAGCCTGTTTGACGCGGGTGACGCGCTCCAGACCATCATGTTCCGGCCCTACTTCCACATCACGGAGGCGCAGCGGGCCAGCGGCGACTACGACGTGACGGTGGAACTCTACAAAAAGGGCTACGTCAAGCTGCTGTGGGACGACACCGCCACGGGCGAGCGCCTGGTGGGCAACACGCTGACCTGCCAGTGCGAGAACCCCTACACGGACGCCAACCAGGCCGTGTGCAACCTGCACAGCGCCAAGATGATAAAGGACATCCGGGGCCTCGAAAAGCTGAACGTGCAGTATTTTGACGGCTCCAAGGCCGAGAACCTCCAGGCCATCCGACTGGGCAGCCAGGAGGAGGGCTACGTCAACGAAATGACCACCGAGGTATCGGCGGGCGCGAACAGGAAGCTGACTCTGGTCGAGCTGACCGGGTGCGTGAACTTCGGCACCGGCGACCAGAAGGTGCTGACGCTGACCCAGTGCCCGAACCTGGAAAAGGTCTACGCGACCCGGACGGCGCTCCAGGGCGTTGACCTGCCCAACGGCGGCGTGCTGAACACGCTGAAGCTGCCTGCGACCACCAGCAGCCTGGTGATCCGCAACCAGCCCCGGCTGACGGACGCGAACCTGACGCTGGCGGGCTGGGACAACATCGACCAGCTCTGGCTTGAGAACATGAGCGGCCTGGACACCAAGGCCATATTCAACCGGGTGCCCGTGGGCACCGCCGTGCGCATTACGGGCTTCACCTGGGAGGTGACCGGCGCAGCGGAAATTGACACCATCATGGACAGGCTGGACACCATGCGCGGTATCAGCATCAACGGCCAGGGGCAGAGCGAGGAAGTGGACGACGCGCAGATGAGCGGCACCATTCACGCCAGCGCCCTGCGCGGCGACGACATCGCCCGGTGGAAGGAGCGCTATCCCACCATCAACGTGACTGCCGACCACACCTCCTCCACCAAGACCTTCAAGAGCTGGGACGGTTCTACGACCGTGGGGACGGTGGAGTATGCCGACGGCAGGCCCGTGACGGCGCTGCCGAGTGTCCCGGCGAGGACGGAGACCGCCCAGTACACCTTCACGGCGGTGGGCTGGAATACTGCGGAGGACGCCCAGACCGCGAACTTTGACGCGAGCACCGTCAACGACAGCGACCTGACCCTGTATGCCGCTTACAGCCGCACGGTGCGCAGTTATCCCATCACCTGGGCCAACGACGACAACAGCCAGCTGGACAGCGAGACCTACCAGTACGGCCAGCGGCCCAGCTATAAGAAGGGCACGCCTGTGAGCGCGGTGGACAGCAGCAGGCCGTTCGTGTCCTGGACGCCCACCATTGTGGATGTGACCGGGCCTGCGACCTACAAGGCGAGCTACATTCCGATTTACACCGCGACCTTCGTGAGGGCTGCGGAGGACGGCGGCGGGACGCTGGGAACCAAGAATTACCAGGACGGCCAGACGGTGACGGACGACGGCATCACGACGCCCACCAGCACCCGCGAGGGTTACACCTTCAGCGGGTGGACGCCTGCCCTGGGTGTGATCCACGCGAACACGACCTACACGGCGAAGTTCAAAGCGCCCAGCGACGCCCCGACGGCGACCACTGCCGACGGCGCTTATGGCGTGGAGTGGGACTACAACGCCAGCGCCACCACGCTGACCAGGAAGGGCCTTGCGGCGAGCTTCAGCAACCCGACGCCCGCCACGGCGGTGGACGGCAGCGGCTCCTCGCCCTTTGACACCATCGCGCCCTGGAAGGACATGAAGCGCTTCAACGTCGTGAGAGGCGCGGCGTCTGATTCGCAGAATCAGCCGTCCGCGGTTTCCGGCGACGCCGGAAACTCGGAATCCCAAGGGGATTCCGACCTTTGGACGCTGGTGCCCGACACCGACGCGAGCTTCGACGAGGCCGCCAACGACACGGTGGTGTACATCCCCGAGTTCTACTACACCGCCTACAAGGACACGACCAACAAGAAGTGGCTGTGGGCCATCAGCCCGACTCAGCTTCCGGGCTACAAGAAACACCCCGGCAGCGGCTGCTATGTGGGCCGCTTCCACACCGGCGGCGACAGCTCTGCGGTGTATTCCAAGGGCGGCGTGGCCCCGCTGGTGAGCACCACCCGCGCCAACTTCCGCACCTACAGCAAGGCCAAGGGCAACGGCTGGCACCAGATCGACCTGGCCACCTGGTCCGCCATCCAGCTGCTCTACCTGGTGGAGTTTGCCAACTGGCACAGCCAGGACCAGCTGGGCACCGGCCAGAATACCGGCAGCATCAAGGCCACCGGCGCGACCACCGGCGCAGTCTACCACACCCTCAAGCGCAGCGGCGCCAGCAACATGTACCGCTGGATCGAGAATCCGTTCAGCAATGTGCTGACGTGGGTGGACGGCTTTGTGGCCAACAACCGGGCGGCCTATGTCAGCACCGACATGGCCAGCTACGGCGAGAGCACCAGCGGCATGGAGGCCGCGGGCATCACGCTGCCCAGCAGCGAGATGATCACCGGCCTGGGCTACAGCGAGAAATGCGCCTGGGCGTTTATCCCGGACACCGCAAGCGGCGGCAGCGCGACCACTTATGTCACTGACCGCGTGTACTCCGACGCCGGCGTGCGGCTGGTGGCCGTTGGCGGCAACTACTACTCCAACGACCACTGTGGCGTGTTCTACTTCGGCGCGGATTGGAGCGTCGCCGGAGCCAGCGCCAGCCTGGGCTCCCGTCTCCTTTATAAGCCCTGACGGGGGACCGGGGGCCGCAGCCCCCGGAAACGTGGCCCAGCTACAGAGAGGATGATTGCTATGAAGTAGCAGCTTAATAAAAGGGATTACCCATGCAGTGGGCCAGGCTATGCGTTTCACCGCGTGAACTCCAACACCGGCGTGCAGCTGGTGGCCGTTGGCGGCAACTACAACTCCAACGACAACTATGGCGTGTTCTACTTCAACGCGAATTGGAACGTCACCGAAACCAACGCCAACCTGGGCTCCCGTCACCTTGTTTAATGATCCATGTTTTAGCATTGCATGGGTAATTCCGCAGCACTCGCTGAAAATTCTACCGACAGGACGGGGTTTAGTAGGACGGGGCCGGACTTTGAGTCTGGCCCCGTTTCGGACGACCCCGAGGTAAACAAGGAGGCATTAGAGCTGGCGCTGAACGGCATCGAGACGGACGACGGGCAGCTGGAGAGAGCAGAGGAACAATTCAGGAAAGACGTGGAAGGATGGTGCTAAGGATGAAAGCGGTGGAAAGACTGATCGCAACGGCTGAAGCGGAGCTCGGCTACCTGGAGAAAAAGAGCAATAAGGACCTGGACAGCAAGACGGCCAACGCCGGCAGCGCGAATTATACGAAGTATAACCGCGACCTGAAGAACTGGACCGGCGTGGGCAGCCTGAGCGCCCAGTGGTGCCAGGCGTTTGTGGACTGGTTATTTATTATGGCCTTCGGCGTGGAAGTTGCGAAGAAGCTGCTGGGCAAATTCACCAACTACACACCCACCGGGTCCGACGCCTTCAAGAAGCGGGACGCCTACATCAAGCGGGGCAAGGGAAAGCCGAAGCGCGGCGACGTGATTTATTTTTACTCCAGCGCGAAGGGCAGGATCGGCCACGTGGGCATCGTGACGGATGTCACCAGCTCCAAGGTGTACACCATCGAAGGCAACACCAGCGGGGCCAGCAGCCTGGTGACGAACGGCGGCGGCGTCAAAAAGAAGAGTTACAGCCTGTCCAGCACCTACATCGACGGCTATGGCAGCGTGGATTATTCCGTGGTGGACGGTCTGGACTTCAAGGCCCCGGAAGTGGTGGCCGTGAAGCTGGGCGACCGGCTGCTGAAGAACGGCAGCGAGGGCGACGACGTGAAAGAGCTCCAGGCGGCGCTGATCGGCCTGGGCTTCAGCTGCGGCAGCTATGGCGCGGACGGCGAATATGGGGATTGCACTGAGATGGCCGTACGGGCCTTCCAGGCGGCCCACGGCTGCGAAGTCGATGGAGAATATGGCCCGGAGACGCACGCGGCCCTGGAGGCCGCCGTGGACGCCCAGAGCGCCGGAGCGGACCCGGAGGCCGCCCAGTATGTGCAAATTGAAAAGGGTAAAAAGTGCTACATAAGGACCGGCCCCGGCACGGAGAACAAGGCCCTGGGCGTGGCGCACAGCCTGGACAAGCTGCAATACGCGGGCGAGACCGCGGAAAACGGCTGGCACCGGGTCAAGTACGGGAACGGGCTGGCCTGGGTATCCGGCAAGTACGGGAAGCTGGTGGCGTGATGCAGCGGGAAATATTGGTGGCCGTGGCCTGGGCGGACCTGATCCTATGCGAAGTCGGCAAAATCCTGGCCATGGTGATCCCCGCGGCGCTGATTGGAGCGCTGGCGGCGCTGGTGTTTGAGTATCAGCGGAGAAAGCGGAGGTGATGGCCTATGAGGGGATAGAGCCATGGGCGACCATAAAACAAAAGGGAGGAATAGAAAATGGATAAGGTATGGTCCGAGGTAGTGAAGATCATGGCCGCAGGCGTGGGCATCATCGCCGGATTCTATGGCGGATGGACGCCGGGCAGTCGGGTGCTGGTGGTGCTGATGGTGGTGGACTACATCACCGGCCTGGCCTGCGCCCTGACCGGGCACAGCACAAAGACCGAAAGCGGCCACTTTTGGTCGCAGGTGGCCTTTGTGGGATTGCTCAAAAAGGGCGTTATTATGCTGGTCATCCTGGTGGCCGCGCAGCTGGACGGCGTGATTAACGGCGGCGAGGGCGTGACCCTGTTCCGGTCCGCCGCTGAATTTTTCTATATTGCCAGTGAGGGCCTGTCCATCGTGGAGAACGCGGGTCTCCTGGGTGTGCCCGTGCCCAAGGGCATCAAGCAGGCCCTGGAGGCGCTACGGGATAAGAACGACAAGGACAAAGACTAACCAAACAAGCGGCGCTCATCCGAAAGGGTGGGCGCTTTTTTCTGTTTTAGAAGAAAGGGGGGATAGCTGTGCCGAACAACAGCGAGGGCATCGGAACGAAAGTAAGCGTTAAGGGCGATAAAGAGTATAAAAGCGCATTACAGCAAATCAGCAGGCAGCTGACCGTTCTTAATACCGACATGAAGGCCAGCCAATCCGCTTTTGGTGCCCAGGCTGAGACCATGGACGGTATGCACGACCGCCTGGAAAAACTCAATGAAATATATGAGGTCCAGGCGAAAAAGGTGGAGCTGATCCGGGAACAGCTGGAGAAGGCCAAGGCGGAATACGGCGAGAACAGCAAGCAGGCGGATGATCTGCAAATTGCCCTGAACAAGGCCACGGCGCAGATGAACGGGACGGCGAACCAGATCACCACCACGGAACAGGGTCTGAAGACGCTGGCGGACGCCCAGCATCTGGCCGGGGACGCGACGGACGCTTCCTCGATGACCTTGAAAGAGGCGGAGCAGGCACTGAAGAACGCCGGCGAGGGCGCTGAGGAGATGGCCGGTTCTGTGGGCGACGCCGGGGACGCCGCGGGCGAGGTCGGCGACGCCGCAGAGGACGCCAGCGGCGGCGTGGGCAGCTTTGCAGAGTCGCTGCTGGAGGCGGCAGGGGCCGTGGGCGGCGGCTTCCTGGACGGCGTGCAGGGGCTTCTGGGCGCGCTGGGCAGCATTGGCGGGGCGTGCGTGGAGGCGCTGGGCGAGGCGTTTGACCTGGCAAAGGACGCGGGCAAGTATGCCGACGATCTGCTGACGCTGTCGAGCCAGGTGGGCGTGGACACAGACAAGCTCCAGCAGTGGCAGTATGCCAGCAACTTCATCGACACGTCGGTGGAAACGATCACCGGAAGCATGACGAAGCTGACGAAGAAGATGGACTCCGCGCAGGAGGAGGAGAAGAAGAACGCGGAGAAGTGGCAGGAGCACCTGGACAAGATCGCGCGGGGCGAGAAGGACACCTGGAGCGAGGTCACCACGGCCCGGGACGCCTTTGTGAAGCTGGGTGTTTCCTGGAAGGACTACAACGGCAACCTGCGCGACAACGAGGAGGTCTTCATGGACCTCATCGACGCGCTGGGGAAGGTCGAGAATCCGGTGGAGCGCGACGCGCTGGCCATGGAGCTGTTCGGCAAGAGCGCCAAGGAGCTCAATCCGCTGATCGAGGCCGGCAGCCGCGCTTGGCGGGAGATGGGCCAGGAAGCGGAGGCCATGGGGACGGTGTTCTCCGAGGGGAACCTCGAGATCATGGGCGGCTTCGACGACACCATGCAGATGTTCAACGCCACGGCGGACGCCATGAAGAAGACCATCGGGCTCAAGATGATCCCGATGTTCGAGCCGCTGGTGCAGGCCGCGGGCCAGAGCATGGGCAGGCTGTCGAAGGCGCTCCAGGACGGGGCGAGCCCGACGGAGCTGGCCGGTGTGCTGGACGAGGTCGCGAACAGCCTGATCGACGAGCTGACGGTGACGTTCGTGCGGCTGGACGAGATGGTGCCGGAGGCGGTGAAGGTCATTTCGCAGGTGATCAGCCATGTGGCCGAAGCGCTGCCGGAGCTGGCGCGGGTGGCGCTGCCGGGGGCGATGAAGCTGTTGCAGGCGGTGCTGGATGGGCTGTTGCAGATCACCGGGCCGCTGGCCACGCTGGCCACGGAGCTGGTGACCACGGTGGCGGGGTTTCTGATCGACAACCTGCCGGACATCGTGGACGCGGGCACGGATCTGTTGCTGGGGCTGGTGGACGGTATCGTGGACGCGCTTCCGGAGCTGATCCCGGCGGCGGTCGAGATGGTGGTGAAGCTGGCGGAAGGGCTGATTCAGGCCATCCCGAAGTTAGTGGAAAAGCTGCCGGAGATCGTTGATGCCATCTGGGACGGTCTGGTGAACACGGACTGGCCGGGACTGGGCAGTGAGGTGCTGAGCTCGATCTGGGGCACGCTGGGAGCGCTGGGCGACGACCTGCTGGGGATCTTCACGGACGCCATCACGAACATCACCGGTCTGGACTTCGCCTCCATCGGCAGCGGCATCCAGAGTGCCATCGAGGGCATTCTGGGGTCGGACGGCAGCTTCCTGTCGGGGCTGTTTTCCGACGCGCACGACGACATCGAGGGAATCGACTGGGACAAGCTGGGCGAGAACGTCGGGAAGGCCGGTTCGGCGCTGGTGAATATGACCGGCGAGGCGCTGGCGGGCGGCTTTGAGGCCGGTTATGCGCTGATCGAGAATATCGAATGGGGCAAGCTGGGTGAGACGGTCGGCAACATCGCCAACGGGCTGGTGAATCTGACCGGCGAGGTGGCTGCGGCGGGCTTCGAGGCAGCGCACGGGCTGATCGAGGGGCTGGACTGGGAAGGCCTGGGCAAGACCGTGGGCGACGTGGGCAACGGGTTGGTGAACCTGACCGGCGAGGTCGCCGCGCAGGGGTTCCAGAACGCGCACGATCTGATCGAAAATATCGACTGGAGCGGGCTGACGGACACGCTGGCGGCGGTGCCGAACGGGCTGATCGAGCTGTCCGGCGACCTGATCGCGCAGGGTTTCCGGAATGGGCACGACCTGATCGAGAAGATCAACTGGGGCGGTCTGACGGACACGCTGGCAGCGGTGCCCAACGGTCTGATCGAGCTGAGCGGCGAGACGCTCTCCGGGGCGTTCTCGGCGGCCTATGACATCATCAGCGACATTCCCTGGGACGAGCTGGGGAACGAAGTCGCGGACGGCCTGGGGCGCGCCTGGGGCATCGTCAGCGGCGTTGGCGACGTGGCGCTGGGCTTGGGCGAGGGCGCGGTGATGGCCGGTCAGCAGGGCGTCGGGGCGCTGAAGGACTGGATCGCTTCATGGCGGGACGACGGCGAGGTGGAGAGCGAGGCCACGGCCGTCGGCGCGCAGGTGATCACCGACGTGGGCACCGGCGTAACCAACGAGGTGCCGCAGCTGGAGACCACCGCGCAGGAGGCCGCGGACGCGCTGCTGACGGCGATCCGGAATGTACTGACAGAGTCGACGGTGGAGCAGATCGGCAAGGATCTGGACGAGGACGTCTGGACCGGCGTGGTGCTGGGCGAGGACGAGCTCTTGCAGGTCGTGGCCGGGGTTGCCGGGGATTCCTTTGACGAGCTCAGGGACGCCGTGGAGGACGCCGGGTTTGCCGAGATCGGCCGGCAGATGGACAACGGGATTGTTTCAGGCATTTACGAGAACAGCCGGTACATCAAGGAGGCGGCCAGGGCGGCGGCGCAGGCGGCTTACAATGCCGCGAAGAGCGAGCTGGGGATCGCCAGCCCGTCCAAGAAGGGCGGATGGTTGGGCGAGATGTTCGACCTGGGCTTCGCCGGTGGATTGATCGACAACGCCGATGAGATCGAGAGCGCCATGGGGTATCTCAATGAGCTGACCACTGCGGAGGCTGAGCCGGTGATGGTCGGAGGGCCGATGCAGCGAGGGTTTGCTGGATTTGAGATCGATTACGGGCAGATGCGGGAGGCTTTCATTGAGGCCATCGAGGAGACCGGTGTGGGCAATATGGTGATGCAGATGGATAAGGAAGTCGTCGGCGAAACGCTGGAGCCGGTCACCAGCAGGGCCACCCGGCAGCGGCAGCAGAGGTATGTCAAGGGCAGGACGGCAAGGCTGGTGATAGGATGATGTCTGGGGATGAGAAGGTGATATTGGCTGCGGCCGTAGAACGATACGGCGAGGGCGCGCAGCTGGTCAAGTGCTGCGAAGAGTTGAGCGAGCTGGCGCATGCGATCTGCAAGCGGTTCGATGTGTCTGTGGGGTATGAGCGCGATGGCGAGGAGGTCGTCGAGGAGATCGCCGATGTCGAGATCATGCTGGAGCAGCTGCGCGTGATCCTCCGCGTGGATCCGGAGATGGAGCAGCGATGGCGGGAGAGGAAGCTGAACAGGCTGCGGAGGCGGCTGGGTGTATAGACGTGGGAGGAAGGTCGTGTGGCCTTCCTCCCGCTTTTTGTTTGGGGTGGCGAGCGACGGCCGGCCGGCTGACAATGGCGCAGGTGTGGGGCACTGGTGGCCTGTGAGATGGGTGTGGCGCGCCGGCCGGCTGCTATTGTTTGGCGCGAAGCGCCAGGGCTTTTCTCCTCGGCGCGCATGCGCTCGGGGTTTTTCTTTCGCCAGAAATCGCCGATTGTGAGGGGTGCGGGTGACACGGTGTGGGGAAAGCGGTCGACTTTGGAGGATTCTTTCCGCTGCCGATTATGATGGCGATGGGCCAGGTGCGAGGACGATGAGGGGTATCCCGGCCCGGGTCGGAAGTTGGAAAGGCCTCTCCCCTACACCGGGCGCATCCTAACCCTTTACAGCGTAGGACTTTGAAAAAACAGGGCGGGGCTATTCTTGAATAACACATATAACACTATAAAAGGAAATGTGTTATATATCAATGATGGGCATATATTATTGAAAAGAAATCTTGCCTAACACAAACAACACTTATAACACATACAGAAAAATAATTATGTTCTTAGGCACATAATTATGATTGAAAAGTCTGGGTAACATTTATGGGTAACAAGTGTCGAGAAAATAGACGCAGGTTGCACAAAACACTCTTTTTTCATATCGTAATTCAATAAAATCAGACTGCAAATTACCGTTTAACGAATTATAAGCCCTTCGGGACCAAAAGGTCGCAGGTTCAAATCCTGTCACCTCGACCACCCCAAAAAGCCTTGAAAACACAGCGTTTTCGGGCTTTTTTCTTATTGCTGAAAGCACCAGTTTCCCTAAAATTGCCCTAACCAGCATTGAAATGAGCCTCAGCGTGATTAATACAGGGTGCTACATATGGAAGATTTCACATCAAATACAGGTTTTACAGGAATATGCAGGTTTTACAGGATATACAAGTTTTCCATATATACAGGGTTTACAAACAGATAATACAAATCCTGCAGGCGACGCCTACAGGATGCGTTTATCTACTCTTGTTTTTCATGTCGCTGTTGCCTTCGTTCGGCAGCTTGACGTTTCATCTCATCCGTGCTGGCGGTGTACACGTCCAGTGTAATTCCCGTGGTACTGTGCCCGGCCATAGCCGCTATGGTCTTGATGTCGGTTCCGGCCTTTTCCTCGTTGGTGATGAACGTTTTCCGCAGCGTGTGGAGCGTGACCTCTGGATGGCCGAGGCGGTTACGGATTCGGACAAAGGCGTTTTCAATCGTCCTGTGCGGCATCGGCGACCCGTCCTCGCGGGTGAACACCAACCCGTTGTCATTCTGCCATTGATTCCCGGCGCGGAGCCTGTTTTCATTCTGGCGGCGTTTCTCGTCCCTCAGGAAGGCGAGCACGTAGGGCGGGACGTAGATACTCCGTGCCTGTTTGGTTTTGGTTCGATCCTTGACCTCGCGCACGCTTCCTTTTGTGCGCTTGCGTTCAAGCTGGCCTGATATGAGTATCTCGCCGGATTTCAGATTGATATTCTTCCACAAGAAGCCTAACACTTCACTAATTCGTGCTCCCGTATGTAGCGCAAGCAAGAATATATTCTTGTAGGGGGAGGCGTTAAACTCTTTCTCAAACGCCGTTTGTAAATCAGATTCCATGGCAACCGGCGCTTTACGAATGATGTGTGGCAAATCCAGATCCGAGGCAGGGTTTTTCGGTATGAGTTCCATTTTGACGGCATCTTGAAGCGCTGCCGAAAGGACACCAACGATATTATGGATATATTTCGGGGATTTATCCAGACCATTCACGAACTCTTGACACTGAGCGCGACGAAGTTCCTGCAGTCTGGCTTTACCTAACCTCGGTTTGATGTATAACCGACAAATTGATTCATAGTTGGTATAAGTACCAGGTTCTATATTCCGTTTTTTTTCTAACCATTCATCTACCCATTGAGACAGGTTCTTTTTTTGAGGCGAGACATATTGCCCGGTAGTTATCTTTGCTTGCACATCACGCAGTTTCCTCACACATTCAGATTCGCTGGTCGCGCTGACGGATTTTTGCATGTGGGTGAAGGGGTCGGTGTACCGCCCTTCATAGTAAACACGTCCCTTGACATACTTCTTCCTGACAGATCCAAGGCCATTACTATTCTTTTTCCCTGTCATGCGGATCACCCATTTCATCAGCATCAAAAAAAGATGTCCTGTTCCTAAGGATAGCGAATAAATCATCACGTGACATAACGCCATCTTTCACAGCATCAGAGAGCTTATCAAAATCCTTGAAAAAACTAACAATAGGAAATGATGCAGTAGACAGCGAAAACTCATTATCTGAAACGCAGATTTTAAAGCTATTTTTCCCGGCTTTGATTTCTGCGAGCTGTGCAAGTATGCTGCAAATAACACTGTACTTTCCAGTGCCAAGCGGAAACAGGTGATTTATGAAATCGTCTTCGCCAAGAAGCCACCATACAGGAACACCGAGAATTCTCGCATACTTCACTACCTCATTTATTCGTGGGTTTTTTTTGTCGTTGATATAAGAACTCAACGTTCCTGGTGCAATCTGTAAATCTTCCGCAAGCTCTGCCTGCGTGATGCCTTTAGTGGTAATGATAGTCCGCAATCTTTCTGCAAATTCCTTCATATAGGGCACCTCCAACTTTAATTATAACGAAACATGAATAAATTGTCAAGCGCAAAAGAAATTTTCTTTCTTGACAATTCTTTTCGTGTATGCTATAGTGTTTTCGGAGGTGAAAAAGGATGGACGCAAAAAACACCCTGGATACCGGTGCATTTACCCTCGCAGAAGCCGCAAAATATTGTGGCGTCTCGTATCCGGTCATGCTTGCATGGGTCAATCTTCCGACATTTCCTGCGATTCGTTCCGGCAGAAGGTGGGTTATCCCGAAATCCGCACTCACTGAGTGGCTGGATGCCCAGGCAAAAGCAAGGATGGAGATTTAAATGGATCTTTTTGAGCGGTTGCGAGATGAAGTTAGCGCGGAAGCGGCCGGACGCCGCTACGGATTGCGCTTTAACAGGTCTGGCCGTGCCTGGTGTCCGTTCCATCCGGATGGGAAGCATGCCGCAATGGCGTTTTACACCGATGGCGGTGCCTACTGCCACAGTTGCCACATGTCCGCTGATGCCGTCAGTCTGACCGCGAAATTGCTGAATTTATCTCAAATTGATGCCGCGAAGCAGCTGGCGCACGATTTCAACATTACTGATGTCGATGGACGGCCTGACCCGGCGCTGATCGAGAAGCGGAAGCGCGAATGCCAGCAGGAGCGCGAACGCAGGGAAGCGGAGAAAAATGCATTCAATCTGCGCTGGGGCCAGCTTTGTGAGATTGCCAGGGAAGCTGATGCGGAATTGCGCCGCTTCACGGATCCGGAGGTCGCATGGAACGATCCGCGATTCATCGCGGTGCTGACAGCGCTGGCGAGGGCAAATGAGCTGCTTGACATTATGTGGGAAGTGATTTGTTATGAGCGGTCTTGATACTTTCATCATGGACGGGTACAAGTTACCTGACACTATTGTCCATGATGCAGTGCCGACACCACCGGCGGGGCCCTTGTGGAAAACCATTCAGGCGGGAAGGGGGTGTGATTTGATGTCAATGGAATTTCCTCCCATAGTCTATGCTGTGGAAGACCTCATAACCGAAGGCTGCAGCATACTTGCAGGTCCGCGCAAAGTCGGTAAATCCTGGCTATCTTTGCAGTTGTGTCTGGCCATTGCAAACGGTACTCCGCTGCTTGGGCGGCATGTTGAGCAGGGTGAAACACTATATTGCGCCTTTGAAGATCCACCACGTAGATTGCAGGATCGGCTCAACAAACTGGGAGAACCAATGGGAACAGATTTTTATTATCTCTGCCGAGACAAGTTGCTGACAATAAATAATGGACTTGTTGATTTTCTCGATGCCTGGTGCACTGCGCACACCCGTGCAAGAGCGATTGTGATCGACGTCCTCGCCATGGTATGGCACTCTAACAAGCGCAACCAAGATGCTTATACTGAGGCATATGACGTCATTGGGCGATTCAAAAAGCTGGGAGAGCAACATCATGTCGCCGTGATCCTGGTGCACCACGTTAGGAAAAAAAGCCGCGATGACGGTGACGATCCTTTTGACAGAATTTTGGGATCGACTGGCATTGTGGCTGCTGCGGATACATCTTTAGTTCTGGAGCGATCACCAGCTTCGGTTCACGGAAAACTATCCGTCATAGGTCGCGACGTGCCAAGTGATGAAATCCCAGTAGCATATGAGCGATGCCGTTGGCGGCTGTCCTCCATCCTGGAGGATGATGGAAACGACGAAATCAGAAAGCTGGTGCGTGGTTTAGCTGCTTCATCCCCGGCGGGATGGATTGGTACACCATCTCAGGCTGTTGCCCAGGCTGGCGAATTTGGAGCGCGTGTAACTTCACCTGAGAGCGTTGGATGGTTCTTCAAAAATGGCTATTGCGCCGATGTCTCGATTAGGCGAAGAACACGAACCAGTCGTGATTACATCATCAAAGCATTAGAGCCTGATAGCGATCACCGGTTAGAGGGTCAGCCACATGAACAGATTGAAGCCGATATATAGAATTGTGTTCAGCTTCCACGCTGACCGCCTCGCGGCGCTGGAGCGTGATGATCAGCGCTTCGCAGAGGATACCGTGGCCGGGGTGAAGACAATCCTTATGAAAGCCGGAAGGGATCCAGTAGTGGCGGTGTTCCTGGAGGCGGTCATGGCTGACCTTGCGCTGCAAAGCGGCGCAGAGACGCGCCTGGAGCTGTGGCGACGGTTCACAGAGCGTGTAAATCGAGAGCTGGAGAGCCTGGAAGCCTTGGAAGGTGGTGACGGCCATGGCCAAGACGGATGACACGTCTTAATGGGCGCTGTGTGTGATCGATGGTGATGGGTCGGACTTGGCAGGCACAGTATCATCATCGAAGGAGGATCACACATGGACAGGAATGTTTTTACATTCTCCATCCCCCGGCGTGATTGCATGGTTGTGGCGACGGCATTGCATCACCTGGGCATGGAGGCAGCGGAGGGTGACGATATCGGTCACCGGGCGCTGCTGCTGGAGCGGTATCTGTGTGCCATGTGCAAGGCAGACAATGCCACACATGAGATCGAGAGTTTGCGGATGCTGCTGTTTGCGGACAAGAAAGGAGCGGAACATGAGTATAAGAGATGATTTGACCATGCCTCTGACACCGACTATGGTGACAGTACTCAGCATGGCGGTGGAAAACTTCGTGGAACACGGTATGCCGGATAAACCCATCTTCGGCTGTGACATCTCCAGGGTAACCGACAGGATCACAACTGAGTTGGATTACATGCGTCGCCTGGTTGAGCTGGAGCAGCAGGGAAACAAGGAAGCTTATGAGGAATGCCGTGCGGATTTGGCCTTGTATGAGGCCGGTCTGCTTGCCGAGATGGAGAAGCTGGAAGCGGAAACTACTTTTTGAAATGGAAGGGAGAAAAGATCATGAAGAATCTTGCGGCACAGAGAGAACGGGCTATGAATGCAGTGAACGGTCTGACCTTTGAACAGGTCGAAACGGCAGCACAAGTAATGGAGTTTGCTGTCCAGAAGTACGGCAACCAGCCGTCGATCCTGGCAGGATTGGCGTTCATGGCTGGCGTTGCCGTGGGGAAGAGCGAGAGCGGCAGCGGCACGAATGAGAAGAGTGTGAGCGAAGCGGCTACGGCAGAAGATGTCGTTCGATGTGTTCATGCAGGCTATGCAGGCGACATCTCTGATGACATTGAAGCACCGCTGCGCAGGCTGGCCGATGTCATGTTTGCGACAGTCGCGCACTATGAGGATATTCAAGCAGAGAAAGGATGCAAACTGACAACCACCGAAGCAAACGAGGCGGTTGAATACTTGGAAACTTTCGCGCGTAGTGTCCGATGCATCCAAGAGAACGCGCTGGCCATATCGAAAAGGGCGGACAATGCCGCTCTGGGCGTGGCTGATTGACCTTTTTCGTTGCGCAGGAAGTGCCAACATGTTATAATAGAGGTGGTGGTTGTCGATGTCTCTTGTGGTCTGCGTCAAGTATACGGATGATCGTGAAATGCTATCCGTGACGGAAAGGTTGCAGGATTTGGATCTGCGAGTTTCAAAAGAAGCGCATACCGACGGTGGCCGGTTCCGGCGCGTATATCTGAAATCAAAGGACGTCACAAAGGGCACAAAAGCAGCCCACCAAACCGAATAGAATACACATATCAAGTACCCCACCCGGCAGCGGGTGGAAGCCTACAAGGCGCGGGAAACGAGATCGAGTGATCGATCACGCCCCGCGCCTGTTTTTATCAGGAAGGGGTGGACAACACCATGCGGTACAGCAAAGCCAGGGAGCTGGTGGTCTTCACCAGCGCGGCGACAGTTTCAACGATGATCAGGTCACCACAGCAAATCTGGGAATTCATCAAAATGGTGACGAGGGACTTTGGAATGCCTCACCGCTGGGGCTGGGCGGAGGATCTGGATCTGGAAGGTGGTGCGGTAGCGTGAGCAAGCTGCATAACGGATTTTTAATTCCGTCGCCACCATGGCGAAGCAATAAGCCGTCGGACGGCGATCCGCACCACAGCACCAGCACCGGCACAGCTTCGGCAAGTTGGAGACGGCTGTGGGCGAAGCAGAGAAACAATCAGGAAGGGAGGGAAACAACACATGGAAAATCGGAACATAGCGAAGGTCAAGCAGCTGTGCAAGCAGCGTGCGGAGCTGGATGCGAAGCTGAAAACGCCACAGTTTAGGCGTAACACTATCGAGTGCATCCGGGCGCGGATTGCTATCAAGAATGAGATCCAGCAGATTGACAAGCAGCTGCGCGGATTGAAAAATATTGTGATCCGCGAGAAACGACCTGACTTGATTCTGCGCACGGGATGGTAATGGAGGTGACCATGTGGCACGGCTGAAAGAGATCAGGATCACTGGCCGGGAAGCCTTCCGGGCAGCGGCGGGGATCCATCGCGCCTGGTATGATCCTGCTGTTGACGGTCCGCCGGAAGGCAGGAAGCACAAGCGTACTGTGTCATGGCTGGCCAGGATCGGCGCGGCAGTTCATGCGAAGGTAATCGGAACGGTCAAGCGCCTGGTGCGTAGGGGATAATCAAACAACACGTTGAACAGGAGGAATAACGATGCGAGTGATGGACGAGATTTTGAGGATCGATGTGCGTAGCATCCAGGAGCGGAGCAAGCTGGAGGATGAGGCGCGAGAGCTGACCGCGAGGATTGGCGATCTGCAAAAGACCATGGATCAGGCCATTGCGGAAGGCGACACTCCGTATAATCGCGGCGTTTACGAGAGAGCTGATTCTGAGCAGCGCAAATTGATTGCGCGTCTCGGTTTCGTGAAAAATCTGCTGGCCGTGCCCCGTCCCATGGTGACCCGGCAGGAAGTGCTGGAAGCATGGCAGCAGTACGCCGAACGCTACAACGCCAGCGTGGAGCCGGATCTGATCAAGTATGACAAGGCCCGGCGTGAGCTGGCGAAGCAGTTTCAGACGATTGTCCGCAAGCAGAATGAAGCCATGAAGGTGCGCGACAAGCTGACGGCCGTTCTGGAGGCACTTCCGGGTGGTGTGGAGTTCAACATCTTCGGGGCTGCGGATCCGGAAATGGAGCCGATTGAGGGTCTGCCTTCCACAAAGCCTGTCGTTTATGAAGGGCAGTACACCACCGGCGACCTCGCATTTTTTGCCAGTCATGGTGATCTGCCCCAGAGTGAAGTGTGGCGCTATGACGCAGTTCTGTATGGACACGGGGCGGACATCACCTGACCGGACATACCGAGTGTAATGATCCACCAGGCGCGGGACGGGATCCACAGTCCTGCCCCGCGCCATCATTTCATGTGAGGGATAGCCATGAGTGATGGAAAAAAGAAGCTTTCGGCCCGTGAACAAATTGCAGCTTTGATCGATGCGGCAGTCACAGCTACTGTAAAAGAGATGCAGCGGCTTGATTGGATGCAGAAAGATTTCTTCCGCACAACTGAAAAATTGCTGTTCGCTTATCCCCGGTTGAAACGGATATGCGAGGATCCGGAACAGTATGGCTTTTTCCCGTCAGGGAAAGCGCATGACATTATTGTCATGCCGCCATCTGGAAGCGGGATTGTTGATAAGGTCGATATCACGCAAGCATACATCGACGCCCGGCTGAAAAGCTACGTGCGCACGGTCACGCGCTTCACTGAGTTGGATGCAGTGGTCAGGCTATATGACAACCAACCAAGATTCCGACTGATCAGGATGTACTATTTCAACGAGGATGTAAACGGTAATGACCGGGGCGACAATGCAAAGCGATACACCTGGTTGGATATCGAGCTCGAGCTGACCGAGAGCGGGATTAATGCCACGGAGAGCACATTACGCCATTGGCGCAACGATTTCGTGCGAGAAATGACCGTGCTGCTGTTTGGAATTCCCGGTGCGCTGTCATTGGAAACAACGGTGAAAAATGACCGCAAAACCAAGAGTGATCAGAACGAGAACGAAGAAGAAAGTATCACGGATGAGGATTAAGGGATAGCATCCGAATTATCGAAAGGATGTGAACATCATGGCAGGCGGACGGATCGCCGGTATTACCATAGAGCTGAACGGCGACGCTACTAAACTGACCAAGGCGCTGGCAGACGTTGACAGGTCTGCGCGTCAGAGCCAGAACAATCTGAAGGACATCAATAAACTGCTGAAACTGGAGCCTGGCAACACCGAATTGCTCCAGCAGAAATTCACCAATCTGACCACGTCCATTGACAGCACCAAACAGCGCCTCGAAACGCTCAAAGAAGCGGCGGCGCAGATGAAACTCGCTGGCAATGACAACGGCCCGGAATGGGACGCCTTGCAGCGTGAGATTGCAGAGACCGAGCAGAAGTTGAAAGGTCTCAATGCCGAGATGGACAAGTTCGGCTCCGTCGGAGCGCAGAAGATCGCGGCAGCTGGTGAACAGGTGCAACAGGTCGGCGAGAAGATCGAGGGCGCAGGCAAGGCCATCATGCCGGCATCAGCGGCTGTGATTGGTTTTGGCACCGTCGCGGCGTCGAAATATGCGGAAGTCGATAAGACCATGCAGCTGACCAACGCCACGATGGGTAATACCACCGAGGAAGCTGAAAAGCTGGAGAAGGCCATGGCTGAAGCTGCATCCAATTCAACCTACAGCATGAACGATGCGGCCACGGCAATGCTGAACTTTGCCCGTGCTGGTCTGAATGCTGATGAAGCATGCGTGGCACTGGCTCCCTCCATGAATCTGGCGGCTGGTGAGGGCGGCAACCTGGACACGGTTTCCGCTGGCCTGGTTGCCACAATCAATGGCTTTGGCGATTCGTTTAGAAACGCAGAGCGTTATGCCGATATATTCGCCAATGCGTGCAATAATTCTGCGCTGGAAGTCAACAGCCTATCTTCATCCATGAGCACGGCTGCGCCTGTTTTCCATGCAGCTGGGTACAGCGTGAATGATGCGGCTTTGTATATGGGCGTCATGGCCAATGCTGGTATTGAGGCGAGTGAAGCCGCAAACGCTCTGAAAGCCGGTTTTGCACGGCTGTTGCCTGATGCCAAGGGCGGCGCGGAATTGATGAACCGCTTCGGCTGGTCCATCCTGGATAGTAACGGAAAAATGAAAGACACCGTAACAATCCAGAAAGAACTGCATGAGGCGTTTGCCGGATTGTCAGAGGATCAGCAGATCGCGGCGGCGCAAGCAGCGTTCGGCACCAACCAGTACAGCAGATGGTTAGCTTTGATTAACACAGCACCGGAAGAAGTATCGGAGCTGAGCGAAGCATTAAAAGAACAGGGATCGGCTTCGGAAATGGCAGCATCTATGATGAGCGGCTTCGGCGGCTCCATAGAGCAGCTGAAATCCTCTGTCGATGTCTTAATGACCATGCTGGGTAAAACTCTGTCAGAATTCCTCATTCCTATAATCCAGGGGATTCAGAAATTCTTGACATGGTTGAACAGCCTTGATGCAGGTGCGCGAAAGATCATTGTCACCATTGGTCTGGTGGTGGCTGCTGCTGGCCCGGTGCTGATCACTATCGGCAAGTTGGCACAAGGCGTCGGAGCATTGATGAAGCTTGCGCCGACGCTGGTCACAGCGTTTACAAAAATCCATACCTTTGTGGGGAAGCTGGGCGCGGGATTGCAGGCGCTGTGGGGCGTGATCATGGCCCATCCCTTTGTGGCAATCGTTGCCGCCATCGCGGCGTTTATCGCGTACCTGGTGCATCTGTACAATACAAGCGAAGAATTCAGAGCCTTTGTGAATGGTATATGGGAGAGCATCAAGAATACGGCCATTGCGGCCTGGACGGCAATCACCGAATTCCTGACAACTGCCTGGACAAACATCAGCACCACGGCACAAACTATCTTCACGGCGATCATAGAGTTTTTCACAACCGCATGGACAACCATCACCACCGGCGTGATCACCGCATGGACAACCATCACCACAACGATCTCCACCGCCTGGGCGAACATCACGGCGGGAATTCAGACCCACCTTGCCACGATTGGAGAGGCGATCTCTTCGGCCTGGTCTGCGTTTACATCCACGGTATCCTCTTTTATGGGGAATATCAAAAACACCGTCACGACGGCATGGAACAACATCAAATCCACGATTACCACCGTGCTCAGCAACATCGGCAGCGCGATCACCAACGGATTCAACACGGCAAAGAACAATGTCACCAATGCGCTGAATGCCATCAAGAACACGATCAAGAACGTGTGGGATGGCGCGGTGAGCATCGTCAGGGGCGCGGTGGATAAGCTGAAATCCCTGGTCAACTTCCAATGGGAATTGCCTAAGCTGAAGTTGCCGCACTTCAAGATCAGCGGATCCTTTTCCCTCAATCCTCCGAGCGTCCCCCATCTGAGCGTGGAGTGGTATAAGAAAGCCATGGAGAACGGTATGATCCTCAATAGTCCCACCATCTTTGGGGCTGCTGGTGGTCACCTGCTGGGCGGTGGTGAAGCTGGCCCGGAGGCGGTTGTTGGCGTCGAATCCTTGCGTGACATTATCCGTGATTCCATGCGTGAGGGCATGGCCGGTCTGGGCGGGGATATTGTTATTCCCGTGAGCATCGGGCAGCAGAGGGTCGAGACGATTGTGCTCAAGGCAATACAGCGACATAATATGCTATCAGGAGGGCGGTAATTATGGCGTGTGAAACTGTGTTACATATCGACGGCAACGTGATCCCGCTGCGTGTCTCCAGACTGACAGCATTTAAGTACCGGCTGATCTACCGGCGGAGCCTGGATAGGGATGTCAGGGATGTGGAAGTTGCCGTGCAGACCAACGGCAGGGATTCTAACATCCCTGTCCCTGTCCTCCAGCGGTATCTCAACATCGTGCATCTGATGGCATGGGAGGCTGATCCCCAGAGCGAGAAGGATCCGGATAAGTGGATCGAGAGGTTCAGCAGCTTCAATGTCTTTGACACCGCTCCATCTGTCATATCCCTCTGGCGAGAGTACAAGGGCGCGGATCCGTATCAGAGCGGCGCGGAGCGCGTGGACATTGCCGCCGATAATCCTAAGGCGAAGATCCAGCAGAGAGTGACGGACAGCGTCACCGGGAAGTGCAGAGATGCGGCGGTGCAGTCCGTGGCCGTGAATGAGCACATGGGCATGGAAGAGCGCGGACATTACATAGCCCTGGTTTACCTTGAGTGGCAAAAGAAATTCAAAAAGAGACGGACCAGGGAAAAGATAGCGCGATACAGTTCGGATGTGGCCATGGACATCGCCGTCAAGTGTCCGGATGTGCAAGAGCTGGTGATCTTCTGGCGCATGCCCACAACAAACCATGTGCAGCTCAAGCATGCATTCGTGCGCGACGGCATGAAGCTGATCCGGACAAAGTAACAATGAGAGGGTGTGCAATATGGCGAAGGTGTACAGATGGCCGGGTGAATCCATCGGAGAGCTGATGGCGCGATTCAAATCCAAGTGCTGGAGGGATGGCGTTTTCAGAGATGCAGCAGAGCACTCAAGGTATATGAAACCCGGCGAGAAGGCCAGGAAGAAATCAGCGGAAGCACGGAAGCGCAATCAGCGCGGTCGGCGCTGACGGCTTCATCATCAAAAGAATAGAAAACGGCCAGCAGTGGATTTATGCGCCGACACTGCTGGCCATCGCTTACGCGGAGCCATCCTGCAAGGGATAATATCGGATGGCATTTTTAATTATACCATTCCCCGCGGGGACTGTCAATCGGCGGCGGCTTCGCTGTGGATCCGTGCGGCGCTGGATAATCCTGCGAGGCATGAAGAACCCCGGCAGCAGTACCGCCACAATACTGCATGCCGGGGCATTCGCTCCACCAGCGAGGCCCTTGAACGAGAAATCGAGCAGAGGGCCGTGGAGACGTCGTAAGTTTATCTCCACGGCACTATTGTATCACGCATGGCCATTACAGTCAAGCGTCTGCATGTTGTTGATCTGGGTGGCGACGTGTGGATCACCGGCAGGCACACGGCAGCACCAGCAGCGCGGGGCCTGTCTCCCGTCTGTGCTGCATCTGCGCTGCATCTGTGCTGTGTATGGTGTGCTGTGTGTGCTGCATGGTATGGGGTGCACCAGATGGCCACGCGCCACCACGCGCCATTGTGCGCCATGACGCGCCATAGCCCCCCGCCAACCGTCCAAACGAGCACAAATCCACTCAACGGCGCTGGGCAGTCTTTTCCAACTGCGCGGATTTTTTAGAGAAAAGGGGTACCTACTTTCGCATAAAAAGTGCCGGTCTGCTGAAAAGAAACCGAAACAGCAAACCGGCGATGCCTGCACTTCATTGCGTGGGCGGTGATAAGGAGCAATCACCGCACTCACATTATAGCATAGCCGCCGGGGATCCGTCAAGGCGGATCTGCGTGGTCTGGGCATGAAGATGGCCCCACCGCATGCGGCTTGCGGTAGGGCCAGGAAGGAAGATCACCTATGAGCGGAGATGGTGATCAGCTGGTGTGGACGATGCTTCACGGACGAAAGGAGAATCATCAAGCGGAACACCATAATCATTATACATCAGAGCGCCAGAATTGTCAAACGCCAGGAAGCGGCCAGCAGCTGCAAGGCAACTACTGACCGCCTCGGAAGAGGGACGCCACCCCACGATCAGCGTGGTGCGGTGCTCTTGCATTGTAGCATCCTCAGGCGCTGCTTGTCAAGCGCTGGAGCGCCACAGCGGCCCAGGAGCGGCCACAGGAGCCGCGCCGTGCTGATTCGACCGCCGGAAGGGCTGACGGCAGAGCGGCCCACACGGGGCAAATCTGCCGCCATCTAGCGCGATTCCAGCGGCGAAGGGTGACCAACTCTGGCCATTGAGCCGGCGGAAATGGCCTACACGGGGCGTTGGTGAAGGGCTTCGGAGTGCTACGGACTGCCTCGGACTGCTACGGACTGGATCAGCGATCCGGGGAGGTGTCGCCAGGGCGGATCTGCGTTCCTGGCCGTGCTGGCGTCCACCACGCTGCACCGTCTCCACGCACAGGGGCCGGGGGACTTTTCAGATTTCTGAAAAGTCATTTTACGCGCACCGTCTCCACGCACAGGGGCCGGGGTTGCAGAGTGGACAATTTGTCCAGTCTGCTCATCTCTGGCCGTGCCGGTGGTGCCCACCACCATCACCGCCACCATCACCGCCGGGGATCCTGCTGGGCGGCAGCTGAAGAGCATGGCCAGTGCGCAAAAGTGCCGGAAAGTGCAGACTAATCACGGGAACGGGATCCAGACCGCCAGCAGACCGGGGCGGCACCCTGACCGGACATCCGATGTCCGGTTGGGTGGTTGCGAAGTATTGTTAAGAAAAGTGAAAACCTGTATATATGTAAAACCTGCAATACCTGTATATCATGTATCAGCCTGTAAAACCTGTATTTGACTACATTAATCAGATAACCATATCTTAACATTTGATATATTAGGGAAATCACTAAGTTTCCCTAAAAGTTTCCCTAATCAGGATTTAGCTCCATTTATTTCAGCTTACGAAAAGTGCCTATTTATGGGGGATTTAAATGTTAGTTTTATGCCGATTTAGTCTGGTTTTGGTATGGTGAAAAGTTCAAATCCTGTCACCTCGACCACAAAAGTTGGTAGGTTTGCAATAACCTATCAACTTTTTCGTGTGCCGGGCATGGCACACATCTAACCGGTGGAAGTCCGGTCGCGGGTATTTACCGCCAAGCGTAGCGAACCGCAAGCTGCTGGTGGCAAC
>CADCAS010000002.1 GCA_902799465.1 uncultured Eubacteriales bacterium
GATCAGTGGCGGGACCGGCCGGACATTCTGGCGGAGGACATCCGGCTGATGAAGCTGGCCAGGTGCAATCTGATGAGCGTGGGCATATTTGCCTGGGCCGCGCTGGAGCCGGAGGAGGGAAGGTACGACTTCGACTGGCTCCGGGACGTGCTGGACAGGCTGCATGAAAACGGCATCTCCGTATTCCTGGCGACGCCCAGCGGCGCGCGTCCGGCGTGGATGAGTCGCAGGTACCCGGAGGTGCTCCGGGTGCGGGAGGACGGTCTGCGCAACTTCCACGGAGGGCGGCACAACCACTGCTTCACCTCCCCGGTGTACCGGGATTTCGTGGGCAGAATGAACCGGGCGCTGGCGGAGCGGTTCGGGAATCATCCCGCCGTGGTGGGCTGGCACATCTCCAACGAGTTGAGCGGCACGTGCCACTGCGAGCTTTGCCAGCGGGCCTTCCGGGAATGGCTCAGGGCCCGCTACGGCACGCTGGAGAAGCTGAACCGGGCCTGGTGGACGGGCTTCTGGAGCAAGACCTATGACAGCTGGGAGGAGCTGCGCAGCCCCTCCCGCGTGGGGGAGACGGCCGTGCACGGGCTGAACCTGGCCTGGCGGCGGTTCGTCACCCACCAGACGGAGGACTTCCTTCGGGCGGAGGCCGCGCCGCTGCGGGAACTGACGCCCCATCTGCCCATCACCACCAACCTGATGGAGTCCTTCGACGGCCTGGACTACGGAAGCCTCGCCGGGGAGCTGGACTTCGCGAGCTACGACAGCTATCCCCGCTGGGGCGCGCCGGACGAGGAGCGTCAGGCCATGCTGGCCGCCTTCAACTACGACTGGATGCGCTCGCTGAAGCAAAGGCCCTTCGCGCTGATGGAATCCACGCCATCCCAGGTGAACTGGCAGCCGGTGTGCAAGCTGAAGAAGCCGGGCATGCACCTGCTGTCCAGCCTGCAGGCGGTGGCGCACGGCGCGGACACGGTACAGTACTTCCAGTGGCGCAAGAGCCGGGGCGCAGCGGAGAAGTTCCACGGCGCGGTGGTGGACCATGCGGGCCACGAACACACCCGCACCTTCCGGGACGTGCAGGCGGTCGGAGAGGCGCTGGAGAAGCTCGCCGACCTGCGGGGAACGATGCCCGGGGCGAAGGTGGCGCTGCTCTTCGACACCCAGAACCGCTGGGCGCTGGAGGACTGCCAGGGACCGAGGGACGACCTCAGGTACTTCGACACGGCGCTGGAACACTACCGGGCGCTCAAGCGGCAAAACGTGGACGTGGACGTGGTCGACGAGACCCGGGACCTGACCGGCTACCGCCTGGTGGCCGCGCCCATGCTGTACATGCTGCGCCCCGGCGCGGCGGAGCGGCTCACCCGGTTCGTGGAGGGCGGCGGCACGCTGGTATGCACCTGCTACACCGGACGGGTGGACGAGGACGACCTGTGCTTTCTGGGCGGCTTCCCCGGCCCCCTTCGGGAGGTGCTGGGCATCTGGGCGGAGGAGACCGACGGGCTGTACGACGGCGAGACGAACAGCATCCGCATGGAGGATGGCGCGACGTATGCCTGCTCCACGATGTGCGACCTGATCTACCCCGAGACGGCCCGGACGCTGGGGCGGTATACGGCGGACTTCTACGCGGGCGAGCCCTGCGTGACCGTGAATCCCTGCGGAGAGGGCAGGGCTTACTACGTCGCCACGCGGCCGGACGCGGCCTTCCTGGACGCCTTCTACGGCAGGCTGCTGGACGAGGTGGGCGTCGATCGGCTGTTGACGGAATCGCAGGCGGGCGTGCTGGCGGCGTCCCGCGGGGGCGCGGTGTTCGTGATGAACTTCACGGGACGTCCCGCGAAGGTTTCGCTGCCCGAGGGGACGGACGCGCTGACCGGCGAGAATATCGGCGGGGAGGCCGAGCTGCCCGTCAACGGCATCCGGATCGTCCGCACAATTCCGAAATAACACGGAGTTGTACAATTCTATCAAAGCGTTGTAGAAAGCTATCGTTTTTTCAAATAAGTTGTATTATGCTTTGACATTCCGTTAATGGAGTGCTATACTAATTGGGCAATCGGCGGAGGATGCCGAATCAGGCCGCAGCCGCGGCCGCTTGAACAAAGGAGGAACCCCGTATGAAGAAGATCCTGTCCCTGGTGCTGGCCGTCGCGCTGGTGCTGACCCTGAGCTGCGCCGCGCTGGCCGAGGGCTACAGCGGCGACCTGAAGGTCTGGGTGGCCGACGCCGCCGTGGACTTCACCAACCAGCAGATCGAGGCCTTCAAGGCCGCGAACCCCGAGTTTGCCGATATGACCGTTTCCGTTGAGGCCGTGGGCGAGGGCGACGCCGCCAGCAAGGTCATCACCGACGTGGACGCCGCTGCCGACATTTTTGGCTTCGCCCAGGACCAGCTGGCCCGCATGGTGGCCGCCGGCGCGGTGGAGATCGTGGAGCCCGCCAACGCCGAGGTCGTGAAGGCCGAGAACGACGCGGGCGCCGTGGCCGCCGTCACCATGGGCGACGAGCTGTACGCCTATCCGCTGACCAGCGACAACGGTTACTTCCTGTACTATGACAAGAGCGTCGTCACCGATCCCTCCACCCTGGAAGGCATCCTGGCCGACTGCGAGGCCGCCGGCAAGAGCTTCTACATGGAGATCAACTCCGGCTGGTATCAGACCGCGTTCTTCTTCGGCGCGGGCTGTACCCTGACCTATGAGTCCGACAACGACGGCAACCTGACCGCCTGCAATGTGGACTACGCCTCCGAGAACGGCCTGAAGGCCCTGAAGAGCATGATCGCCCTGGCCAACAGCCCGGCCTTCGTGAACGGCTCCTCCATCTCCAACGCCACCAACGTGGCCGCCATCGTGGACGGCACCTGGGATACCGAGGCTGCCAAGGAGCTGTTCGGCGACAACTACGCCGCCGCCAAGCTGCCCACCGTGGACGGCTACCAGATGTCCGGCTTCGGCGGCTTCAAGATGCTGGGCGTGAAGCCCCAGGAGGACGAGGCCAAGCTGGCCGCCTGCGACGCGCTGGCCGCGTGGCTGTCCTCCGGCGACGTGCAGCTGGCCCGCTACGAGGTCCTGGGCTGGGGTCCCTCCAACCTGGCGGCCCAGCAGAGCGACGCCGTGAAGGCGGACGTGGCCCTGTCCGCGCTGGCCGATCAGCTGCAGTACACCATCCCGCAGGGCCAGTACCCCGGCGACTACTGGAGCCTTGCCACCGGCCTGGGCGACAACATCATCGGCCACAAGTACGACGGCGCCGATGACGAGGCTCTGATGACCGCCCTGACCGAGTTCCAGGATACCTGCATCTCCTACGCGGGCTGATGGATCGCAAAACAGGCTGGGGGAGTTTTCCCCGGCCTGTTTTGTTGAATTCAGATTTGTCGAGCGGAGCTCGATAAATTGAATTCATGGATCAGGGAGAAGGGAGTAGGGAAAAGTGCGGCCGCCGCGAACATTTTGCTTCGTTCCAACACAAGCCAGGCTATTCCTGCTCCCTACTCCCTACTGCCTACTCCGTTGACTGCCCGTCCAAACTTCACTCCTCATTCGTACTTGAAAGAAACGGGGGATTCCTACATGGTGGATCTCGATTATTTAAAGCTGAGCAAGCCCCAGAAGATGCTGCACGACCTCGGGCAGTTCTTCGTGCGGCTGCCCGGCAGGATCGGCGGCGGCCTGAAGGGCCTGGCGCTGGCGGTGGGCCGGTGCCTGAAGGGGCTGGGGCTGTCCATCGCCGACCTGTTCACCACCTTCAAGAACGGCGACTGGAAGACGCGCCTGTCCTACCTGGTGATGGGCTCGGGCAGCATGGCCCGGGGCCAGTGGGGCAGGGGTATACTGTTCTTCCTGTTCCAGACGGTGTTCAACCTGTACATGGTCAACTTCGGCATCGGCTACCTCAGCAAGCTGAACACCCTGGGCGTGGTGGAGACCTATAAGGAGGGCCGCAAGACCGTCTACGGCGACAACAGCTTCCTGATCCTGCTGTACGGGGTGCTGACGCTGTTCTTCGTGGCGGCGTTCATCTACACCTGGCGGGTGAACATCAAGCAGAACAAGATCTCCCAGCAGCTGCTGGCCTCCGGCCACAAGCTGAAGAGCACCAAGGACGACCTGGCCTCTCTGGCGGACAGCCAGTTCCACAAGACGCTGCTGGCCCTGCCCACGCTGGGCGTGTTCGTGTTCACGATACTGCCCATATTCTTCATGATCCTGGTGGCCTTCACCAACTTTGACTACAACCACCAGCCCCCGGCCAAGCTGTTCACCTGGGTGGGCCTGGAGAACTTCAGGACGCTCCTGTCCTCCGGCACCGCCAGCTACGGCGACACCTTCCGCCAGGTGCTGTTCTGGACGCTGGTGTGGGCCTTCTTCGCCACATTCCTGAACTACTTCCTGGGCATGTTCGTGGCCATCATGATCAACAAGAAGGGCATCAAGCTGAAGAAGGTGTGGCGCACCATACTGGTCATGACCATCGCCATCCCCCAGTTCGTGTCGCTGCTGTACGTCAGCAAGATGTTCGCGGCGGACGGCCTGATCAACACCTACCTGATGAAGTGGCACTGGATCAGCCAGCCCATCCCCTTCTGGACGGACCCCGGCTGGGCGCGGTTCACCATCATACTCATCAACATCTGGATCGGCATACCCTACCTGATGCTGATCGCCACCGGCATACTGATGAACATACCGGCGGACCTGTACGAGTCGGCCCGCATCGACGGCGCGAACGCCATGCAGATGTACGGCAAGATCACCCTGCCCTACATGCTGTTCGTTACCGGGCCCTACCTGCTCACGTCCTTCACCGGAAACATCAACAACTTCAACGTCATATTCCTGCTGTCCCAGGGCAAGCCGATGGGCCTGACCGGCAACGCGGGCCACACCGACCTGTTGATCACGTGGCTCTACCGCATGACGGTCAGCGACACGAACTACAAGATCGCCGCCGTCATCGGCATCATGGTGTTCGTCGTGCTGGCGGTCATCAACCTCGTGGTCTACAACCTGATACCTTCCGTCAAAAATGAGGAGGATTTCCAGTGATGGCAGATAATAATGTTAAACTGCGCAGCAAGAAGGGCCACGAGCGGCGCGTGAACGGCACGATCTACACCGTGCTGACCGTCATGAGCATCGTGTGGCTGGTGCCCTTCGTGTTCCTGGTCCTCCAGTCCTTCCGCTCCTACAAGCTGGAGAAGGGCGGCATGGTGGACTACCTGATCCCCAAGACCTTCTCCTTGGACAACTACGCCTTCCTGTTCGAGGACAGCAACTTCTTCTCCTGGTGCGGCAAGGCCATACTGCTGGCCGTGGCCGTCGCCCTGGCGGTCACGCTGCTGACCCACCTCGTGGGCCGGGCGCTGGACCGGGCGGACGCGAGCCGGAGCAGGGCCACGCTGACGCTGGGCGCGGCCATGGCGCTGTGCTACGTGGCGCTGGCCGTCGTGGCCGGGGCCGTGCACGGCCAGGCCCTGGGCCAGAGGCTGGTGCCCGCGCTGCTGGGCCTGGTGCTGTTCGTGGCGGCGGGGGTGATATTCGCCCGCATCTACCTGAAGCAGGACGACAAGCTGCTGCGCTCCATCCCCGGCTACGTGGCCGAGGACAAGCACGAGGGGGCGAAGAAGGTGGCCGCCCTGGCGGCGGAGTTCTGGGCGCTGGCCCTGCTGTGCCAGTGCATCGTGGCCCCGATGGAGGCCAGTCAGTACATCCGTTGGTACGGCAACACGCTGACCATCGCGCTGTTCACCGCCGCCATCCAGACGGTGATCGTGCTGTCCGTCAGCTACGCGCTGTCCCGCCTGCGCTTCAAGGGCCGCAAGCTGATCATGAACACGGTGCTGGTGCTGGGCCTGTTCCCGGGCTTCCTGACCATGATCACGCTGTACTTCCTGCTCAAGCAGATGGGCCTGACCCAGGCCGGCGCGGTGCCGGGCCTGATACTGATCTACTGCGCCTCCTCCGGCATGGGCTACTACATCTCCAAGGGCTTCTTCGACACCATCCCCAAGTCGCTGGATGAATCCGCCCGCATCGACGGGGCCACCCGCTTCCAGGTGTTCCTGAAGATCATCATGCCCCTGGCCAAGCCCATCGTCATCTATACGGTGCTGATGGCCTTCATGGCCCCCTGGGGCGACTACGTGTTCGCCAGCTACGTGGCCTTCGGCCACCAGGAAGGCTACAACGTGGCCGTGGGCCTGTACAACTGGGTGAACACCAACGACTTCCAGAACTACTTCACCCGCTTCTGCGCGGGCGGCGTGCTGGTGGCGGTGCCGATCACGGCGCTGTTCATGGCGCTGCAGAAGTACTACGTGGAGGGCGTCACCGGCGGCGCTGTGAAAGGATAAGGGAGGATTGCGAATATGGCAAGTTTGAAGCTTGAGCACGTCAAGAAGCTATATGACAAGAACGTCGTGGCGGTCCACGACTTCAACCTGGAGATCAAGGACAAGGAATTCATCGTGTTCGTCGGCCCCTCGGGCTGCGGCAAGTCCACCACGCTGCGCATGATCGCCGGCCTGGAGGACATCTCCGAGGGCACGCTGACCATCGGCAACCGGGTGGTCAACGACGTGGAGCCCAAGGACCGGGACATCGCCATGGTGTTCCAGAACTACGCCCTGTACCCCCACATCACCGTGTACGAGAACATGGCCTTCAGCCTGCGCCTGCGGAAGATGGACAACGAGGAGGTGCACCGCCGGGTGTGCGAGGCGGCGGAGATCCTGGGCATCACCCAGTACCTGGCCCGCAAGCCCAAGGCCCTGTCCGGCGGCCAGCGCCAGCGCGTGGCCATCGGTCGCGCCATCGTGCGCGAGCCCCAGGTGTTCCTGATGGACGAGCCCCTGTCGAACCTGGACGCGAAGCTCAGGAACCAGATGCGCGCGGAGATCATACTGCTGAGGAAGCGCATCGACACCACCTTCATCTACGTCACCCACGACCAGACCGAGGCCATGACCCTGGGGGATCGCATCGTCATCATGAAGGACGGCTATATCCAGCAGGTCGGCACGCCTCAGGAGGTGTTCGAGACGCCGAAGAACCTGTTCGTGGCGGGCTTCATCGGCTCCCCGCAGATGAACTTCCTGAAGGCGAAGCTGGTGAAGAACTCAGACCGATACGCCGCGGAGCTGTACGGCATCCGCGTGGAGCTGGATGAAAAACGCAGCGCGAAGCTGAGGGCGAAGAACGCGCAGCCCGGGCAGGTCATACTGGGCGTGCGCCCGGAGCACGCGCAGCTTCGTTTCGACGGCGCCGCGAACGCCATCGAGGGCACCCTGCGGGTCAACGAGATGATGGGCAGCGAGCTGCACCTCCACGTGGACCTCAACGACGACACGCGGGTCATACTGCGCATCCCCACGCTGGACCTCACCGAGGAGCAGCGCGCCGGGCTGACCTACGGCAGCAAGCTGTGGTTCACCTTCCCCGAGAAGGTGACGCACCTGTTCGATCCTGAAACCGAGGAGAGCCTGCTGTTCTGAGCATCTTGTCATACGGGGTGGTCTGCACAGGCATTAAAACCCAAAGAAGTAAAGCTGTTTATCCATGAACTGATACGCTGGCACGGTGCTGTTTCGTGACCAATGGTATAGTTCGGATGAGAGGGTTCTGGGGTTTTCATACGCTCCAGGCCCTTTCTTCTCCCCCACATAAAGGAGGATACTGGTATGAAGGAAATAAGAAGTTCAAGAAGCATCGCTTTCATTGGAATGTTGGGCGCGCTTTCAGCGGTTCTGATGCTAATCAGCGTTCCGCTGCCCTTCGCACCGAGCTTCCTGAAGTTTGATATCGCAGAACTTCCGGCATTGTTCGCAGGATTCTTCCTGGGACCGGTGGGAGGCTGTGCGGTGATCATAGTGAAGATCCTGCTGAAGCTGGTCACGCAGGGCACGGATACCGCCTTCGTGGGGGATCTGATGAATATCGCGGGCAGCTGCACCTTTGTACTGCCTGCAGCGTTCATATATAAGCGCCATCACAACAAGCGGGGAGCAGCCCAGCGAATCACTCTTCGCGGGGCTGCTGCTATGTCCGGTATCATTCCTTCCCAGCCCTCTTCTTGAAAACGCCCTCCAGGTCAACAGTGGCCTTCTTCAGCATCTCTTCCTTGATGTGGGTGTAGATGTTGGCAGTGGTCTGGTAGTCCGTATGGCCGACAATCTTCATAGCGATCAGCGGGTCGATGCCGCTTTCGTAGAGCATGGTCACGTAGTTGTGCCTGAAGTAATGCGGCTTCTAAATGATCCGAAAACTCTGTTTTATGCTTTCTCATTTCCAGCCCATTCTTTCATCGCATTCAAGAATAGTTCTTGAGGGGCAGTCATGTTTGCTCCATTGGACCAGGCCAGGAACATATTTGATTTGAGCTCCGGATGGAAAGGGCGGAAGCATACAGGAGATGTGATACCATCGTTGATGATTCCTTCCCTGATTATGGCATACGCGACTGATTCTGCCACCAGTTTTTCCGTACTTGTCATCAGGAAAGACGTACCGATAAAATTGAGCTGGTTGAAGTCAAACCCAAGCCAGCCTGAGACCATGCTGCGAAAATTCTCACTTCTGCCTGATACCGGCGGGATGTCCTTCATATCCGTGGGCTCGACAAAGCCTTTTTCCGACAAGGGATCATCTTTCCTAATTAACAAACCCCACGTGTCCTGAACTGGCAGCTTGATATGCGCGTACTGCCTTGTCAGGGGGACAACGCTGAGCAGGGTAAAGTCTATGATGCCGCTTTCCATCATTCTTATCTGTACATCGCGGCTTCCTGCGTTATAAAAGTGTATATGTATTGATTCCTCATTGCCATCTTTCTCCAGGTATGCTATACTGTTTTCGCATGGACATTGAGCAAAACCAGGAAGCATATCTGAATGCCAGTCGTACCAGTACCAGTCACCTGTCATTCAGAGAAGATGGAGGTGCAGCACGTGGCGCGTAATACAGATCTCCATTTGCGGAATCAGATGATCTATTCCGTTTTTGTTCGCAATTACAGCTCTGAGGGGACCTTTGAGAAGGTACGCGAGGATTTGCCCCGCATTCGGAGCCTGGGTGCGGATATCATCTGGCTGATGCCGATTCATCCCATCGGCAAATCAAATCGCAAGGGCAGCATGGGAAGCCCATATGCTATAAGGGATTACAGGGCTATCAATCCCGAATATGGCACATTGGAGGATTTTCAGGCACTGGTGGACAGCATACATGCCTTGGGCATGAAGGTAATCATCGACGTGGTGTACAACCACACTTCACCAGACTCGTGGCTAAGGGAAAACCATCCGGAGTGGTTCTACCACAAGCCGGATGGCAGTTTCGGCAATCATGTGGGTGAATGGACCGACATCATAGATTTGGATTATAACCAGCGCGGGCTCTGGGAATATCAGATCGAGACGCTGAAGATGTGGGCAAAAACAGTAGACGGGTTCCGTTGCGACGTAGCGCCTCTGGTGCCTCTGGATTTCTGGAGGGAAGCGCGCGAACAGGTTGAGGCAATCCGTCCCGGATGTCTTTGGTTGGCGGAATCCATCGAGCCGGGTTTCGTTCGCTTCATCCGCTCCATGGGACTTACCGCGGCATCAGACAGCGAGATATTCCAGGTCTTCGACATGGCCTATGACTACGACATATACGGGAAATACCTGAATGCCTGCATTGGAAAAGGCACACTTGAAGCATTTGTGGAAGCGCTTGACGGCCAGGAGGGAATCTATCCAGAAAACTACGTGAAAATGCGAACGCTGGAGAACCACGATCGACTTCGTGCCGCTGCGCTTATTCCAAACGGCAGGGCGCTTCGCAATTGGACGGCATTTGCCTTCTTTGCCAAGGGAATTCCCATGGTCTATAACGGACAGGAAAATGGCTGTGTATGCCGTCCGAACCTCTTTGACCGGGATACAATTCCCTGGGGTGAGGGGCAGGACCTGACAGCATTGATCCAACGGATGTGTGCCATTCGCGGCGACGCGCTGTTCACCGACAGCAGTTTCTCGGCAAACACCATTGGCAAGACGGTGATCGCGTCACATCAACACGGTCAGCAGAGGATGATCGGCTTTTTCTGTACTGATGGCAAAGGCTCAGTAGTTCCCTGTGATCTTCCGGATGGTGATTATGTAAACCTGCTCGCAGACGGGATAGTTCGCGTGGATGAAGGATTGTTGCCGCTGTCGGGCGAACCTGTGATTATAAAGCTTGGGAGGAATTGACATGAGTCGTGAAGCGGGAATATTGATGCCTGTGTCCAGTCTGCCAGGGCCTTACGGCATTGGTGACCTGGGAGAGACCGCCTATGCATTTGTGGATTTTCTGGCGCAGGCAGGGCAGACCTATTGGCAAATCCTGCCGCTCAATCCTCCCAACCACAACAAGTCCAAAGACAGCCCCTATCAGTCCTTTTCCGCTTTTGCGGGCAATCCCTATTACATCGACCTGAACCGACTGATGGAGGAAGGCGTGCTGCTCCGGGAGGAAATCGAAGCCGTGGACTTTGGTCATGACCCCGAGCATGTGGACTACGACAAGATGTACGCCAACCGCTTTCCACTGCTGCGCAAGGCCTATGAGCGCAGCGGGATCGCCAATAATCCCGGCTATCAGAGCTTCATCCGCGAGAATGGCTGGTGGCTGGATGACTATGCGCTTTTCATGTCTCTGAAGAGCTTTTTCGATCAGAAGGAGTGGCCGGATTGGCCGGAGGACATCAGCAGGCACTGGAGCAATGCGGTGGATTACTACCATCGTGAGCTCTATTATGACGTCGAATTCCACAAGTACACACAATTCAAGTTCTATGAGCAGTGGTATGCGCTGAAGGCCTACGCAAACGGGAAACACATACGCATCATCGGGGACATTCCAATATACGTCTCTTTTGACAGCACGGATGTGTGGGCGCATTCTGAACTGTTCCAGCTGAACGATCAGAACCGTCAAAGCGCTGTTGCCGGTTGTCCCCCGGATGCCTTTTCCGCAGAGGGACAGATATGGGGAAGTCCGCTCTATCGCTGGGAAAAGCACCGGGACGATCGCTTCGGCTGGTGGATGGCACGGTTGTGGATGAACTTCCAGCAGTGCGACCTGCTGCGTATCGATCACTTTCGAGGATTGGACGAATACTTCTCTATCCCCGCCGGGGAACCGGCGAAGTCAGGCCATTGGGAAAAGGGGCCCGGCATGGCGCTGTTCAGACAGATGTGGGAGAACATGGGCCACAAACCCGTCATTGTTGAGGATTTGGGCTATATGACCGATTCTGTCCGACAGATGGTTCGGGATACGGATTACCCCAATATGAAAGTGCTGCAGTTCGGCTTTGATGCCGACGACGTTGGCGCAGCAAACGATTATCTGCTTCACAACATCCCTGAGCACTGTGTCGTATATCCCGGCACCCATGACAACGACCCTGTCAACGGCTGGTTCGCTGGCCTGACTACGGCCGAAAAGGACCGCATCAGGCAGTATTTTGGCTGTGAGGATGTGCCGGACAGCAGGATGCACGAGGTCTTCATCCGCGCCGCGCTGATCAGCCGGGCGTCAACATGCATCATTGCGCTTCAGGATTGGCTGGGACTGGGGCACGAGGCCAGGATCAATGAACCTTCACGGCTGGAGGACAACTGGCACTGGCGTTGGAAGGGAGACTGCCGCCAGGATGAGTTAGCAGTTCGGATATTCGAAAACACCCGGCGCTATGGCCGGCTAAACTGGAGTGCCTTTGAAAAATGATCAAAGGTAGCGTCGCAAATACCTTTTGACAACCCTGCGTCGTTCATATGAACGGCGCATTTTTCATGAAAAGGAGGTCGCCGATCAATGGCAGAGACTCTTCGCGACATGGTCGTCTCGCTGTCATTGAACAGCGACAACTTCAGTGCAAACCTGCGCTCCATCAACCAGCAGCTTAAGGAAGCCGACTCCCAGTTCAAGCTGGCGGCGTCCGGCGTCACCAACTTCGAAAACACTGCTGCCGGGGCACAGGCGCAACTCGCGAGCCTTCAGCAGAAGTTCCAGCTGCAGCAGCAGGCCGTCCAGCAGTATGAGCGTGCGCTCGAAGCGGCGAAAGGCAAGCTGGAGACCAGCGTGCAGACACATGAGAAGCTCGCCGCGAAGCTGGACACCGCCAGACAGAGACACGCGGATCTCGGCCAGCAGGTGGACAAGCTGACTGCCGACCTCCGGGAAGCCGAGGAGGCTGGGCTGAAGGGTACCGATGCCTATGCCGAAATGGAGGCAGAGCTGGAACGCCTGAAGAGCGAGTACGCGGCATCGGGGCAGGAAGTGCAGAAGCTGGAAGGCCAGCTCTCCCGCTCCGAAAATGCCATGCGGCGCAACGCGGACGCTGTCACCAAAGCCAACACCAACCTGAACAACGCCCGCGCGGGACTCCAGCAGATCCAGTCCCATATCGTTCAGGTTACCTCCCGCCTGCAGCGGCTGCAGAACAGCTGGCTGAACGCCGCCGACAGGATGGCGCAGTTCGGTGAGAAGGCCAAGGCTGCCGGCAAGAGCGTCGAAGGTGTGGGCAAAAGCCTGTCCAAACTCAGCGCTGTAGCTATCGGCGCGGGCACTGTCGCCGTCAAGACCTTTGCCTCCTATGATGACGCCATCCGGCTGGTCTACGCGACCATGGGCCTGTCCGAATCCGAGAGCACGGCGGAGATGAAGGCTCTGTCCGACGCTGCGCAGGAGATGGGCGCGAGCACCCGCTACTCTGCAAGCGAGGCGGCGTCTGCCCTGAACTACCTGGCTCTGGCCGGCTATGATTCGGAGAAGGCCATTGAGGCGCTGCCCACGGTACTGAACCTGGCCCAGGCCAGCGGCATCGACCTGGCATCAGCTTCCGATATGGTCACCGACAGCATGTCTGCACTGGGACTGGAGATGTCCTATATGCCTGCCTTTGCGGATCAGATGGCGAAGGCCAGCCAGAAATCCAACACCTCCGTGGCCCAGCTTGGCGAAGGCATGCGCAGGGTCTGGGCGTGGAACAGGATTACGCGCAGGCGGCGAAGCTGTTTGCATCCGTCGCAGCGTCGGGTAACAAATCCGCCACAGGCGTCGTCGACGCCGGATATGAACTTGCCCGGCTATATGAACAGGGCCTGGGTGTGGAACAGGATTTGGACAGGGCGATTGACCTGTATGAGGAAGCGGAAGAAAACGGCAGCGAAGATGCTGTGGCCGCGCTGGAGCGCCTTGGGAAATAGAAGCTTCAACCAAACAACCAGACTTGAAACAGAGCATCGGGGTCTTAAAAGTGCCACTCCGTAATCTGATCGTATTACAAGAAATTCTGTAACAAGATGACACGAGTTCAGGATTCTCCGAAAATCTTGTGTCTTGTTCCCGCTTAATCTGCGCATAACAAAGCTCTCGATCCCGCCCATTGTATCAAAGTTGGGGTTGAGAGCCACCACGACGGGCTGGCCTAATTACAGTATAGAAGCAGCTCTTAACCCAATCTTCAAAATGCAACCACCGGATGCAACCACCCACCAATCGTCCATTGTATCATTATTACCCACCAATGCCACCTGTGGACGCCTATTGTACTACAATGGGCGTCCGTTACTATCGGGGATAGTGGCACGATATTTGATGAAACTTCTGTAATCCTTAACTGTTTCTCAAATAAAGTGTTGCTATCCCCGTTTGTTTCTTCGTTTTTTCATTTGTACATCTTAATAGGGTAGGGAAATCATATACCACATTGAGGAAAATGATGATTTTCCTATACCGTTGTTGTAACTCTACACAAATTAACAATGGATAATCTTATCCACTGGCAGTGTAGAGGAGGTTTTGGAATACACGCACAAAAACTCTGGCATCTATCTATGATGGTGGAAACGAGTGATAAAAAAGGCTTTCTAAAATTCAAATTAATAAGATGATATGGAATCTATTTGTGACGTTTCAATGAAATCAAGGGATGTGGATTCATTGCAAACAATCGTTATTATGTGTGTTGAAAAGGGTGAATGTGAACCACAATATGTTGTATATCAGAAGCATGTGTTTTATACCATATATTGTGGTTTCAAAGGTCTGCAAAACCTTCATTCCCCGGTCCGAATCCGGGTGGCACCTCCACATGCGTTCTGTCTGTGACGGAACGCATTTTTTCAGTTGTATGAATCGCGGACTCCTTCCGAGCCGCTTCGCGGCCCACCTCCCTCAGAGAGGGAGGCTTTTTGGATACCGGCGCTAAAAGGCACCTTCACTGAAGGAGCTTTTGGATACCGGCGGTAAAGGGCTCCCATCCAGGCTCCCTCTCCGAGGGAGCTGTCAGCCGCAGGCTGACTGAGGGAGTCGTTCCGGGCAGCTGAATCGTTATGATATATTAGACGGACACATCAGAGACGGCGAATTGTAAAGGAGCGAGGGCTTATGATCTACATTATTCGCCACGGCGAGACAGCGCTGAACAGCCGCCATGTGCTTCAGGGCAGGAGCGACTTTCCGCTGAATGACCGGGGCATCGCCCAGGCGGAGGCCGCGGCGCGCAGGCTGGCCGAGCTGGGCGTCCGCTTTGACCGCGTCTTTTCCAGCCCGCTGCGCCGGGCCGTTCAGACGGCTGAGCTCGTCGCGCCGGGTGTAGCGGTGGAGACGGATGAGCGCCTGATCGAGATGGAATACGGTCCCTACGAGGGCATGGATCTCAGTGCCCCAGCCCCGGAGGTATTGACGTTTTTCAGCGACTTCGCGCACAACCCCGCGCCGCGGGGCATGGAGCCGCTCGCGGACGTGGTGGCCCGGACAGGCGGCTTCATGGAGGGCTTGCGGGCGTGCGGGGGCGACCTGCTGATCTCCACCCATGCCATCGCCATGAAGGGCATACTGGAATACCTGACGCCGGGCTCCAACGGCGGCTACTGGTCGAAGTACGTCGGGAACTGCGCCATCTACACGGTTTCGCTGGAGGAGGGCAGGCTCGGCGCGCCTGTCGAGCTGGTATGATGGAGCCCCGCGCCAGAGCGGGCCGGGATGGGGCCTGACCCCATCGGATGGGGAAAGGCAAAAAACGCCCCTGCGCAGTCCGGGACTACGCAGGGGCGAAATATTTATCAGATGCCCTGGGCGGCGTTCTTGCCGGCGGTGTAGCCGTAGAACACGCAGAGGCTGTGGCTGATGCCGCGGAAGCAGATGGGGTATTCCACGGCGTAGCGGCTGCCCTGCACATTGCCGGTGACATAGAGGCCGGGGATCAGGTCGCGCTTGGGATCGGCGGCGGTGCCGGTGAAGGTGTGGCAGTTCTCGTCGGATTCCAGGCCGCCCACGCACACCAGCATGATGGTGGGATTCCACACGCAGGCATAGAAGGGGCCGTTCTCGATGGGGAACATGCGCCCGGCAGGCTTGCCGAAGTCCTCGTCGTAGCCCTGCTTGCACAGCTCGTTGTAGCGCTCGATGCTGGCCTTGGCGGTCTCCAGCGCCTCGCCCTCGAAGCCGCACTGATTGAGCAGCTCGTCGATGGTGTCGGCCTTGTAGGTGTAGGCCTCGGCCTTGGCGGACACCTTGGTGTACTGGCGGTCGTTGAAGTTGGGGTTGCTCTCATCCTCATCCTCGGGGATGATGTAGCACAGGCCGCCGTGGTTGGCGGGCATGTAGGGGATCTGCTCCGGCCACTTGTCGTCGTAGATCTGGAAGGTGGTCTGTTCGGGCTGGAGCTCTATCTGGTTTTCCAGCTGCTGGCCGGGGATGCACTCGTTCATGAAGCGCTTGCCGTGCTTGTTGATCTGGAGGAAGGGGGTGATGCCCATGCCGCCGCCCATGTGGTGGGTCATCGGGGCGTGGAAATCCTGCACCTTCGCGCCGATCCACGCGCCCATGCGCAGGCCGTCGCCGGTGTTGCAGGGATTGCCCTCGACATCCATGCCCATCATGCCCACCTTGCCGGCGCTCATGATGTTCTTTTCGAGGATCTCGGGGGTGAAGTGCTTCATGATCTTGTCGTTGGAGCCGTTGTCGCCGGTGGCCAGTATGACGCCCTTGGCGGCGTTGAACTGGAGGTACTTGCCGTTCACCGCGTCGCGCACGATGACGCCGGTCACGCGGCCCGTGTCATCCTGCAGCAGCTTCTCGGCGAAGCAGCCGTAGTGGACCTCCGCGCCCTTCTCGATGGCGGCGTTCAGGTTCGCCTCCACCATGAAGCCCTGCTGGTTGGGACGGCTGGAGCGGAATTCCATCGAGGAGGGGAAGGTGGGGAACTCCTCGTCCTTGTAGTCGTAGTGCTCCGGCTGCGGCCAGGCCAGCGGCACCAGGATGCCCTTGTCGAACTGCTCCTGGGTCACGACCTCGCGGGTGGAATCGCAGATGGTGAGGTCGGGATACGCCTCGATGAACCAGTCGATGACCTCCCAGGCGTGGTCCGCCCACTTCTTCAGGATGGCCCGCTTGTTGCGGTAGGTGCACTCCCGCATCAGCCGGTTCACGGCCACGTCGGTGTCCACCAGGCCGGTGCGGCCCCAGCGGTCGTTCAGGGTGCCATTGAGCACCGCATATTCGCCGGAGCGGCAGTTGAAGGTGGCGCTCTTCTCGATGAGCTGCACCTTCGCGCCCTCCTCGGCGGCGGCGCGGGCGGCGCACACGCCGGACAGGCCGGCGCCCACGATCACCACGTCCGCGTCGATGATCTCGTCGGGTTCGGGGGTCTCCGGCGGCTGGCCCAGCCAGTCGTCGTCCTCGGAGGCCGCCTCCTCGAGGACCGGCGCGATCTCCACAGTTTCGCCCTTCGCCAGGGCAATACAGGCCTCGGCGGCGGCGATCACCGCGCCGGAGGTGACGGAAGCGCCCGACACCACGTCGATCTCCGCGCCCTGCGCCTCCAGGATCTTCGCGGCGAAGTCCGGGCCGAGGGGCTTGCCGATGCCGTCGGTCTCGTTGTCGGTGGAGACCACCACGTCCGTGATGCTGTTGGCGTCAAAGGTCATGGTCACCGTGACCTCGCCCATGCCCGTGGCCGTGGCCGAGTAGGTGCCCGGCTTGTAGATGCCGGTTTCCTCCGCCAGCGCGCCGAGGCCCAGCGTCGCCGCGCCCAACACGCCCACCGTGCCTGCCGCCGCGCCCTTCAAAAAGGTGCGCCGGGAGAAAAGCCTGCTGTTCTTCCTGTCCATGTGTACGACTCCTTTCCATACTCGTCCGATGGTCGTTCATTGTCCCTTGGGGGGTATGTTCTTCGTCATCTGATGGATGACTTCCATGAACACGTCGAGCTTCTCCGGGTCGATGCCCCGGGTGAGGTCCGCCTCCATGGCGGCGATCCTGTCCCGCATCTCGATGACCTGCGATGCCATGTCCGCCGAGGCCGTCAGCCGCCGCTTGCGCCGGTCGTCGGGGTCGGTGTCCCGTCGGATCAGCCCTTTGGCCTCCATGTTCTTGATGACCTCGCTGACCGTGGCGGCGGTATAGCCGTATTCAGACTCGATGTCCTTCTGGTTGAGCGGCTTAGCCGATGCGGCGATGAACTGGAGGATGCGCGCCTCCACCGGCGTCATGGCCGTGCCCTCCACAAAGGCATCCAGGCGGCGCAGTATCCCCGAGGACACCCGCATGATATACCGGCTGGAGCTCTGGGACAAATCGGTCATGGCACGCACATCCAATACTTAGGATTTGTAAGTAATTATACACGGATTGATATGGAATGTCAATAGGAATTATTAAAAAGAGATTGGGACTTGCCGCAAGCCTGTTGCCATTCAGCCAATGCGATAAACAGGGATTTGACGGGGAGAATTAGGAATTAGGAATTAGGAATTAGGAATTAATAGCAGCTGCCGCGCGTTATAGGGGCGGCCACAATGGTCGCCCGCCATATACCGAAACAATACGTACTGCCTGGCGGGCGGCGTATCGTCACCCCTCGCAGCCGAACCATTTATAATTCCTCATTCCTCATTCCTCATTCCTCATTCGCCAAATCCCTGTTTATCACATTGGCTGAATGGCAACTTTGTCGCAGCCCCGGTTAATGCCTGATCCCTATTGCCAATGCATCTCCGGGCTTTCGATGACAAAAGCGCAGGGACGCCGTTTCGGCGTCCCTGCGCGGGTGCATACATCAATTACTTGCAGATATCCTGGATGCGGTCGTAGGCCTCCTGCTGCTCCTCGGGGGTGCGGCAGTAGGTGTTGACGATGAGGCGCAGGCCGGGCTGCCAGACCCGCCTGACGGTGTCGGCCACGGTGTCGGGGTTGCCCACGGCGCGGAGGTTGAGGATCTTGCCGGTGCCGGCGAAGGCCTTGCCGAAGGGGGCGGGATCGTTGGGAGAGGGGTCGGTCTCGCTGGAGAACGCGCCGTCCGCGCCCAGCAGGTTGCGCACCTTGAGCACGGAGGGGATCTTCTTCTCCCAGTTGCCGCAGCTGTGGTAGAACGCGCCGCCGAAGGGCTCGCACATGTCGGCCAGCTGATCGGCCTCAAGCTCGTCGAACATGGCGTTGCTGATCATGATGCTGGTGTCGTCGGACGCGCCGATGCCCTTGAGCTGGCGGGAGGAGGCGAAGCCGTGGCCGGGCAACGCCAGGGCGCCGCCGATGAGGTCGCGCAGCTTCAGCAGGTAGTCCCGCAGGAGACCGCCGGCGCGGTAGGCCAGCTCGCTGTAGGCGTCCGGGTCCTCCAGCATGTCCTCGAACAGGGCGGTGGTGGGCATCATCTCGCTGATGATGTTCAGCGGGGACTGGATGTCGCAGAAGGACACCGGCAGCTTGCCCTTGGTCTTGTCCATGAAGTACTCCACGTAGGCCATCTGGTCCTTGCCGATCTGGGTGGTGTGGATCGGCACCGGATCGCAGGCCAGCGCGCCCTCTACGTCCTCGAACACGTCGGACACTGCGGGGGCCTGGCCGTCCAGCCAGATGTAGTCCGCGCCGAAGGCCGAAGCGCCCACGCCGATGCCGTACCAGGGCTCGAGGTAGTTGGCCATGTCAGCGGCGTACTTCATGCTCTCCTGGAGCGCGCCCAGCTGGAGCTTCAGGGACAGCTCGCGGTCCCGGCACTCCCAGCCGTAGACCTCCGCCACGCGGAAGCGCCGGTACACCAGCACTCCGGAATCCGATTCCATGAATTTGCGGACCTTCGCATCCTGTTTGGCGGCGTATTCGGCGTAGCGGTCCAGATCGAAGGATTCAGGCGCGATGCCGGACACCGCGGTGCTCTGGGAATCCCGAAGGGAAGTATCAAACATTTTTCCTTCACCTCTTGTATATTTGGCTCTGCGTAAAGCGGCGCTGAAAGCTACTCAAATTCTACTTTATTATCCCTGGACTGTCAACACAAACCGGCGTCCGGCTCTGTTAAATGTCATAAAGCCCCTTTACCTTTACGGGCTAATCTTCTATAATACAAGCGACAAAAGCTACGGCTAATCATACGCAAATCGGAGGCCCGCGCCATGAACAAGATCCCCTTTGACATCACCTTCCACCCGACCTGGTGGCACAAAAACGCCGGCATCGACTTCTCCCAGCCCTTCTTTGACGACTACAAATACCGCATGGAGTGCGACGTGAAGATGCGCCGCGCGCTGTACGACCACTTCGGCGCCTACGGCATCGGCGAAAAGGACCCCCAGCCCCGGCCCCTGCTGGGCACGGACCTGCTGGCGGCGGGGTATCTCTACTCCCAGCTCATGGGCTGCGACATCGTCTACAAGCCCGACAACTCCCCCCAGGTGGTCTGCAAGAACCTGGAGGCCGAGGACCTGGAGGACATTGAGGTGCCCGACCTGGACAGCAGCCCCATCTGGGCCGCCACCCAGCGCCAGATCGACGGGCTGCTGCGCGACTACGGCCGCGTGGAGACCTACATCAACCTCCAGGGCATCCAGAACATCGCGCTGGACCTGATGGGCCAGGAGCTGTACATGGCCTACTATTCCGACCCCGACGAGGTGTCCGGGCTGCTTAGGAAGATCACAGACCTATCGCTCGAGATCGGCAGGCGCTTCTACGCCCTGAACGACGACATCTCCGGCGGCGTCACCGCCATCGTGCGCCAGGTCATGCCCAAAAATTACCTCACCTCCAACTGCTCCGTGGAGATGGTCTCCAACGCCTGCTACGAGGAGTTCCTGCTGCCCCATGACCAGCGGCTGGCCGACGAGTTCACCTGCTTCGGCATCCACCACTGCGGCAAGAGCATGGAGCACGTCTGCGAGGGCTACAGCAAGGTGCGCAATCTGGCCTTCGCCGAGGTGGGCGCGGGCTCCAACATCGCCTACGTGCGGGAGCACCTGCCGGGCGTCTGGCTCAACCTCCGCTACAGCGCCGTCAACATCCAGAAGGAGACCTCCGACCAGATCCACGAAAACGTCGCCCGCATGCTCCGCGAGGGCAAGGCCGACCAGGGCAACATATCCATCTCCTGCGTGGGCATGGATGTCAATACGCCGGAGGAGAGCATTATAGCGTTCCTGGACGCCTGCAAGCAGGCGAATGCCTGAGGGCGCAGGGAAAAGGGAAAAGGGAAAAGGGAACAGGGAACAGGCAACAGGGAACAGAAATAGCCGCTGCCGCGCATATGCTGTGCGGTGGCGGCTATTTCTATGCCTTCTGCGATGCTTGAACCCGGGCAAAAGGGATATGGCGGAGAGAGATTAGTAACAGCTTTACTGCGCAGGGGCAGCCACATTGGCCGCTCTTGCGGTGCGCGCGGCAGCCGTAACCCCTTTTCCCTTTTCCCTGTTCCCTTTTCCCTTTATACTCTTGAATGCCTTCCGATCTGCCCTCAATAATTATACCACTTGAACCATCGCAGATAGCGGGCGTAGCTTCTGGGGCAGGGGAGGCCGCTCTCCAGGGGGTAGAACATGGCAAACAGCGCGGCGGCGGCGGCCAGCAGGACGCAGGAGACGGCCTGGCAGGCCTTGGGGGAGCGCGCGCGCAGGTCCTTCAGGGCCAGCGCCGAGGCGATGATGATGAAGGGCACCGAGGCGAAGTAGTGGTAGATGAAGGTGGAGCGCGGCACCAGCACCCAGGGCAGGAACTGGGAGGCGAAGCCGATGACGGTCATCACCTTGGCCCGGTCGGCCCGGCGGTCCAGGCAGGCGCGGGCGAACACGTAGATCAGCGCGCCCAGCCCGAACCACCACACCGCGGGGTTGCCCATGCAGGAGATGGACGATATGGTCCCCTCGGGCATGAAGCCCGTGCCGGAGTAGTACCACATGGGCCACCAGATCACCGGCCACTGATACCAGGGGGAGCGGAAGTAGTGGGTGTCGCCGCCCAGGCCGGCGTGGTAGTTGAACATGTTCTTCTGGATCTCCGCCACGCGCTTCACCCAGCGCAGGGAGAACATGCCGCCGAAGCCCGACAGCCCCTCGGCCCGCAGATACCAGTAGTAGCTGAAGTAGTAGATGACGAGGGGGATGACCACGAAGAATGCCACGCAGAACGCCAGGGTCATGACGGTGTTTTTCACCGTGGGATTGTCGCCCCGGATGTGGTGGTATTCCCGCAGCCGGTTGAACAGCGTCCAGAAGAACAGGATCGCCAGCCCCGCCGCGGCGTAGATGCCGATCCACTTGGTGGCGCAGGCCAGCCCCATCGTGACGCCGCACAGCCCCAGCGGCACCAGCGTTTTTTTCAGCGGCTGATGGTTCCAGCTCATCCGGCAGTAGCGGAACATGAACAGGTATTCCAGCATGATCCAGAACACCGCGTAGCTGTCGATGGTGGCGATGCGGGTCTGGGTGAAGTGCATGGAGTCCAGCGCCAGCAGCAGCATGGCGATGGCCGAGAGGCGGCTGTCCCGGGTGAGCTGCTTGACCAGCAGGTACATCACCGGCAGCATCATGACCCCCGCCAGCACACCCATGAACCGCCAGCCGAAGGGCGTCATGCCGAAGATCCACACGCCCAGCATCATCCACACCTTGCCCAGCGGCGGGTGGGTGGTCTCGTAGGTGGGCATGCCGTGGAGATGCTCGTAGGCCGTGCGGGCGTGGTAGATCTCGTCGAAGTAGGTGGAGTTCAGGTAGGTGGGGATGGGCGGCGCGGTGTCCTGCTCGTCCACCAGATTGGCGGCGTCGCTGTCGGACTGCGCCGTCTGTCCCAGCTGCTCCACCCCGGCGATGGGGAAGGGCACGCCCTCCTCGTCCAGGAAGGCCACCTCGAACAGATTGAGCCCCGCCGACTCCGCCGTGATGCGCACGTACCGCGCCGTCTGCCGGGGATTGGCCTCGGCCATGTTGGCGGTGTTCAGCCGCACCGGCGCGTCGTCGGGCTGATCGACGTCCTCGGCGTACAGCGTGTTGTCCGCCTCGTCCAGCGGTGTGAACCACAGCCAGCGGAAGATCTCGCCCTGGTTGTACTTGGCCCAGCAATCCGGGGTCCAGTAGGTCCCGTCGTTGGACAGCGCCACCCGGAAGTTGGAATTGCAGATGCCGCCGTAGTAGGTCATGCGGAAGGTACGCGTCTCGCCCAGGTCGAACACCACCGATTCCCCGGACACGCTGCTGGTCCAGCCGGTCTGAGGGGCCTTGGTCACGCCCAGGTTGGTGAAGGCCAGCACCGAATAGGCCAGCGTCACCGCCGCCATGACGATGATGTCCGCCCGCCTGAGGTTCAGCCGGTAGTCCTCGGGATGCTTCAGCGTGGCCGCGCCCATCGGCTCCGCCTCCGCCGCCACAGCCCGCAGGGGGACCAGGTGGCCGCGCAGACAGATGTCCCAGGCGGTCCAGGCGATGAACAGCGCGTTCAGCACCGTCGCGAGGGACAGCAGGCCGTTGAGCCAGGCCTCCGAGCTCTGAAGGTGGCCGTAGTTCGCGGCGGTCATGCCGCCTTGCAGCACCAGGACCTCGTTGAGGAAGAGCGTCACCGTCAATGCGATGAGGCTGGCCAGCACGCGCACGTCCCGGTCCACGGCGAAGGCCAGCGACAGCAGCAGCAGCGCGGGGAACACATAGCGCTCGTGCATCATGGGTCCGAAGGCGGAGATCAGCATGATGAGCACCCCGCCCAGCAGCAGAAGCCGCAGGGGCTTCTTCCGGGAGGCGGCGCACAGCCCCGCCGTGTAGAGATAGGCCAGCGCGAACAGCACCCAGGCCAGCGCGAACATCCCGGCGTGGCCCTCCACATTGGCCCAGTTCAGGCCCATCAGGCAGTACAGGTTCAGGGTGTTGATGGTCATGTAGCGGTAGCCCTGCATGGCCCCGGAATACTGGTTGACCATCCAGCCCACGGCCCCTCCCAACGCCTCGCCGATGCTCCCGGCCTGGGACGCGCTGGCGGCAACGCCGGCGGCGTAGAGTATGCCCAGACAGGCGGCGACGCCCGGCAGGAAGGACTTCAACGCCCGGGTGCGGTCCTCCGAGACGGCGATGCCCATGATCACCGCCAGCAGTCCCAGCGGTGCGAACAGCAGCGCCTGCGGCTTGATGAGCAGCGCGGCGGTGAACCACATCAGCGCCTTGAAATATTTGCCCTCGCCCGCCGACAGGGCGCACAGCGCGATCAGCAGCGTCAGCAGGGCGTCGATCTGTCCCCAGGCGGCGCTGTTGCAGATGGCGGCGGGGTTTAAGGCGTACAGCGCGGCCAGCGTCAGCGCCAGCCCCTCGGCCATGCGCTTGCGGGCGACGCGGTAGATCAGCCACGCCCCCGCCACATCGGCCAGCATCGGCAGCAGCTTCAGGATCATCCGATAGACGGCGCCGGCTGTGGACAGGTTGAACAGCTTGCGCACCAGTCCCACCGGCCAAAGCAGCAGCATGTATCCCGGCGGGTAGTCGCAGAAGTAGTCCGGAGCGTAGAATCTGAACGGCCCCATGGCGAACATCCGCTCGGACCAGGCGGTGAAGCAGTTGATGTCGGTGTTGTAGCCCGGCACGCGCAGGGCCACGGCCAGGCGGATGATGAGCGCCAGCCCCAGCACGGCCCACAGGCGGCGCTTGACGGCCTTCTCGTCGTTGCAATCCAGGCTTCGCTGCCGCTTGCGCAGCAGGCCCGCGGCCAGGAAGGCGTAGACCCCCGCGAACAGCAGCCACGCCTCGGTGTAGCGCTTGGGCTCCTCCGGGTCGGCGGGTTCGGCGGCCGCGGCGGGGGCGTCGTCGGCGAAGAAGTCGTACACGGATACCCCGGCGGGGGCCTTGTCCAGCTTCACCAGCGCGATGTCGTCAAACCGCGCGCTGCCGGTGCCCAGATTGCCGTAGCCGCCCACGCGGCAGAACACGTCCACCGTGGTCTGCCTGGGGCCGGTCCTGCCGTAGAGCTCCACGTAATCCCAGCGCCCCGCGGTGTCGTATTTGGATTCGGAGTAGACGAACACCCCGCCGATGGACAGCGTCGCGCCGTAGCTGGCCTCGTCGCAGTCCTCGGCCCAGACCCGCCCGCTGAGGCGGTAGACGCTGTCGGGCTCCACGTCCACGGTCTGGACGAAGCGGGCGTCGTTGGGGTCCACGTTCTGCACGCTGACGCCCCGGCCCTCCCAGCCGTCGTCGATGACCTCCAGCAGGCTGATGCCCGCGTCGGTCAGCCACAGCTCCTTCCGCCAGCCCAGCGGCAGCGCGCCGTCCAGCTGGGAGAAATCGCCGTTGACGATCAGGTTTTCCTCGGCAAAGGCCAGTCCCGTCGCCAGCATTAACAGCGCCGCCAGCGCCCAAACCAATTTCTTCATCGAAAACTCCTTTGATGGTGTTGTTTAGGGAGTAGGCAGTAGGGAGTAGGGAGTAGGGGAGCTACGGCAGAGCATATGCCTACTATTGAAACGTCGCATTTTCCGGAAGCTCTGGGGATGCTTGTCGTTCTTCGTTCCATGAGAACGCCGACCATCTGCCGTTCCCCCCTACTCCCTACTGCCTACTCCCTACTCCCTAAAAAAACCCCGTGGCGTCGAACGCGCCCTCGATGTGATGCACCTGGCCCGGCGTGACCTCGATGACGTCGAAGCGCACGGGCGCGTCCTCCAGCCCGTGCTGCTGGAGGTAGAGCAGAGCGGTTCGGAGGATGCGGGCCTGCTTGGGACGGTTGACGGCCTCGGCGGGGGCTCCGAAGCGTCCGCTGCCCCGGCGCTTGACCTCCACGAACACCACCGTGCCGTCCTTTTGGGCGATCACGTCGATCTCCCCGGTGGGGCGGCGGTAGCTCATCTCCAGGATGGCGTAGCCCTGGCCCATCAGGTAGTCGTGGGCGGTGTATTCGCCGTCCGTGCCGTAGCGCCGCCTATTCATGGTCCCCCAATATCCTGCCGATGAAGCTGCGCCGGTGCTCGGGGCAGGGACCGTATTTTTTCAGCGCGGCGATGTGCTCGGCGGTGCCGTAGCCCTTGTTGCGGGCGAAGCCGTACATGGGGTATTTTTCATCCAGCTCGATCATGTAGCGGTCTCGGGTGACCTTCGCCACGATGGAGGCCGCGCCGATCATGTAGCTCAGCGCGTCGCCGTGGATCAGCGCCCGGGCAGGGCAGGGGAGCGACAGCCCCTCCACCGCGTCGATCAGCAGCACGTCGCCCCGAAAGCCCGCCGCACAGGTCTCCATGGCCCGCCGGGTAGCCGCGAGGATGTTGATCTCGTCGATGACCTCCGGCCCCAGAAAGCAGGTCTCGGCGTAGTCCGCCGCCTCCAAGAGCAGCGGGTAGAGCTGCTCCCGCCGCTTCTCCGACAGCTTCTTCGAGTCGTCCACCCCCGGGACCAGCCTGTCCCGGGGAATGGACACGCACGCCGTCACCACCGGCCCCGCCAGCGGCCCGCGCCCCACCTCGTCGATGCCCCCGGGCATCTGCCCCGCGTCCCAGAGCTCCCGCTCCAGCGCCGTCAGACGCTCCAGCTTCTCCTGCGCCGTCTCCCGCTTCCTCCGCTCCATATCCGACCTCCGTAAAACCTTCATATCCATTATCAGTATACCACACCTGCGGCGTTTGAACAAGCGAGGCGGGGGTTTTTGTTGCGGAGGACGGGGAAATGTGGTAGAATAGGCGTGTAGAGGAGGTGGAGAGCATGGCCATGCCCGCGTGGATCCCCGAAGCCTGGAACCGCCTGAGCGCGGACAACCAGAGGCAGGTCGGCAGCTTCATGAGGTTCCTGCTCACCCAGCAGGACGAGGCCGAGGCGCGCGTCACCGCGCCAAAGAGAAAGCTGGGCCCGCTGTCAGACCGCTTTGAATACATCGCCCCGGACTTTGACGCGCCGCTGGAGGAATTTGAGGAGTATATGTGATGAAGTACCTGCTCGACACCTGCGCGCTGATCGAGGCGCTGTTTGAACCCGGACGCCTGTCCCCCCGCGCGCGGAATATCATCGAAGGCGACGCCTCCCTCGTCGTCAGCATCGCGTCCCTCTGGGAGATCATGATTAAGCAGCAGATCGGAAAGCTGGGTATTCGTCAGACGAGCGCCCAGGAGATCAGGGCGGCCTGTGACGGGCTGGACATCGGCATCATTCAGACGGAGATCGAACACATCGACCGCATCAGGACCCTGCCCCGCTATAAGGACCACGGCGATCCCTTCGACCGCCTCATACTGTGCCAGGCGATTGCTCTGGGCCTGCCCATCATCACATCCGATGGCAAGATGGAGCGTTATGGCGTGGAAGTGGTCTGGTGATGCCCGCTTCCAATAAACAACATCCCGCGTTTCCAAGAACGCGGGATGTTGCTGTATGAGAATCAGGCCAGCGTGGAAAAGAATTTGATGGTAGGGACCATCTGTATCCAGGGCTGTTGAATAACGATTACCTCGGTTTTACAGTAAAAATATACATTCCATCTCCTCCATCTACACTCATAGTATGCTTCTCGGTGCTGTAAAGCTCATGCTCACCCGCTTCGAGGTTCCAGTTTTCATCAGAAATATGGCCGTTATCGTCAAGAGTAAAGGGCGCCAGCATTGTATTGGTGTAGGTCTCATCAGTCTCTCCGTAGTAATAGCTGCAAACGGACAGCAACTCCACAAGAAACAGGTATACAGATCGATCCAGAGTTTGCTCATCACACAACCACGCTTGTATTGATGTGCAGTTTTCCATGGTATCTCCGCTATGCATTCCCATGAAATAGACAATTACCATACCATCGTCTGACCAATAACCCAAAGCAGGCATATCTCCCACAATAACATCACTTTCGGACTTGGTCGCAAAGTGGTTATAGACGGTCTGAATATCCTTACCTTCTGCGGCAAAAACATTCGCATATCTTTCAAGATCATTCGCCATAGACTGATTCAGAACACTGATAAAGAAATCAGGGGATTGGAGCTGCTTCTGTAAATCGGTGATATCAGAATCACCAGCAGAAGTATTTCCACTATCGTCTGGAGCGGTGTTTTCAGGATCTGGAGCTGTGCCTTCTGCTTCAGCAGATGCCTCGGCAAGCCCCAGCGCCTGCAACAGCGCGTCATCGATCTGCTGGGTTTCTGCGAGACCCTTGGCCTTCTGATAGCTGCCAATGGCGGCGTAAGTCTTCTTGCCTGCGATACCGTCGGGCGTGCCGCAGTTATAGCCAGCGTTGTTCAGGGCTTGTTGAACCTTCTTCACAGTGTCCTTGTCGGTGTAGGTGGCGGCAAAAGCGTTCAGAGTTGAAAAAACCAGCATTCCAATAAGCAGCATTGCAATGATCTTCTTCATAAACATATCCTCCTTGTGATTCTCCAAAGGCTATAGATATCGATAGACCCTGAGTCCGGAGCGCCTCCTTCTGTTCTTGCCCAAGTCGGAATAATAACCGATATCAGTCAATATTATTATAGACTGAAATCGGTTATTATGTCAAGGAGAATATTTGTTGGCAGGAGGAGAGCGCATGATTTCATATCAGCCATTGTGGAAAACCATGCGCGAAAAGGGTGTGACGCAGTACAGACTCATCAATAAGTATCACGTCAGTCCCAGTCAAATCACCAGATTGAAACGAGAAGAGAGCGTGAGTACACACACGATAGAGATGTTTTGCAAGATATTGGATTGCCGTGTGGAAGATGTGATGGAGTATATTCCCGATAAACAGTAAGCGCCCCGCTTCCGAAGAAGCGGGGCGCAATTTGGTTTTGAGAATTAGGCCAGCTCGGAGAAGAACTTGATGGTGCGAACCATCTGGCTCACGTAGCTGTTCTCGTTGTCGTACCAGGACACGACCTGAACCTGGCTCTTGCCGCCCTCGAGCTTGCAGACCATGGTCTGGGTGGCATCGAAGAGGGAGCCGAAGCGCATGCCGACGACGTCGGAGGAAACGATCTGGTCCTCGGTGTAGCCGAAGGACTCGGTGGCTTCCTTCTTCATCTGGGCGTTGATCTCGTCAGCGGTGGGCTGGCCATTGATCACGGCGTTCAGGATGGTGGTGGAGCCGGTGGGGGTGGGCACGCGCTGGGCAGCGCCGATCAGCTTGCCGTTCAGCTCGGGGATGACCAGGCCGATGGCCTTGGCAGCGCCGGTGCTGTTGGGCACGATGTTGATCGCGGCGGCGCGGGAGCGGCGCAGGTCGCCCTTGCGCTGCGGGCCGTCCAGGATCATCTGATCGCCGGTGTAGGCGTGGATAGTGCACATGATGCCGGACTCGATGGCCCAGCCGTCGTTCAGAGCCTTGGCCATGGGCGCGAGGCAGTTGGTGGTGCAGGAAGCGGCGGAGATGATGGTATCTTCGGGCTTCAGGGTGGTGTGGTTGACGTTGTAGACGATGGTGGGCAGGTCATTGCCGGCAGGCGCGGAGATGACGACCTTGCGGGCACCAGCGTCGATGTGAGCCTGAGCCTTGGCCTTGGAGGTGTAGAAGCCGGTGCACTCCAGCACGACGTCCACCTTCAGCTCGCCCCAGGGGCAATCCTTGGCGTCCTTCTCGGCGTAAATGCGGATCTCGTGGCCGTCCACGATGATGGAATTGTCGGTGGCCTCGACCTTGTGGTCGTTGGCGTAGTTGCCCTGGGTGGAGTCGTACTTCAGCAGGTGGGCCAGCATCTTGGGGGTGGTCAGGTCGTTGATGGCGACGATCTCATAGCCCTCAGCGCCGAACATCTGACGGAAAGCCAGACGGCCGATACGGCCAAAACCATTAATAGCAACTTTAACAGCCATTGGAATCAACCTCCTAAATATAGTGCGTTTTCAGCGGATCGAGCTTCCTCCCCCCGCCTATAACTACATATACATTTTACCCCATATGCTATGGGATGAAAAGCCTCTTTGTGTAAAATATCATACTTATTTAATAATTTCCGGGAGACGGCACGACCTTCGCGCGGTCAGAGGAGACGCGGGGGAAATGAGGAATTAGGAGTTAGGAATTAGGAATTAGAGTTACCGGCTGCCGCGCGTTGTAGGGGCGATCAATTTCGATGCGACAGGTACGACCCGACTGGCGGCGCATCGCTGCCCTAACGCAGCCAGGCCATTTATAATTCCTAATTCCCAATTCCCAATTCCTAATTCGCCCTCACTCCAGAGCGATGTCCTTATAGAAGGACTTGCCGTCGAGGCGCTCGGCGCAGCCCAGGGCCTCCAGCACGGTGGCGGAGACGTCGGCGAAGGAGGCGCGCTCGCCCAGGTCGATGCCCTCCTCCAGGCCCAGGCCCCAGACCAGCAGCGGCACGCGCTCGCGGGTATGGTCGGTGTGGGCGGTGTAGGCGGGGTCGCAGCCGTGGTCGGCGGTGATGATGAGCATGCCGTTGTCGCCCAGCAGCTTCATGATCTCGGGCAGACGCCTGTCAAAACCCTCGAGGCAGCGGGCGTAGCCCTGCACGTCCCGGCGATGGCCGTAGAGCATGTCGGTGTCCACCAGGTTGACGAACATCAGCCCGCGCCAGCGGTCCTTTTTGAGGTACTCGATGGCGGCGTCCACGCAGGCGGCGTTCCCGGCAGTGTGGTTGGACTGGGTCAGGCCGCGATGGTTGAAGATGTCCTCGATCTTGCCCACGCCCAGGGTGTCGAAGCCCGCGTCCTTGAGGGCGTCCAGCATGGTGCGGCCCACGGGGTCCACGGAGAAATCCCGGCGGTTGGCGGTGCGCACGAACTCGCCCACGTTGCCCTCAAAGGGGCGGGCGATGACGCGGCCCACGTTGTGCTCGCCCTTCAACAGCCTGCGGGCGATGCGGCACACGTGCCACAGCTCCATCGGCGGCAGCACGGCCTCGTGGGCGGCGATCTGGAACACGCTGTCGGCGGAGGTGTAGATGATCAGCTTGCCGGTGCGCAGGTGCTCCGCGCCCAGCTCCTTGATAATCTCGGTGCCCGAGGCCACCTTGTTGCCGAGGGTGCCCATGCCGGTCTCGCGCTCAAAGGCCTCGATGACCTCCGGCGGGAAGCCGTTGGGGTAGGTGGGGAAGGGGTCCTTCAGCGTCAGACCCGCGATCTCCCAGTGGCCGGTGGTGGTGTCCTTGCCCGCGGACTTTTCCAGCATCGTGCCGTAGCAGCCGATGGGATCGTCCGCGTCCTCGGGCTGCATGCCCGCCAGCTTCATCAGGCCCAGGTCCGTCAGGTTCGGCAGATCCGGATGCGCCTGCTCCAGCACGTGCTTTAGGGTGTTTGCGCCTTCGTCGCCGTATCGGGCGGCGTCGTGCTGCCACCCCGCGCCGCAGCCGTCCAGCACGACGACCGCCACACGCTTCATTTTCCTCATGGTCAACCCTCCCATCTCAGTATATCCGCCAGGTGCGCCACCATCTCACCGCAGGTGGGGCGTCCGCGCCTCGCGTCGATCGTATCGCCAAATATGCCCTCCTGGGCCTCCATGGAGCCGCCGCGCCACGCCGCGTCGATGGCGTGGATGATGGCGGCCTCGGCCTGCGCGGCGGTCCGGCCAAAGGGACGGCCCGCCGCGGCGTAGACCTGGCTTCGCAGCGCGTTGACACGGCTGCGGTCCCGCCACACCAGCGTCACGGCGTGAACCAGCATGTCCCGGCCCGGATGCGCGGGCACGCCCAGTTCGCCAAGCAGACCCTCGAGCCGCGCCGCGCGGTCCGCGGGCAGGCGCTCCGGGAACTGCCTGAGCCGCGTAAGCGCGCGCTCCAGCCCCTCCGCCGTCGCCGGTCCGTCCATCACGACGCTGTGACAGTCGGCCAGCCGGTCCTCCCCGGGCAGCCGCAGCCCCGCGGGTCGAATCAGCACCACGTCGGGATAGCGCTCCAGGCCGCTTTTCAGGATGGCCTCGGCCAGGGCGACGCCGTCGCCGCCGGGCAGGATCGCGTCCGCGAGCAGCAGATCCACGTTCACCCGCCGCACCAGCCTGAGCGCGCCGCCGAGATCCTCCGCCGCGCCCGCCGTCTCAAAGCCCGCCGCCGCAACGGCATCGGCCATCGCCGACGCCCGTCCGGGGTCCAGACAGGCCAGCGCCGCGCGCGCCCGGCGGGTTTGCATATGCTAATCACCTCATCTCATTACCATTCGCCATTCCCCTGTCAAATTCCTGCGTGCCCGAAATATTTTCTATTAAGTTAACCCTGAACGCCGCCAATCATTCCCGCCGTGCGAGAATCTTCCCGTCACGGTCATTTTTGTACCATCGTTGTGTGGTATAATATTTGTAATATTCGTAACCGGACGGCCGTGATGAGGAATGTGGGTTCGGGGAACAGGCAACAGGGAACAGGCAACAGGGAACAGGAATGGCGGCTGCCGCGCACACGGCAGGGGCCGCCAACAGTTTCCTGTTCAATACCGAAACATCTCGTACTCCATGAGGGATGGCGCATCGTCAATACTACGTATCCAAGCCATTCCTGTTGCCTGTTCCCTGTTGCCTCTTCCCTGATACTGCGCGGCTGCTTCGTTACCGTTACCATTATAGAAATGTGTGGTGTCAGCATTGGTATACATGATCATCGCCCTGGCGGTGTTGGCGATCGCTTCGGGGGTGCTGGGGTGGCAGCTCTATGTGTCGTCCCGGGCGCTGAAGCGGGTGCGCCGGGAGTGCGAGGGGCTCAAGCAGGACCGGGTCATCCGCCAGAATTTGCAGCAGATGCTGGACGGGCGCAACGCCGAGATACGGAAGCTGCGCGCGCGGCTGAGAAACCGGGAGGAGGCCCTGGCCGACCTGGAGCAGCAGACCTCGGAGCTGAACCTGAACCTCTTCCACGAGAGCGGCCTGCGCATCCTTCGGGAGAAGGAGGAGAGCGCCCGCCGCATGAAGCTGGAGCTGACGGAGCGGCAGCTGGACGAGGCCAACCGCAAGCTGCGCCAGCAGAAGGAGGAGGCCCGCGCCGACGAGGTCCGCATGACCGCCATCATCGCCGAGCAGCAGGAGCGCATCGAAAAGCTCACCGCCCAGACGGAAAAAACGGCCGCCGCCCAGCCCAGGCGCTCCCGCAAAAACCCCGGCGGACTGCCAAACCAGATGACGCTGGAGGATGTTTTAGGGAGTAGGGAGTAGGCAGCAGGGAGTAGGGGAAGAACGGCGGAGCGTTGCGCGTTCTATTGCGATAAAAAGCGTATAGTCAACTTCCCGCGGGGACGACGACCTTTCAGTCACGCTTCGCGCGACAGCTCCCCTGGAAGGGGAGCCGAGAGAAGGCGAAGGTCGGAGTCAGCGAATGGCTCCCGGCATATCGCGGATTACGGCCTTTTTATAGAAGTCAAATGCCATGCCGCCACTTTCCATACTCCCTACTGCCTACTCCCTACTCCCTAAAAAAAGTCACAATAGGCACGAATGTGAATAAATTTGGGCTTCTTTCGTGAAAGGTTGCAGAATGTTTCCTGAATGGGTATAATGATGCTATAAATGTGTTATTCGGGGTGATAATTATGTCAATGTATCCGCTGATTCTGATTGCGGACGACGATCCGGTGGTGCACGAGTCCCTGGGGCTTTATCTGGGCTCGGAGGGCTATGAGCATCAGAGCGCCTATGACGGGCAGCAGGCCCTGGAGATGTGCGAGAGCCTGCATCCCGATATGATGGTTCTCGACCTGATGATGCCGAAGGTTTCGGGCATCGACGTCTGCCGCCAGATTCGGCAGACCAGCTCCCTGCCCATCATCATGCTGACGGCCAAGGGCGAGGAGATCGACCGCATACTGGGTCTTGAGCTGGGCGCGGACGATTACATCGTCAAGCCCTTCTCCCCCCGCGAGGTGCTGGCCCGCATCAAGGCGGTGCTGCGCCGCTTCTCGGAGAAGCAGGGCGAGGAGGACAGCTCCATCATCCGCCTGCCCCAGCTGGAGATCAGCCTGGAAAACTACCAGGTGAAGGTGGCGGGCAAGGTGATCCCCTGCACCCCCAAGGAGGTGGAGATCCTGCACATGCTCACCTCCAACGTGGGCCAGGTCTTCTCCCGCGAACAGATCCTCTCCCGGGTCTGGGGCTACGACTACTTTGGCGATACCCGCACCGTGGACGCGCACATCAAGCGCATCCGCCAGAAGCTGCCCCAGGAGAACGTCCCGTGGGCGCTCAAGACGGTCTACGGCGTGGGCTATCGGTTTGAGGTCAACGCATGAAAGAGGGCAGTGTGCTGATCAGGCGCGCTGCACTGTTCACGGCAACCGTGATGGCTGTTACGGTTGCCGTAAGTCTGTGCGGGTACGGCATAGCAACGTGGTTACAGGTGCGCGCCGCCGCAAAGAATCAAATCATCCCGCAGCTGGAATACCTCGTGAGTCTGGCAAAGGGGGACGCGCCGGGTCCGCTGGAGGACGCGGCGGGGGTCGTCGCGGCCTCCGGCGGGGCCGTCTGGCTGCAGGACGGGGACTGGAAGACCCGCTGCCTCACCGGCGAGGACCGGCTGCCCGGCATCGAGGAGGGCATCGACAACGGCGCCCTGCAGCCCGCCGAGGGCTATTTCCGGCGTGACGGGCGCGCCTGGTATTATCGGGACGCGCTCATCAGTCAGGAGCTGTCCCCCTATCAGGGCCGCGTGGCGGCAGCCGTGCCGGTGCCCCCGGTGTCCTGGGCCCAGTCCGCGCCCGTGGCGCTGCTCGCGGCGCTGCTGGGCCTCGTGGCCGCGCGGCTGACCCTGCGCCGCCAGCGGAAGTCCGACGCGCAGATCCGGGCAAAGCTGGACGCCATCGTCCGCCTGCGCGACGACGCCGTGGCCATGGCCGACGGACATCTGGAGACCCGCGCCGACGAGACCGCGGCGGGCGAGCTGGGCGAGCTGGGCAAGGCGCTGAACCACCTGGCCGATCAGCTCTCCCGCAACCTCTACACCCTCATCGTCGAGCGCAACCGCCTGCGCAACATGCTGAACGGCCTGTCCGAGGGCATCGTGGCCATCAACGCCGAGGGCCGCGTCACCCACACCAACCCCGCCCTGGGCCGGCTGATCGCCCGGGCCAAGCCCGGCTCTCACTACGCCGATCCCCGGATGAAGACCATCCCCGACGAGTCCATCTGGCAGGACTTCGACAAGGTGATGGCCACCGGCGAGACCATGACCCGGAATCTGGAATCCAAGGACATGATCCTCAGGATGACGGTCACGCCCATCGTGGACGAGATCGACGCCATCGCCGGCGCGGTGGGTCTGTTCAGCGATATCACCCAGATGGAGCGCCTGGAAAAGACCCGGCGGGACTACGTCTCCAATGTCAACCACGAGCTGCGCACGCCGCTGACCGCCATGCGCGCGCTGATCGAGCCCCTGAAGGAGGGCATGGTGACCGAGGAGGAGGACCGCCAGCGCTACTACGACATCATCCTGAGGGAGATCATGCGCCTGTCGCGGCTCATCAACGACCAGCTGGAGCTGTCCCGGCTCCAGTCCGGCACGCTGTCCATCGAAAAGTCCCGGCTCGCGCTGGACGATCTGGTGTACGATGTCTGCGACCGCTACGCCGCCATCGCCGAGGAGCACAACCTCAAGCTCAACGTGGACACCGACTTCTCCGCCTGCCCCGCCGTCTGGGCCAACGCCGACCGGGTGGAGCAGATGCTCATCATACTGCTGGACAACGCCATCAAGTACACCGAGGAGGGCTCGGTGGGCGTCTCCGCCACCTGGGATGAGGACAAGGTGGTGCTCACCGTCCGCGATACCGGCATCGGCATCGAGGAAAACGACCTGCCCTACGTGTTCGACCGCTTCTATAAGGTCGACAAGGCCCACTCCGGCAAGGGCAGCGGCCTCGGCCTCTCCATCGCCAAGGAGCTTCTCAAGCGCATGGACGAGGACATCTGGGTGGAGAGCGAAAAGGGCAAGGGCACGGCCTTCTCCTTCACCATCCACCGCAATCCGCCGAAGGAAGTTGCGGACAGCGCGGAGTGAGGCGATTTGGAAATGGAGAATGAAGGACCAAATCCTTGCGGATTTGTTTGATTCAATGGAGAACGCGGGGGTCGCGGTCTGTGTCATTCAATAAAAAGAAATCCGGTGACTATTCAGTCGCCCAGGGATGACTCCCTCAGTCAGCCTGCGGCTGTCAGCCTGCGGCTGACAGCTCCCTCAACTCCCTCAGTCAGCCTGCGGCTGACAGCTCCCTCGGAGAGGGAGCCTGGACGGGAGCCTGGACAAGAGCCTGAACGGGAGTCCAAAAGCCTCCCTCTTTGAGGGAGGTGGCCCGCGAAGCGGGTCGGAAGGAGTCCGCGACTGAACAGTTACGGAATCCGAAGGATTTCCACATCCATTCCCAATTCCCCATTTGACCCGCGTGACAGGCACCTTTTCATGTACAACCTACCACTTTCCACGCTACGCAAAGAGGTGATCGCATGCCCAACAGAACCGTTCGGACCCGGAAGCGCTCATTGGGGCTGCTGTATGCCCTGATCGGGCTGCTGGCGGCGGCGGCCCTCGCGCTGGGGTGCTATATCGCCTTCGGGGATCGGCTGCGGCCCGCGGACGTGGAGGCCGCGCCCACCCCGTCGGAGGACGACTTCGTGGATCTGAAGGACCTGCCCGAGACCGAGGTGGTGCTGCGGGCGGACACCTACCGGGAGGAATACCTGCCGACCTCCACCCCGGAGCCGGAGGATACCCCCGAGCCCACCTTCACCCCCGCGCCGACGCTGGAAGCCCTGGACCCCTACACCGCGCGGCGTCCCGCCGCCGCCAACGAAAACATGCTGCCGGTGTTCAAAAAGGCCAATACCACCGACAAGGTCATCGCCATCACCCTGGACGAGTGCAGCGGCGCGGCCATCACCGAGCAGTTCGTCGCGCTGGCCCAGAAGTACAACGCCAAGCTCACGCTGTTCCCCACCGGGGAGAACATCCTGAAAAACGGCATGCAGCCGGTGCTGCAGCGCTGCGCCTTCCAGCTGGGCTACGAGATCGAGAACCGCGGCTTCACCAGCCTGGCCAAGCTGTTTCGCTATCCCGAGAATATGCTGGTGCAGGAGATCTGGAAGCAGAGCATGGCCCTGAACTACGTGCTGGGCGTGCGCTACCAGCCCCACTTCCTGCGGCTGTACGGCGGGCTGGGGGAGAATGACATCCGCACCCACACCTACCTCAAGCAGCAGGGCTACATCGGCGTGGCCCACTGGACCGTGTCCTGCTCCGACGTGTCGCTCAGCCGCATTCCCGGCAAGCTGACCCCCGGCGGCATCTACCTGTTCAAGTCCACCAAGGAGGACGGCGAGCGCATGAAGGCGCTGATGGACGCCGCCCGGTCCGAGGGCTACAGCATGGTGACGCTCAACGAGCTGTTCGGCTACGAGCCCAACGCCTTCGAGCGGGTGGACGGCTCCCTGCTGGCGGAGACCATGCCCGAGTTCCACTTCGACGATACGCTCTACACCGACCTCTATCCCGGCGACACCGCCTGGGGCGTATTGAAGCTCCAGGAGCGCCTGGGCCAGCTGGGCTATCTGGTCAACAGCAGCGCCGACGGCATCTTCGGCGAGGCCACCACCGAGGCCCTGCGCTTGTTCCAGGCCACCGTGGGCAAGGCCGCCTCCGGCGTGGGCGACGTGGCCACACTCCAGGCCCTCTTCGCCGAGGATGCCCCCAAAAACCCCAATCCCATCCCCGTCAATCAACCCATCTCCGGAACCGGCCAGCAGCGCCTCCTGGAGGAGGAATTGAAGCCGTCGGAGTAGTGGAAAAAGCCCGCCGCGGGTTTCACGGCGGGCTTTTTCGGGCAGTAGGCATCAGGCATCAGGCAACAGTCGAGGCGGCGGCAGAGGGAAGCTGTTCGATCGGTTTGTTATGAGGCGATGAGAGAGGGGAGCGGGAAGTGGCGGCTGACGCTTAATACCACTGTTTCCCCTTGGAAGACCTGTTCCGACGTTTGGAAAACCAGCCCCGGTAAATCGTACAAAGCCCACGCCGCCACCCCTAATGCCTGTTGCCTGTTGCCTGATGCCTTTCCTCCATCCTTCTCGCGTGAAACAGGAACTGCTGCATGATTCCGGCGTGGGGGCCGAGGAGGGCGCGGGCCTGCTTGCGGAGCGCGGCGCGGGAGCGGCAGGTCATGGCGAACCATTCGCGGAGGACGCGCTCCATCCACACGTCCACGGGGAACGCGGAGGCGTGGCCGCAGCCGAACAGCAGCACGCAGTCGGCCACCTTGTCGCCCACGCCGGGGAGGTTGAGCAGCAGGGCGTGGGCCGCGTCGTAGGGGAGGGCCCGGAGTCGGGCGAGGGGGAAGCCGTCCAGCACCGCGCGGGCCGCGCCGATGAGGTACGGGGCGCGGTAGCCCACCTTCAGGGCGCGAAGCGCCTCCTCGCGGACGTCGGCCAGCCGTTCGGGGGTGGGGAAGCTGTACAGCCCGCCGCGGTCGTCGCCGTAGGTCCGGCACAGCGCGTCGGTGAGGCCGCGGATGCGGGCGACGTTGTTGTTGGCCGACAGTATGAAGCATATGAGCGCCTCCCAGGCGGGCTGGTTCAGCACCCGCAGGCCGGGATAGCGCTCGATGGCCGCGCGGGCGGCGGGGAATTGCGCGTATTCCCGGGCGATGGCGGCGTAGTCCCGGTCCAGGTCCAGGTAATGGCGCAGAAAGCCGGGGTCCGTGTCGCCGTCAACATGCAGGCCGTCGTCCCCGTTCCACAGCCACACCGCGCGCCCGTCCAGCACGCAGCCAAAGCGGTCCCCCTGCCGCGTCCAGCGAAAGCACTGGCCCGAGTCCATCAGCGTCAGCGGCAGATCCAGAGCGATGCCCTCAAACAGCATGGCATTGCCTCCTTGCTTTCGTCGTCTCCCGCCACCGGGAGACGACGAATTGAGAATGGAGAATGGAAAATGGACAATGGCGGTGCAAATCCTGCGGATTTGTTTGATTGAACGTATCTGTTCAGTCGTTGACTCCTTCCGACCCGCTTCGCGGCCCACCTCCCTCAAAGAGGGAGGCTTTTGGGATACCGGCTCCCGTCCAGGCTCCCGTCCAGGCTCCCTCTCCGAGGGAGCTGTCAGCCGCAGGCTGACTGAGGGAGTCATCCCTGGGCGACTGAATAGATACGATTGAACACTATAATAGACGGTGTTACGCTTATTCGCGGCCTTTTAATCAAAGAAATCCGCAAGGATTTCCACATTCATTCTCCATTCTCCATTTTCCATTCTCAATTCAGTTAAGTCCAAATCCATCACCAGTACTTAAACGTTATCGTTTACGTGCGCTCCTCCCCATCGTACCACTCCAGAAAGCTGTGTACCACGCCGTGGGCTCGCCAGCCGGGAAAGGAATCGGGCTGGAGGGTGTGGATGGCGTTAAAGACGTTCTTCTCCACCTTGTCGTTCTCCAGGGTCAGCCGCGCCAGCAGCGCCTTGACCTCCTGCCGCTTGGAGCCGCCGCTTTTCCGGGTGACCCGGCAGGCGCACTGTATGAAGGACAGCCCGTTGGCCTCGGCCCAGGCGATGATGTCATGCTCGTGCACCATGTAGAGGGGGCGGATCACCTCCATGCCCGGGTGGCTCCTGGAGCGCAGCTTGGGCATCATCCCCTGGAGCTGCCCGCCCCAGAGCATGGCCATGACGGTGGTCTCGATGACGTCGTTGAAGTGGTGGCCCAGCGCGAGCTTGTTGCACCCCAGCGCCTGGGCCCTGTCGTAGAGGCAGCCGCGCCGCATCCTGGCGCAGAGGAAGCAGGGGTTGGCGTCCTGGGACTCGGCCACCTCGAACACGTCGCTCTCAAACAGGGTGTAGGGGATGCCCAGCCGCCGGGCGCTGTCCTCCACCTGTCGGCGGTTGGCCGCGTCGTAGCCGGGGTCCATGACGAGATACACCGCCTCGAAGGGGACCTCGCTGTGGCGCTCGAGGATCTGCATCAGCTTCGCCAGCAGCATGGAATCCTTGCCTCCGGAGATGCACACCGCGATCCTGTCCCCGGGCTGAATCAGCGCGTAGCGCCGCACCGCGTTCATAAAGGGCCGCCACAGCACCTTCCGCCGCTCCTTCAGGATGCCGCTCTCCAGCCGCTGGACCTCGCTCATCTCGCGCTTCATGCGCTTAGCGCCTCCCTCTTTTCAATAGCGCCGCCTCCGATTGTTTTGCCGATATACCCTATACAACCCAATCATAGCTCCCGCTGCCCACGGTGACGGGGGTCATGCCGGGGAGCTCAACCACGGCCTCGGTGTTGACGGGCACCTCGACGTGGACCAGGACCTTATCGCCCACGGCCCGCCACGCCACCGCGGCCCTGCCGTAGGGGGTGACCTCGCTGACGGCGGCGTGGGTCAGGCCGCAGGTGAAGGCGGGCTTCACGCGGAAGCGCTTGTAGCCGGGCGCCAGGCTTTGCAGGCCCCCGATGTGCCGGTACATCCACTCGCCCACACAGCCGAAGGCGTAGTGATTGTAGCTGTAGGTGCTCACCTCGCCGTCCTCCGAGATCGCGCCCCAGCTCTCCCAGAGGGTGGTCGCTCCAGCCTTTACCTCATAGAGCCAGCTCGGGCAGCCCTCCTGGAACAGCAGCCTGTAGGCCACGTCCTCCCGCCCGTTGTCGCACAGCACGTCCATTAAGAACAGCACGCTCAGAAAGCCGGTGTCCAGCCTGTCGCCGTTTTTATGGATCAGGTCGCACAGGTGATCGACCATCTTCGGCCGCACGTCCTCCGGTACCAGGTCCATTTGCAGCGCGATGACGTAGATGCCCTGGAAGTCCGCGGCCATGGTGCCGTCGTCGCGGACGTATTCCTGTATGAACGCCTCCCGGATGCACGCATACAGCTCGTCGTACTTTCTGGCGTCCGCCTCCCTGCCGAGTATGGCGGCGATCTTTGACATGTTCTTCGCGCTGAAGGCGTAGTAGGCCGGGGCGACGATGCCCATGGTGGCATAGGCGGTCTGGTTCATGGCCATGGCATCCGGGTTGCCCAGCACGATGGAGGGGATCAGCCAGTCGCCGAAGTGGAAGTCGGTGTTCCAGAGCCAGCGGGAGCGGGCCTTGCGGGCCTCGTCCCACTGGTCATAGCCCTCCGGGTGGTGGTTCTTCGCGCGGTCGTCGATGTATGCCATCCAGCGGGTCATGGCATCGTAGTTTTCCTCCAGGATGCGCCGGTTGCCGTAGGCCTCGTAGACGCGCAGGGGGACGATGATGGCGGCGTCGCCCCAGCCGCAGCTGGTGTCCGTGCCCAGGTTGTCCCGCAGGAAGGTGGCGTAGGCCCTGAGATAGGGCACGATCATCGGCACCGCGCCGTCGGCCATCTGCTCCGCGCGGACGCTGTCCATCCAGGCGGACAGGAAGGCGTTGGCGTCCCGGTTGAAGCACAGCGTGGGCGCGTAGGCCATGATGTCGCCCGTCCAGCCCGCCTTTTCCCGCTGGGGGCAGTCGGTGGGGATGGAGACGGTGTTGGAGATCTGGCTCCAGCGGATGTTGCTCTGCAGCTGGTTCAGCCGGGGGTCGGAGGTGGTGAAGCTGCCGATGTCGTCCATCTCGCTGGCGCAGGCCACGATGCGGAAATCCTCCGGGCTGGGCGTGCCCGGCCAGCCGGTGATCCGCGCGTAGCGGAAGCCGTGGTAGGTGAAGGCGGGGCGGAAGCTCTGGGTCCCTTCCCGGCAGATGCAGATCTCGGTCTGCTCCTTGTTGTTGTTCAGGATGCTGTTGAAATAGTTGCCGTCCCGGTCCGTCTGCTCGAAGTGCTCCAGGCGGATCTCCCTACCCTCCGGGGCGGTGACGGTGAATTCGGTGAAGCCCGCCAGGTTCTGCCCCGCGTCCATGATGACGTCCCCGTTGGGCGCGGTGTAGACGCGCTCGGGCCTGAACACGCGAAGCGGCCTCACCGGCGCGTCGCGCTGGCCGACGAGGTGATTTTTATCATAGTCCTTCTTCTGGACCGGCGTCCAGTCCCCGTCGTCGAAGCCGGGCGCGTCCCAGCCGGGCAGCTCCAGCCGCGCGTCGTACTTCTCGCCCACGAACAGGTCGGAGAACACGATGGGCCCGGTGTGGGAGACGCCGCCGTCGCCGGTGACGGTCTGGCGGGTGCCGTCGGTGTACTCGATCTCCAGATCCATCAGCAGTGCGGTGGTATCGCCGTACTGGCAGCAGTCCCCGGTGGTGCCTACGCGGCCCGCCCACCAGCCGTCCGCCAGCACCGCGCCCACCGCGTTTTCGCCCGGACGGATCAGCCCGGTGACGTCGTAGGTCTGGTAGAGCAGCAGCTTGGGGTAGGGGGTGTTCTCCGGCGCGAACAGCCGGTCGTCCGGGCATGCGCCGTTCACCGTCAGCCGGTACAGGCCGCGGGCGGTGGCGTAGATCCGGGCGCGCCTGATCCCCTTATCGGCGCGGAAGGGGACGCGGATGTACTGCGCGGGGCGAAACTCGCCGAAGGTGCGCCTGCCGTCGGCGTCGCGCTCCATGTTGTCGTAGGTGTCGCCCTCCCGGGCCGCGTCCATGGAGGAGGGGGTGGGCGTCTGCACGGGCTCGGCCCAGGCGCTTGAGAAGGGGACGCCCATGCGCCCGGTCTCAAAGGTCGTGGAGCCTTCCGCACGGCGGCCCCGGTTGTCCCACACGGTCAGAGAGACGCGGTAGGCCGTCATCGGGCGGAGGGAGAGGCCGTCCACGGTGACCTCGATGCTCTGCGCCGTATCCACGCGGCCCGTGTCCGCCGCCACGCCGTCGTCGGCGGCAATCACCAGCCGGTACGCGGCCTGACGCACGTTCCGCCCGTCGCTTGCCAGCTTCCAGCAGAAGCGCGGCGCGGGGCAGTCGATCCCCAGCGGCCGGCGCAGATGCTCCACCGTGATGTCGGTTATGATGAGTCTGTCGACGCGATACATGTACATCCCTCCCACCAGTTTGTGCTTCAAGACAGCTTCATTTACACTGCTATTATACTATGGCAGGTGAAATAATACAAGCGCCGAACCCGGGATTTGCGGGCGGCGCTTGTGGATGTAAGGATGCTATCTGGAATCCGGGAGTGGAAGAAGCGTGGAGCGTTGAAAGTGGAGAGTGAAATAGCGAGCTGACGCGCTTTCCAACAAATAGCGCCAGCCTCCATTTAACGCTGCTTCCCGCTCTCCACTCCATATCTCCTGCATGAGCCGTACTGCCCGGGTATGAAGCTGCGTCTGTTCATGCGCGCGCTCCCTTCGCAGGTTTCCGGGCGACGCAGTGAAGTCGGAAGAAGCCCCGCTTTTCGCCGCGCTCCAGGACGAGACCGGCTCTGTCGCAGAGCGCCCGGACCTCCTCGACGCCGTAGACGTGCACGTCCCCGTGGCCCGCGAGGTTGACGAGGGGCATCTCGACGTGGTTGAAGAACCAGCGCACCGGCGCGGACTTCGCGGTCATGTCCCGCAGGATCAGCCGCCCGCCGGGACGCAGCACCCGGGCGACGCTGTCGAAGAAATCCTGCACGTTGGGATAGTGGTGAAAGCTCTGGCAGCAGATCACGGCGTCAAAGGACCCGTCCGGGAAGGGCAGCTTTTCGCAGTCCCCGACGACGAGCTCCACGCCGGGCATGCGCTTGGCCCTGGCTACCTCGATCATCTCCGGCGTCAGGTCGATGCCGGTATAATGCCTGTCGGGGTAGCGCTGCTTGAGCAGCGTGAGCATTGGCGCGGTGCCGCAGCCGCAGTCCAGCAGATCGGTGAAGGGCTCCCGCTCCAGCTCTGTAAGAACGTCCGGGTAGTCCTTCTTGCACATCCTATAGACGCCGGCATTGTCCGTCTCGTAGACCCTCGCCGCCTTTGAAAATTCCCGGATGGAAAGCGCCTTGTATTCCTGCTGAGTCATGATTTGTCTCCCTTCGTCAGATCAGTCGTCCGATCAGCCAGTACAGCCCGCCGACGATGGCGGCGACGGGAATGGAGATGGGGATCAGCTGGAGCAGCTTCCACTGCTTCACGTGGACGCTGTGCCAGGTACCGTTCAGGTTCTTCGTCCCCGGGATGAGCCACCAGTCGGTAACCGCGACCCAGAGGGTGTCGATGAACAGCCAGTCGAAGAACTCCGCGCCGAGAAACAGCGCGTAGAATTGCCAGCAGCAGTCCCAGTAGCGCCGCGCCCCGTTGACCCACAGGATCATGACCATCGGAACCAGCAGCATCCAGGCGATCAGCAGGCCGTAGGCAAAACGCCGCCTGCGCCGAAGCTCCCCGCGGGTGATGCGCCCCAGCGCGATCACCCTTTCCTGCACGACCCCGGGATAAAAGAATAACCCGCCCAGGGGGCCGCGCCGCAGGACCAGTATCGCCATGTACACCGCATAACACGCCCACATGATCAGTATTTCGATCAATATCCGCCCAAACAAGTCCATCCCTCCCGCCGGGTCAATCGCTGTATTTACTAAGTTAGTTTTATTTTACTACCCGTATGTGAAGAAATCAAGGGGATTCAGTTAGAAAACAGGGAACAGGGGACAGGGAACAGGGAACAGCAGCTGCCGCGTACACTGTAGGGGCGGCGATGCGCCGCCCGCCCGGCACCGACATCCTTGGTGCGACCTGGCGGGCGGCGCATCGCCGCTCCTGCGTGATCAGGCTATTCCCTTTTACTGTTTCCCTTGGCACAATGCCAGTCAGGAAATTCGTGTCGTCAGGCGCGAATTTCCGCGTCCCTTCCCGTCTTAAGGAAATACCGCGCAACCAGGCAGTACAATGAGGAGATGAATTTTAACCGATTGCGAACTGCAAAAGCCGAAGGTTACCTGGTGGGTAATCGAGGATTTTGCAGGCAGCAGGCGGTTGAAATTCAGCCGTCAGTGTGCTGCCTGTATTGTGCGGTATTTTCTTAAGCAAAATCCGCAGATTTTGCGCGACCGGCTCACGCATTCATGTGTGAGCCGAGCCAAGGGCGAACGGCAGCGTTGACACGCGCGGCGGAACTGTGATAAAATGACACTGGTCAGACGAGACTGATGGGGAGGGCGACAGAGGCGTGTTGCTCCCCGCTTCACACGATACATAAATCCTATACAGCAGCAGGAGGATATGCGAAAATGGTACATTTTGTCGGCGCGGGCAGCGGGGCGGTGGACCTGATCACGGTGCGCGGTGCGCGGCTTCTGGGCGAGGCGGACGTGATCATCTACGCCGGGTCGCTGGTGAACCCGGAGCTTTTGAAGTACGCGAAGGCGGACTGCGCCATCCACGACAGCGCGAAGCTGACGCTGGAGCAGGTCATCGCCATCATCCGCGAGGCCGAGGCGGCGGGCAAGACCACCGTGCGGCTGCACACCGGGGATTCCAGCATCTACGGCGCGGTGCGGGAGCAGTTTGACGAGCTGGAAAAGCTGGGCATCGAATACGACGTGTGCCCCGGCGTGAGCGCCTTCTGCGGGGCGGCGGCGGCGCTGCGGGCGGAGTACACCCTGCCCGACGTGTCCCAGTCGGTCATCATCACCCGCGCGGCGGGGCGCACCCCGGTGCCCGAGCGGGAGAGCCTCCGCTCCTTCGCGCAGCATCAGGCCACGATGGTGCTCTTTCTGACCACCTCCCTGGCCGACGATGCCCAGCGGGAGCTGATCGCGGGCGGCTACGCCCCCGAGACCCCGGCGGCCATCGTCTACAAGGCCACCTGGCCGGATCAGCGCATCTACCGCTGCACCGTGGGGACCCTGGGCGACACCGTGCGGGACAACGGCCTCACCAAGACCTCCCTGATCGTGGTGGGCGGCTTCCTGGGCGACAACTACGATCGCTCCAAGCTCTACGACCCCGGCTTCACCACCGAGTTCAGGCAGGCCGAGCGATGAGGGCGGTTCTCTTCGCCTTCACCCAACGGGGCAAGGCCACGGCGCTGCGCGTCCGCGAGGCGCTGGGGGACGCGGAGGTCCTGCTTCGGACCCCCGCGAAGCTGGCGGATGAGCGGTTCGCGGCCTACGAGGGTCCCCTGCCCGAATACGCGGGCACGGTGTTTGACCGGGACGCGCTGATCTTCGTGGGCGCGGCGGGCATCTGTGTCCGCGCCATCGCGCCGCACGCGGCCAGCAAGCGCTCCGACCCTGCGGTGCTGTGTGTGGACGAGGCGGGGCAGTTCGTCATCCCGCTCCTCTCAGGCCACATCGGCGGGGCGAACCGGCTGGCGCGGACGGTGGCGGCGGCGCTGGAGGCGACCCCGGTGATCACCACCGCCACCGACGTCAACGGCCGCTTCTCCGTGGACGCCTGGGCCGCGGAAAACGGCATGGCCATCTCGGACATAGCGCTGGCCAAGCGTGTGTCGGCGGAGATACTGACCCGCGACATCCCGTTTTACGCGGACGCGCCGAGACCCGAAAAGCTGGCCGATGGCCTGGTGTGGTCGGATGCGGGCGAACTGGGGATCTATGTCTCTTACAGGGACGCGAGGCCATTTGAATATACCCTGCGGCTGACGCCCCGGGTCTTGCGGGTGGGCCTCGGCTGCCGCCGGGGGACGCCGGAGGCGGACATCGAGGCGGCGGTATCGCGGGTGTTTGCGGCGCATCATCTGAGCCCCGAAGCCGTCGTCGGCGCGGCGTCCATCGACGTGAAGGCCGACGAGAAGGGGCTTAACGACTTCTGCCGGGACCGGGGCTGGCCCGTGACCTTCTACACGGCGGCGCAGCTCAACGCGGTGCCCGGCGACTTTACGCCATCCAGATTTGTACAGAATACCGTGGGCGTTGACAACGTCTGCGAGCGCGCGGCGGCGGCGTCCGGGGGGCGGATCATCGTTCCCAAGACCGCCCACAACGGCGTGACCGTGGCCGTCGCGGAGATGAAATGGGGGATCGATTTTGGCTAAGCTGCGCGTGGTGGGCATTGGCCCCGGCGACTATGAGGAGATGACGGTGAAGGCCGTCAACGCACTGAACGCCTGCGACGTGATCGTGGGCTACACCGTGTATGTGGACCTGGTGAAGGCGCACTTCCCCGGCAAGGAATTCTTCACCACGCCCATGCGCAGGGAGGCGGACCGCTGCCGCCTGGCGCTGGACATGGCCCGGGAGGGCAAGGACGTGGCGATGATCTGCTCCGGGGACGCGGGCATCTACGGCATGGCCGGCCTGATCTACGAGCTGCGGGGCGAGGATGCGTCCGTGGAGGTGGAGGTGATCGGCGGGCTGACCGCGGCCACCTCCGGCGGCTGCCGCCTGGGCGCGCCGCTGACCCACGATTTCGCCGTCATCAGCCTGTCCGACCTGCTGACCCCCTGGGAGACCATCGAGAAGCGGCTGGACTGCGCGGCGGCGGGCAACTTCAGCATCGCCCTGTACAACCCCCGCAGCCACAAGCGGACCGACTATCTGCAAAAGGCCTGCGACATCGTGCTGCGCCACCAGTCCCCGGAAACCGTCTGCGGCGTGGTGCGCAACATCGGGCGCGAGGGAGAGGAGACCCGGGTCATGACCCTGGCCGCGCTCCGGGACTACGAGGCCGACATGTTCACCACCGTGTTCATCGGCAACAGCTTCACCCGCGTGGTGGACGGCAGGATGGTCACGCCCAGGGGGTACCGGGATGTCTGAGATCTGCATCTTTGCCGGGACCACCGAGGGGCGGCGGCTGACGGAGTTCCTGGCAGGCCAGCCTGTGAAGGTCTGCGCCTGCGTGGCCACGGAGTACGGCGAGACCCTGCTGCCCCCCGCCGACAACCTGGAGGTCCGGGCGGGGCGGCTGGATGGCGCCGGGATGGCGGAGCTGTTCAATGCCCGCCGCTTTGACGCGGTGATCGACGCCACCCACCCCTTCGCCACCGTGGCCTCCGAGACCATCGCCGCCGCCTGTCAGGCGGCGGGGGTGGAATACCTGCGCCTGAACCGCGACGGCGACGGCGCGGACGGCGAGGCCGTGGCGGTGGATTCCATACAGGGCGCGGCGGACTTCCTGGCCCAAAACCCGGGCGCGGCGCTGCTGGCTACGGGGAGCAAGGAGCTTCAGCCCTACGCCGCCGTGCCGGACTACCGCGAGCGCTTCTATCCCCGGGTGCTGCCGATGCCGTCCTCGCTGGAGGCCTGCGCCGCGGCGGGGTTCCCGCCCGCCCACATCATCGCCATGCAGGGCCCCTTCACGGTGGAGATGAACGTGGCGACCCTGAAGGCTATCGGCGCCAAGTGGCTGGTGACCAAGGCCTCGGGCAGGAGCGGCGGCTTCGACGAGAAGCTGGAGGCGGCGCGGCAGGCCGGGGCGCGGTGCATCGTCATCGGCCAGCCGGAGCAGCGGCCCGGGCTGGACTACGCGGGCGTCGTGCGCTGGCTGACGGAGCGCTATGGCCTGAAGCCCGCGCGGGCGGTCAGCGTGGTGGGCATCGGCATGGGCTCCCCGGACACCCTGACCTTCGAGGCCGACCAGGCATTAAGGGCGGCGGACTGCTTCATCGGCGCGAAGCGGATGCTGGAGGCCGTAGCCCGCTACGGCAAGCCGGGGTACGCGGAGATCGCGCCCCAGAAGATCGCCGCATGCATGGACGCCCACCCGGAGCACCGGCGGTTCGCCGTGGTGATGTCCGGGGATTCCGGCTTCTACAGCGGCACCAAGAAGCTGCTGCCGCTGCTGGAGGGGGACGACGTGCGGGTCATCCCCGGCCTGAGCTCCATGCAGGTGCTGTGCGCCCGCGCCCACACCAGCTGGGACGACGTCCACGCCATGTCGCTCCACGGGCGCGACGGCTCCGCCGCGCCGGCGCTTCGGAGATACGGCAAGGTGTTCGCGCTGATGGACGGCGCGGATGCGGTGAAGCGCGTCTGCGCGGACCTGATCGCCGCCGGGATGGGCGAGGCCCGCGTCTGCGTGGGCGAACGGCTGTCCTATCCCGACGAGAAGCTGACCCGGGGGACCGCCGGGAGCCTGAAGGATTACGAATGCGCCCCGCTGAGCGCCATACTGCTTGAGCACCCGGCGCGTCGCCGCCCGCTGCCCGTGGGGCTGCCCGACGAGGCGTTCATCCGTGAACTGGGCGGCGAGGGGACGAAGGCCGTGCCGATGACGAAGTCGGAGGTCCGCGCCCTGTCCATCGCCAAGCTGCGCCTGACGGAGGACGCCGTGGTCTACGACGTGGGCGCGGGCACCGGCTCGGTGTCGGTGGAGGCGGCGCTGAACTGCCCCGAGGGGCGGGTGTACGCCGTGGAGTGCCGGGAGGACGCCGCCGACCTGATCGGGCAAAACGCCCGGCGCTTCGGCCTGCGCAACTTAGAGGTCGTCCGGGGCATGGCCCCCGAGGCGCTGAAGGACCTGCCCGCGCCCACCCACGCCTTCCTGGGCGGCACCAGCGGGAACATGGCCGGGATCATACAGGCCGTGCTGGACAAGAATCCCGACGCGCGCATCGTCGTCAACGCCGTTACACTGGAATCGGTGGGCGAGGTCGCGGAGGCGGCGAAGCGGTTCGGCTTTGAGGATTGCGAGATCGTGTCCGTGAGCCTGGCCCGCAGCCGCCGCGCGGGGCGCTATCACCTGATGACGGGACTGAATCCCATCTACATCGCCGCCATGCAGCGGCGGGAGGAGGAGCATGAAGATCGAACTTGAACGGGTCGCGCCCATGGAGATCGAGGCGCGGAGCTTTGAGATCATCGGGCAGGAGCTGCCCCATCCCATCGACGAAACCCTGGCCCCCATCATCAAGCGGGTGATCCACACCACCGCCGACTTCGAGTACGCCGACAGCCTGTGCTTCTCCGAGGGCGTGCTGGACAAGGCGCTCACGGCCATTCAGGACGGCGCGGCCATCGTCACCGACACCACCATGGCCATGTCCGGCATCAACAAGAAGGCGCTGAAAAAGCACGGCGGCGAGGTCTTCTGCTTCATCGGCGACGACGACGTGGCCGAGGCGGCGAAGGCGGCGGGGTCCACCCGCGCCGTGCAGGCCATGGAGAAGGCCGCGCGGTTGGACCGGCCCCTGATCTTCGCCATCGGCAACGCCCCCACGGCGCTGATCCACATCTATGAGATGATCCGGGAGGGCCGCCTCGATCCCCGGCTGGTCATCGGCGTGCCGGTGGGGTTCGTAAACGTCGTCCAGTCCAAGGAGCTCATCATGACCGCCGACGTGCCCTACATCGTCGCCCGCGGCCGCAAGGGCGGCTCCAATGTCGCCGCGGCCATCTGCAACGCGCTGCTGTACATGCTGGGACGGTAAGAGGATTGAGCGTGGGGAGCGGAGAGTTGAATGGCGGCTGACGCTGTTTAATGCTCCACTTACCGCTTTCCACTTTCCACTTCATAAAAAAGAGGGACAGCCATGCTTCGACATTACATCACCAAAAACGGCAAGTCCATGCGCTGCGGCTACACCACGGGCTCGTGCGCGGCGGGGGCGGCGATGGCGGCGACGCGGTATCTGCTGACGGGGGCGGTCCCGGAGGTTGTGGTGCTGGACACGCCCAAGGGCATCCGGCTGGAGCTGGAGCCGGTGGACCCGTCGGCGGGGGAAGGTTGGGCCCGGTGCGCGATCCAGAAGGACAGCGGCGACGACCCGGACATCACCAACGGCATCCTCATCTACGCCACCGCTCAAAAGTGCCCCGAGGGCGTGGCGATCGACGGCGGCGAGGGCGTGGGCCGCGTCACAAAGGAGGGGCTGGACCAGCCCGTCGGCGCGGCGGCCATCAACTCCACCCCCCGCAGGATGATCGCCGAGGGGGTCCGCGCGGTGTGCGACGAGCTGGGCTACGGCGGCGGCATCCAAATCACCGTCTCCATCCCCGACGGCGCGGCGCTGGCGAAGAAGACCTTCAACCCCCGCATCGGCATCGTGGGCGGCATCTCCGTCATCGGCACCACCGGCATCGTGGAGCCCATGAGCAACGCCGCTCTGGTGGACACCATCCGACTGGAGCTGAGCGTGCTGTCCGCGGCGGGGAACAGGGGCGTGCTGCTGTGTCCCGGCAACTACGGCGAGACCTTCGCCCGGGAGACCCTGGGCATGGACATGTCCCGGCAGGTGTCCGTCTCCAACTTCATCGGCGACGGCATCGAGGCCGCGGTGGGCTTCGGCTTCAGGCGCATCCTGCTGGTGGGCCACATCGGCAAGCTGGTGAAGCTGGGCATCGGCCTCCACAACACCCACTCGGCCTACGGCGACGGGCGCATGGAGACGCTCATCGCCTGCGCCCTGGAGTGCGGCGGGGAGTTGGACCTGCTCAAAGAGATCCTCTCCTGCGTCACCACCGACGCCGCCCTGGAGGCCATCGACCGCCGCGGCCTGCTCCGGCCCGTCATGGACACCCTCGGCCGCCGCATACAGGCCACCCTCGAGCGCAAGGTCCCCGTCGGCACTGAGATCGGCTTTATCTGCTTCACCAACGCCGACCCCTGGAAGGGCGTGCTGATGAAGAGCGAAAACGCGGACCGTCTGGCGGAGGAGTGGAGGGCCGAATGAGGAATGGAGAATGGAGAATGGAAAATGGAAAATGATGGTGCAAATCCTTCGGATTTGTCAGGATTAGAAGAACGACCTCTCAGTCAACCTGGCGGTGTGACTGAGAGGTCGTTTCCCGTCATTCCGAAGTGCTCCTGCCTGTCGGCAGGACTATTCAGGTTACACGATCTTTTTCAATCAAAGAAATCCGCAAGGATTTCCACAACCATTCTCCATTCTCCATTTTCCATTCTCAATTTCATATCGTCCTCCTTCCTCACCCGCCCGATATGACCGTTCCCGGTCTGTCGGGCCTTTTGAACCACATGAGGTGGGTGGGGATGCCCGCCTGTTCCACGGGGGCGAGGCAGTCGGGGTGGAGGACGCGCGCGCCGCGCTGGGCGAGTCGGCGCATCTGGGGGTAGGTGGCGGCGGGGATGAGCCTGGCCTCGGGGGATTGGGCGGGGTCGGCGGTCATCAGACCGGGGACGTCGGTCCAGTTCTCATAGAGGTCCGCGCCCGTGCCCGCCGCCACCAGCGCCCCGGTGATGTCGGAGCCGTTGCGGGGGAGGGTGACGATCTCACCCGACGGGTCCGCGCCGTAGAAGCCGGGAATGACCGCCCGCGGCGTGGTCCTGGCCAGGCGGCGCAGGCGCTGAAGCGTGTCGGGAACCGAGAGCGTCCCCGCGCCGTCAAAGCATACGCAATCGGCGGCGTCCACCAGCGGCCAGCCGATGCAGCGGGCGAACAGCCGCGCGCACAGGTATTCGCCCCGGCTCAGCAGGGCGTCGCGGGTGGCGGCGCGGCGCAGCGTCTCGCGGGTGAGCGCGTCCTCCGGGTCCAGCCCCAGTCCGACGGCGATCCGATGGAAACGGTCCGCCGCCCTGTTAAGCGCCGCGTTGTCCCCGTTCCACGCCGCCTCGAGCAGGTCCGTGACCTTCGGACCCCCGTCCACGGCTCCCGGCGCGGAGACGACCGCGTAGCGCCGGGCGGGGTCCGCCTCCAGAATTCCCCGCGCCCGGCGAAAGCCCTCCGAATCGGCGACGCAGCTGCCGCCAAATTTGCAAACGATGATATCCATGGCATGGTGCCTCCATTGACGGTGTGGCCGCGCCGCCCGCGGCGCGACAGGGCATAGTATGCCCCGGCGCGGGGAGGGGTGAGGGAGTTCAGGGAACAGGGAACAGGGGACAGGGAACAGGGAACAGGCAACAGGCAACAGGCAACAGGGAACAGGAATGGCGGCTGCCGCGCGCACGATAAGAGTTACGCGATTTATAACGACACTATACGTCTATCCTGGGGGGGCGACGATTTACCGTCACGTCGTAACCAGGCCATGCCTGTTCCCTGTTGCCTGTTCCCTGTTGTTCCCTGGCGCCAGCCACCCCAATATTAAAAATATAAAAATTAAAGGATTTTTGGCGGAAGTGTGGTATATATAAATACTATGGTGACTGGCGCGATTATCGGCTTCGGCGCGCGCGATGTCACTGTAACTTTCTTGCGATATTTATGGGATATATGCAGGAAAAGCGGCAAAACCGGCGAATATTAGAACTATGTTGCGCATTTTGTACGGGGCCTGATGGCGGAGAGGACGGCATGGACGGAAGTTTTCAGGCGTGGCTGGACGAGCTGAGAAATCGGGTCAGCCTGGAGGAAGTGGTCTCCGAATACGTGCCGCTCAAGCAGAAGGGCCGCCGCTACTGGGGCTGCTGTCCGTTTCACAATGAAAAGACGCCCTCCTTCAGCGTGGACACCGAGGCGCAGATGTACTACTGCTTCGGCTGTCACAAGGGCGGCACGGTCATCAACTTTGTGATGGATATGGAGCGGATGCCCTTCATGGACGCGGTGCGGCTGCTGGCCGAGCGCGCCCACATGGAGGTGCCGGTCAGCGGCCGGGGCGAGCGCCGGGACGGCGTGTCCCGGGACGAGCGCGACAGGATGTATGACGCAAACCGACAAGCGGCCCGGTACTTTCACACCCTCCTGTGGACGGATGAAGGCGCCGAGGCGCTGAATTATCTCTACGGACGGGGCCTGAACGACAAGGACATCCGCCGCTTTGGCCTGGGGGCGTCGCCCAAGGGCTGGGACGGGCTGTACAGACATCTGACCGAACAGGGCTTCGAGCCGGAGCTTTTGGAAAAAGTCGGCCTGATCGTCCGCCGGGACGGCCGCGCCTTCGACATGTTCCGGGGCCGGGCCATATTCCCCATCATCGACGCCCGCGGCCGGGTGCTGGGCTTCGGCGGCAGGGCCATGGGCGACGCCCAGCCGAAATACCTGAACACCGCCGAGACCCCCATCTTCAACAAGCGCAACGGGCTCTACGCGCTGAACATGGCCGCCAAGGAGCGCTCTGTGGGCCATCTGGTGCTGGTGGAGGGCTACATGGACACCGTGTCCCTGCGCAAGCACGGCGTGCAGGGGGTGGTGGCCACCCTCGGCACCGCCCTGACCCAGGAGCAGGCGAAGCTGATGAAGCGCTACGCCCCGGAGATCTGGATCAGCTACGACGGCGACCCGCCGGGGCAGAAGGCCGCGCTGCGGGCGCTGGACATACTGGACGCGGAAGGCCTGCCGGCGAAGGTGATCGACTACCCCGCCGGGATGGACCCGGACGACTTCGTCAAGGCCAACGGCCTCCAGGGCTTTGAAAACCTCACCCGATACGATTCCACGACCTATCGCATGCTGCGCGCGCGGGACGGCTTGAACCTGGATATCCAGGACGACATGACCCAGTACGCGCTGAAATGCTGCCGCATATTGAAGAACGTCAAAAACCCGGTGGAGCTGGAAAACCACCTGCGCCGCCTGTCCAACGAGACGGGCTACGACCGGGAGATACTGCTTCGGCAGATCGGCGTCAGCGCCCCGGCCCAGGCGGAGACTCCGCGGCGGCTGCGGCGTCCGGACGCCCCGCAGGAGAACAGCGAGGACAAGGCCGAGCAGGCGCTGATCGCCCTGCTGGCCCGGGGCCGCATCCCGACGGACATGGTGGCCCTGTCGGACTTCGCCGACCCCACCCGCGCCGAGCTGGCCAGGCGGCTGCTGGCCGGGGAGGATTACCAGGGCTGGCTTGAGACCCTCGAGGACGAACAGGCCCGAACCCGGGCGCTGGCGGCGCTCAACTACCGGCCCCTGCCCGCCGAGCGGGAGGAGGCGGCCCGGATGGCGGAGGACTGCCTGCGCACCATCCGCGAAAACCGCGCCGACAGCCGCGCCGAGGAGATCACGCAGTCCATCGGCGCCGCCACCCATGAACAGAAAATCGCGATGTATCAGCAGATCATGGCTTTGAACGAGGAAAGGATCGACTGACCGGTCGAAAGGAGTGCCTAAGTTGAGCAAGACAAATGCAAAGCAGGAAGCAATGTTGGCGCGGGTGCGCGAGCTGATAGAGACCGGTAAGAGCAAGGGCGTATTGACCTACAAGGAGATCATCGAAACCCTGGGGGACGTGGAGATGTCCCCGGAGAATTTCGATCACGTGCTGGACACCCTGTCGAGCCTGAACATCCAGGTGATGAAGGACGAGGCCATCGCCGAGCCCGACCTCTCCGAGGTGACCGAGGAGGAGGAGATCGACCTCTCCGTGCCCGAGGGCATCTCCATCGACGACCCGGTGCGCATGTATCTCAAGGAGATCGGCAAGGTGCCGCTGCTGTCCGCCGAGGAGGAGATCGAGCTGGCCAAGCGCATGGAGGAGGGCGACGCCGAGGCCAAGCACCGGCTGTGCGAGGCCAACCTCCGCCTGGTGGTGTCCATCGCCAAGCGCTATGTGGGCCGCGGCATGCTGTTTCTGGACCTGATCCAGGAGGGCAACCTGGGCCTCATCAAGGCCGTCGAGAAGTTCGACTACCGCAAGGGCTACAAGTTCTCCACCTACGCCACCTGGTGGATTCGCCAGGCCATCACCCGCGCCATCGCGGACCAGGCCCGCACCATCCGCATCCCCGTGCACATGGTGGAGACCATCAACAAGCTTATCCGCGTCTCCCGCCAGCTCTTGCAGGAGTACGGCCGCGAGCCGCTGCCCGAGGAGATCGCCGCGGAGATGGGCATTCCCGAGGACAAGGTCCGGGAGATCATCAAGATCGCCCAGGAGCCCGTGTCGCTTGAGACCCCCATCGGCGAGGAGGAGGACAGCCACCTGGGCGACTTCATCCCCGACGACGACGCTCCTGCCCCCGCGGAGGCCGCCGCGTTCACCATGCTCAAGGAGCAGCTGATGAGCGTGCTGTCCACCCTGACCCCCAGGGAAGAGATGGTGCTGAAGCTGCGCTTCGGCCTGGAGGACGGCCGCGCCCGCACGCTCGAGGAGGTGGGCCGGGAGTTCAAGGTCACCCGCGAGCGCATCCGCCAGATCGAGGCGAAGGCCCTGCGCAAGCTCCGCCATCCCAGCCGCTCCCGCAAATTGAAGGATTCCATCGACTGATGGGCCCGCGGCATATCACACTGGATGCGCGCCTGTCGTTGATCGCCGGGATGGTCGGCCAATGCGCAAGCTACGCCGACATCGGCTGCGACCACGGCAGGCTCGGCGCCTATCTGCTGCAAACCGGGCGGATCGAACGGGCGCAGCTGACGGACATCTCCGAAGATTCGCTGATGAAGGCCCGGAGGCTCGTCGCCCTGCTGGGGCTAAGCGACCGTGTGGACTTCCGGGTGGGGGACGGTGCGAAGGCGCTGGTCGGAGAACCCGAGGTCACCGTCATCGCCGGGATGGGCGGGGCGCTGATCGCACAGATTCTTGAAGAAGGCCGGGACCACCTTGGCGCGTCCCGGCTGATTTTGCAGCCCAACGTGGCGGCGTATGCGTTGCGCAGGACGCTGGTGAAGCTGGGCTATACGATCACCGACGAGCGCGTCGCCCCCGACGGGCGGCGCAATTATGTGATCATCGCCGCCGAACCGGGCCGGGCTGAATATACCGATAAGCAGCTGATCGTCGGGCCGGTGCTGCTGGATGTGCTGCCGCCGGAGCTGGAGCCCTACGCCGCCTTCTATCTTCGGGTGACGCAAAAGGCGCTCCTCGGCGCTGAAAAGGGCGGCGACGAGGAGCAGATCGAAGCCCTGAAGAGCGAGATCGCCATCTGGGAGGAGGTCATGGCATGTCTGTCACGGTAGGGGATATCGCCGGGCTTTGCGGCCGCATCGCGCCCTATACGGACGCGGAGGAATGGGACAACGTGGGCCTGCTGGCCGGCAGGGATGACGCGCCGGTGGACACCGTGCTGTGCGCCCTGGACCTGACCGAGGCCGTGGTGGACGAGGCCGTCGCCCGCGGCGCTCAGATGATCGTGACCCACCACCCGATACTGTTCCGGGGTCGCAAGAACCTCCGGGAGGACGACGCCGAGGGCCGCATGCTGTGCAGGCTGGTGCGGGCGAACCTGGCGATGGTCGCCATGCACACCAACTACGACAACGCCAAGCCCGGCGTGAACGACGCGCTGGCGGCAGCACTGGGGCTTCACGACGTGGCGGACATCGACCGGGCGCTTCGGCAGGGTCGGACGGACATCCCCACCTTTGGCACCTTCGCGGACTTCGCGGAGCAGGCGCTGGGCGGGCCCATCCGCCGCTACGGCGACCCGAACGCGCCGGTCAGGCGCGTGTCCGTGCTGGGCGGCGCGGGGGGCGACTACCTGTCCATGGCGCTTGAGTGCGGCACGGACGTGTTCGTCACCGGCGAGGTCTCCTATCATCGGGCGATGGACGCCGTGGACAACGGCATGTGCGTGCTGGAGGCCGGTCACGCCGCCACGGAGCGTCCCGGAATTTTAGCATTGGCACTGGCTTTACAAAAGGCCGCCGATGCTGTACAATATAAGATACGTGTATTGAACAGCGAAGTGCGCTTGTGTCTATAGAGAGGAATGATGATATGCAGCTGGATACCCTTTGGCAGTTCATGCAGGTGGATATGGAGGCCGACGGCTTCGAGACGAAGATGCGCCAGTCCCCCAACCGGCAGAAGCTGATCAAGGCCAGGGACTTTTTGAAGGACCAGCAGGCCAACATGAAGAAGCTGGAGAACGACGTGGCCGTCATGCAGGACCGCCTGGAGGCCGTGAAGGACGAGGCGGACCGGCTGGAGAAGGTGCTGGGGAACCTGACCGAGGAGATCGCCGCCAATCCTCCCGCCAATGTGGAGGAGGCCAACAAGCAGGCCGAGAGCGTGCAAAAGCTGCTGGATACCCTGAGCCGCTACGAGCAGGAGCTCGCCAAGATGCGCAAGGATGCCGACGTCAAGGATCGCCAGCAGAAGGAGATCCGCGTCCGCGCCGCCAAGACCAAGCAGGAGTTCGACCAGCTCAAGGTGGAGTACGACAAGGAGTTCAAGGCCGACACCGTGACCCTCCAGAAGATGCGCGCCCACACCGACCAGGAGGCCAGGAAGGTGGACCCCGGTCTGCTGGAGAAGTACAAGAGCATCAAACAGCACTGCACCCCGCCCATGGCGAAGCTCATCAACGGCCAGTGCAGCGGCTGCTTCATGTCCCTCCCCAGCGCCACGCTGCTGGAGATCCGCGACGGCAAGCGCATCGTGGAGTGCGACAACTGCGGCCGCATCCTCTACGACGCGGGGGAATGACAACGTTCTTTGGATGATACATTGTGAGGGCGCCAGACGGTCGCAGGCGGAAACGTCTGAGGAAAGTCCGAGCACCACAGGGCAGGGTGCCGGTTAACTGCCGGTGAAGGCGACTTTAAGGAAAGTGCAACAGAGATATACCGCGAACCTCCCGCAAGGGAGACGCAAGGGTGGAAAGGCGAGGTAAGAGCTCACCCGCGGCCTGGCGACTGGCCCGCGCTGTAAACCCCACCTGGTGCAAGATTGATAGGGAGGCCAGGACGGCGGCCACAAACCCCGTCCGGCGGCGGCCCGTCGCGCCTCCGGGTAATCGCTTGAGCCTGCTGGCAACCGCAGGCCTAGATAGATGACCGTTTAATACAGAACTCGGCTTACAGACGTCACTCACAATTTGTCATATAAATGCCTGCCGCGCCCGGTTGGACGCGGCAGGCTCTTTTACATGGTCGGAATGCTCCACTTTCTCTTTTTTACCGCACGACCTCGCCGCTGGCCTCGCATTCCTGTTCCACCTGGGACCACTCGGCGTAGCGGTAGCCGGTGAGGGTGGAGCCGTCCTCGCTGATGAGCATCAGGGCTTCGGGGTCGTCGCCGTCCTGCATGCCCACGGCGATGACCCACGCGCCGCCCTTGACGTAGGCGACGGCCTTGGGGTGCTTCGGCGCGCCGTCCAGGTCGTAGTTCCGGGCGAAGCGCTCCCACTCGGACGCGCCGGGGGCGATGTCCGAAAAGGGCAGCAGCGTCACCAGCCGTTCGTATTCCCCGGCGGCCAGATAGCCCGCCGCCGATTTCGCCGCCTTCATCAGCTTGCCGGACAGCTCCGGCGCGGCCAGGGCGGACCCCATGCACAGCGCCAGCGCCAGCGCCACGCACAGCTTTCTCCTCATATCAGACACCTCCCGGCAGGCTTCGCCCTGCGCATCATGCAACGGTTTAGACAGAATGACATCGGTTTATCAGTGCGGGGAGTTCAATAGCGGGCTGACGCAGCCTCTATAAACAGTGCCATTCAACTCGCCACTTGCTCACAGAGTCCCTTTATCGACCGGAACACTGTGTTATCTTTGACGCGGAACCGGGCGAATTGGTTCCCTTCCGCCGCTAACGTTTGTCCCTCGGCGTGAGGCCGATGCTGAACAGCATCCGGTTCAGCGCGTCCTGGTCGCGCAGGCGTCCGCTCTTGACGGCGAAGTCGGCCTCGACGCTCTGGTCGTACAGCCGCGTCAGCCACCCGGCGGACAGCCTCGCGCACTGGCGGGCGGTCTGCTTGGCGGCGTAGGGGTGGAGTCTGAGCTGACTCTGCACGGTCTGAGCGTTGCCGCCGCTCTCCAGGGCGCACTTCATGTGGGTCAGCTGCCGCAGCTGCCGGTTGAGCATGGCCAGCAGGCCCATGGCGTTCTGCCCGCCCTGCAAGAGGCTGTTCACGGTCTGCTGGGCCTTGCGCATGTCGCCCGCCAGGAGCTGATCCATCAGCCCGAACACATTGTATTCCAGCGAGGGGGAGACGATGGCCTCCACGTGCTCCGGGGTGATGTCCTGGCCCTCCTCGCCCACGTAGGCGCACAGCTTGGCCATCTCGCCCTCCAGCCGGGTCAGCTCCCGCCCGGCCATGAAGGTCAGCGTGCTGACCGCCTGGGGGGAGATGCGCTTGCCCTCGGCCTTGGCGCGCTTCTGGCACCACTTTTGAAGCTCCGGGTCCGTCAGCGCGGTGAACTCCACGGTTACGGCCTGCTTCTTCAGGATGCCCGTCAGCTTCTTGCGGCTGTCGGCCTCCTCCCGCATGTAGAATACCAGGACGCACTGGGGGGAGGGGTTTTGCAGCCACTTCTCCATCCAGGCCACCTCGGCCTCCTCGTTCTTCGACTTGCCCGACATGAGCGGGGCCCAGTCCCGGACGGTGACGATGCGCCGCTGACACATCATGGGCATGGTCTCGGCGGCGTCGGTGATCTGCTGGGCGGTGACGCCCTCCAGGGTGGCGTCGTTCAGCGCCTCCAGCCCCGGCGGCAGCAGCGCCGCGCGGAGACCTTCCAGCGCCTCCCGCTTGACGTAGGCCTCCGGGCCGGTAAACAGGTAGACCGGCGCGATGTCGCCCGCCTTCACCGCCTTGTGAAACTCATTCCAATTCATCGGGGTCCTCCAGATACGTCGTCACGCGCCAGCCCTCGCCCTCCGGGGAGAGGGTGATGGCCCCGCGCTCGTCCGTGCGCAGGATGGTCGCGCCGCTGTCCACAAGCCGCTCCAGCGTCCAGTCGCCGGGGTGGCCGTTGCTGTTTTCGCCCACGGAGATCACCGCCAGCTCCGGGGTGGCCTGGATGAGGAAGTCGGCGCTGGTGGCGTTGTCGGAGCCGTGATGCGCCACCTTCAGCACGTCGCAGTCGGGAATGGTTCCGGGCTCGCCCTCTATGGTCAGATCGCCGGTGAACAGCACCCGCTTCCCCCGGGCTTCCACCAGCATCAGCAGCGACATGTCGTTGACCTCCTCCGTCGGGCCGTCGGGATTGTACACCGTCAGCGTGGCGTCGCCGGACAGCGGCATCGCGTCCCCTGCGGACAGCTCCACGATGGGGATGCCCATTTCCGCCGCGCGGTCCATGCCCTCGGTGACGGCGAGGGAGAGGCCCTCGCGCTCGAACCAGCCCTCGGGCACGTAGATGGTCCCGGGCCGGAAGGCGTCCAGCAGGTCCATGAGCCCGCCCGCGTGGTCCTGGTGGGGATGGGACAGGAACACGCCGTCCACCCCCAGCGCCGTCGCGGACAGATAGTCGGCCACCGGCGTGTAGGTGTCGCCCACGTCCACGGCGTAGACGCGGCCCCGGGTCCGGACGATGGCGCAGTCCGCCGCGCCCACGTCGAGAAAGGTCACCCGGAAGGGCAGGCAATTCAGCCACACCGCCAGCGACGCCAGCCCCGCCACCGGCAGCAGCGCCAGCGGGAGGGCCCTGCGCCGGTCAGGCGACAGCCGGCACAGCCCCGAGGCGGCCACCATCAGCGCGCAGTGCAGCAGGATCAGGGGCAGCGCGTACCGCCCCACGCGCACCGTGGTCACCGGCAGAGCCGCGCTCAGCCGGGCCACGCGGGCCAACGCCGAGAGCAGCGCGTCCGCCATGAACGCGAGGGGCGCGGCCAGCGGCCAGACGATCAGCGCCGCCAGCGACAGCAGGTATCCCAGCATGCACAGCGGCACGCACACCAGGTTGAAGGGCAGCGACACCACCGACTGGGCCCCGAAGCAGGCCACGACGGCAGGCAGGGTCCCCAGCTGGGCCGCCAGCGAGGCGCACAGCAGCTCCAGGACGTACCGCGCCGCCGCCCGCAGCGCCCGCCGCCAGAGGGCGTCGGTGAAGCCGGGGGCGGACAGGCGGTCCAGCCTGAACAGCGCCGAGAGGGGCGGCATCAGCAGTATGATCCCCGCCGTGGCGGAGAAGGACAACACAAAACCGCCGTCGGCGATGGCCAGCGGCTTGAACAGCACAAAGCCCAGCAGCGCCGCGGCCAGCCGGGTCACCGGGTCCGAGGGCAGGCCCGCGGCGTGGGCCACACCCAGCACGGCGAACATGGTCAGCGCCCGGACGAAGGACGGGGTGAACCCGATCAGCGCCCCGTATACCAGCAGCAGCGGCAGCACGATCAGCACCGCCCGCCGCCGGGAGGTGAAGCGCCGCAGCCCCAGGGTGAGCAGCATCGCCAGCACGCTGACGTGCAGCCCGGAGATGGCGATGAGGTGGGCGGTGCCGGTGGCGTTGAGGCTCTCCCGCAGCTCCTCGCTGATCAGCGAGCGGTCCCCCAGCACCAGCGCCCGGACGATGGGCGCGCTCTTCGGAAACAATTGGTCAATGCGGGCACCGATGGCGCGCCTCGCCTTTGCCAGATAATAGCCCGGCGTGAGCTGCGTTTCGAGGACGGTCACGTCCTCGATTTTCGCGGTGGCGATGGCGTCCATGTCGTTGCGCCGCAGATACGCGCCGAAGTCGAACTGGTGGGGGTTGGTGATCGGATCGTTCGCCCAGATGTGGCCGGTGACCCGCAGCCGCTGCCCGTGCTGAACGGCGCTCATGGCCTCGGCGTCGCCCCGCAGATAGAGCCGCAGCCGAAGGCGGCTGGGCGCGCCGTCCACCGTCTCCGGCAGGAATCGGGCGATGAGCCGGCCCGTTTCGGGCTTGATGAAGGGGTCGCTGGCCACCGTGCCGACCATCTCCACGCTGTAGCGGGTCTCGACCGGCGGGCAGGCGTTCACGGCGGCCGTCATGCGGCCCATGCCCAGCGCGAAGCCCAGAAGCAGCATCAGCAGAAGCCGCCGGGGCCGCCGCTTGAACCACACGATGAGCATGGCCAGCGCCGCGCCGCCCATGCCCAGCGCCGCGGCCAGGGGGATGTCCCCGCGCATGGCCGTGATCGCGCCCAGCAGCGCCGCCAGCGCGAAGCAGGCCAGCGGGCGCGAACGCAGCTGCCGCGCGGGCAGGCTGTCCCGCAGGGGCATCGGTCAGATGTAGAAGACCTCGCCCACCCGGGCCGCCCGCGCCGCCGGGAACTCGCGCCGGGCCTCGTTGAGCAGGTCCTCAGGGTCGTACTTCGGGTTGAAGTGGGTCAGCACCAGCTGCTTCACGTGGGCGTCCTTCGCCAGCTTGCCGCACAGCGCCGCGGAGTAGTGGGGCGCGGCGGGCTTCCAGTCGGCCTCGGACAGCCCGGCGTCCGCCAGCAGCAGGTCCGCGCCCTCGCAGAAGAACTCCACCACCGGGTCGGTGTTGGAGTCCCCGGTGAACACGAACCGCGCCCCGTCGCAGGTCACCTCGACCGCGTTGGTCTCCACGGGATGCCGCGCCGGGGTGAAGCGCACGCGCATCTCGCCGATGGTCGCGTCCTCGCAGGGCCAGAGGTCGTAGCACGGGGCGTCGAGCAGCGCCCGCACCGGCTCCGGCGTCCTGGGCGCGTAAACCGGCAGCGGGTGGCGGCGGGGATGGAACTGTATGGCGTACTGCATCGGCAGCAGGTCGGACATGTGGTCGTAGTGCAGATGGGACAGCACCACCGCGTCCAGCCTGTCCAGCGCGTCCATGCCCATCAGGTTCGCCAGCACCCCCGTGCCGCAGTCGATCAGTATCGCCGTGTTCCCGGAATCGCTCTCCAGCAGATACCCCGAACACGCCCCGCCCCCGCACGGATAAGGCCCGTTGTTGCCCAATATCGTCAGTCTCATGGGACACCTCACTTTTGTTTTAGTGATGCTGTAATGTATTATAGCATATGTCTGATTACTGAGGCAACAGGAATATATGGGTTATAGGGAACAGGGAACAGGGAACAGGGAACAGGAATAGTTTGGTTACGCAGGGGTGGTGCCGCCCGCCGGGTCGTACGTATTGCTTCGATATATGGCGGGCGGCCGTTGTGGCCGCCCTACAGAGTGCGCGGCAGCCGCTATTCCTGTTGCCTGTTGCCTGTTGCCTGTTCCCTGTTTTTACCACTACAACTCTTCCGCCGCCGACGCGCCGGCCAGCGCCCCCGTCGACCAGGCGATCTGGAGGTTGAAGCCGCCGGTCTGGGCGTCCACGTCCAGCACCTCCCCGGCGAAGTAGAGGTTTTGCGTCAGCTTCGAGGCCATGGTGGAGGGGTTGACGGCCTTCACCTCCACGCCGCCGCGGGTGATGATGGCCTCGTTGAAGCCGCGCAGGCGCTTGGGGGTGAGGGGGACGTTCTTGATGAGGCCGAGCAGGGCCCGGCGCTGTTCGGCGGTGACGGCGTTGACGGGCAGGGCGGGGGACAGGCCCGCCAGCCGCAGCAGCTGCTCGGCGAGGCTGTGGGGCTCCAGCCCGTCCATGACGGTGATGAGCTGCTTGCGGGACATGGCCTTGAAGTCCCGCAGAAGCCGGGCGTCCAGGGTCTGCTCGTCCAGGGCGGGCTTTAAGTCGATGGACAGCCGCACCCCCGACAGGTCCTCCGGCAGCAGGCTGGACAGCGTCAGCACCAGCGGCCCGGACACGCCGAAGTGGGTAAACAGCATCTCGCCCTGCTCGTGGTAGAGCTTTTTCTCCTTTTTGGGCCCCTTTTCCCAAGCGGTCAGCGCCACGTTTTTCAGCGAAAGCCCCATCAGATTTGCGGGCCAGCTCTCCACGGTCTCCACGGGCACCAGCGCGGGCAGTTGAGGCTTCACCCCGTGCCCCGCGGCCTCGGCAAAGCGGTAGCCGTCGCCGGTGGAGCCAGTGGAGGGATAGCTGACGCCGCCGGTGCAGACGATGACGGCGTCACCGGACAGGCCCCGCCCGTCGTCCAGCGTCACCCCGCGGCACACGCCCTCCTGAATGTCCAGCGCCCGAACGCCCGTGTTCAGCCGCACGTCCACGCCCAGCCGCTGGAGCTCCCGCTGGAGGGCGAAGATCACGTCGCTGGCCTTGTCGGACGCGGGGAACACCCGGTCGCCCCGCTCCACCTTGAGCGGCACGCCCAGGCCCTCGAACAGCGCCATGACGCCCCGGTTGTCCAGCCCCGCGAAGGCGGCGTACAGGAAGCGGGGATTGCGGTACACCGAGCGCATCACCTGCGCCATGTCCGCGGCGTTGGTGACGTTGCAGCGCCCCTTGCCGGTGATGTACACCTTCTTGCCCAGCTTTTCATTGCGCTCCAGCAGGGTGACCCGCGCCCCGGCGCGGGCCGAAAAAAGCGCGGCCATCATGCCGGCCGCGCCGCCTCCGATTACGATGATATGCTTCATAGGAATGATCCCTCAGTTCGTCTCCGACTTTGCCAGGTACACGTCGTACTTGTTCCAGATGTCCTCCATCTCCTGGAAGTATTCGGTGACCTCGTGCCGCCGCCGCTGGCCCAGGGCCACGATCAGCGCGTTGATCAGCGACAGAGGCGCGGCGAAGGAGTCCACGAAGGAGGACATGTCGCTCTTGGCCATCAGGCAGGTGTCCGCGGTGGCGTGCAGCGGGGACAGCGGCCCGTCGGTGATGGCGATGAGGGACGCCTTGCGGCTGTGGGCAAACTCCATGGCCTCCACGGACCGGCTGGTGTAGCGGGGGAAGGAGATGCCGATGAGCAGATCCCCCTCGCCGATGCGGGCCAGCTGCTCGAACACGTCGCTGACGCCGGAGGTGACCACGTGGACGTTGGAGAAGATGAAGCGCAGGTAGTGGGCGAAGAACTCCGCGATGGGGGCCGAGGCCCGCAGACCCATGACGTAGATGTTCCGCGCGGCGATGATCTTCTCGATGGCGTCCTCGAAGGCGTTGATGTCCAGCTCGTCCAGCGTGGAGCGTATGTTCTGGATGTCCGCCTTGAGCACCTTGTTGAGCACCTGGGCGTGGTCCATGTCGGAGGTCATCTCAAACCGCTGCGAGGCGGTCAGGCGATGGCGTATCAGCTCCTGCAGCGCCTTTTGCAGATGGGGATAGCCGCTGTAGCCCAGCGCCGCCGCGAAGCGCACCACCGTGGACTCCGACACGCCCACGTACTCGCCCAGCTTGGACGCCGTCATGAACACCACCTTGTCGTAGTGGGTCACGATGCACTCGGCGATGCGCCGGTGGCTCTTGGACAGCTTCTTGCCGCTGTGGTTCAGTCGCTGGATCAGCTCCTGCGCGTTATCCATACAAAAGTACCCTCCTCGTCTCCGTTTGAGACTGTTTCAATTATAGTATACCCCAATTTGACGGGTTTTGCAAGTATATTCCGCTGTGTGATGCAATTTTTAATTCTTTTAGCGGGAAAGTGGGGTGAAAAATGAAGAGACAAACGGCGGAGACGGCATTTTTCAGGAAAAAAGGAACAGGTAAAGGAACTGCGACGAAAATCCATGACGGCGTCATGCTTATCTTTCGGGCCACATAGAATTATCCTGAGTCAGGGAGGTGATCGGGATGATCCGGTTCAAGGTGGTGCGGGCGTCGCGGGTGCTGCTGGTTGTGGCGGCGGCGATACTGGTGGCGGTGCTGTGTCTGGTGGGGGCGCGGTGGGCGCTGGGGCGGCGCGAACCCTCGGCGGCGGCAAACGCCCAGCTGATCCAGGCGCGCCCCGGCGCGGCAAGGGCCCTGTCGGCCTTTGCCCCCGGCGGCGGGGGAATCGTGGTGGAGCGGGTCACGCCGACCCCCGCGCCCACGCCGACCCCCGCGCCCACGGCGCGTCCTTCGGTGCTGATCTACCACACCCACACCCACGAGGCCTACGAGCAGGTGTCCGACGATCCCTACGACGCGGTGGAGGCGTGGCGCACCACCGACGCGGGGCACAGCGTGGTCCGGGTGGGGGAGGAACTGGCCCGCTGCCTGAGGGAAGCGGGCTTCGAGGTGGTCCACGACGCCACCGACCACGAGGGCGACGCCCTGTCTACCGCCTACACCCGATCCCTGGCGACGCTGGAGGGCTACGAACGCCCCTTCGACCTCTACATCGACCTCCACCGGGACGCCTGGCTCAAGGGGATGGAGCTGCGCTACGTCTGCGAGGACGGCGAGCGCTGCGCCCAGCCCATGCTGCTCATCGGCAACGGCAACGGCTTCGACGTCAAGCCCCACACCGAGGAAAACCTGGCCTTCGCCCGGGAGCTGACCCGGAACGTGAACCGCCTCCAGCCCGGCCTGTGCAAGGACGTGCTGGTGAAGGACGGGCGCTACAACCAGCACATCGGGGTGTTCTCCGTGCTGATCGAGGTGGGCCACAACAGGAACACCCTCCGCGAGGCGCTGAACACCGTGCCCATACTGGCCAGGGCCATCCGGCAGACCTTCGACGCGCCGGGGCCGGAGCTCAAAAAGATCATGGAGAAAAGTTAACCGTTTCTACCCACAAAGGGTGAAGCGGCGTTACAATTCCGGATTGACATAAGGCACATCCCATATTATTATTTATGTATTATATAATACAAATGGTGAATATCTATGAGAAGTCTGAGCGTATTCATCGCGGACGCCGAGCGCCTGCATGTGGCGCGGGTGCGGGACGCGCTGGAGCGGAGCCGGGAATTGACGCTGGCCGGAGCGGCGGCGGACGGGCGGGAGGCGTATGCCTATCTGCTGGGCCACCCTGTGGACGTGGTGCTGACGGACCTCCAGCTGCCGGGGATGGACGGGAGCGCCCTGATGCGCGCCCTGCGGCGGACGGCCCGCGCCCCGCTGTGTATCGTATGCACCCGGTTTTACTCCGATTTCAGCGTGGAGACCGCCTGCCGCTGCGGGGCGGCCTATTTCCTGTACAAGCCGCTGGACGCGGACCGGCTGCCGGAGCTGATACTGGACTGCTGGAAGGAGCGCTCCCGGACCCGCGCGGCGGAGCAGTCGGAGCCGCCCGCCGCCCGGGCGCGCAGGCTGCTGACCGGGCTGGGCTTTCCCAGTCGGCTGGCGGGCACGGGTTACCTCAACCGCGCCCTTCAGGCCCTGTCCGACGACCGCGCAGACCTGCGCAATCTGAGCAAGGGCCTCTACGCCGACATCGCCGCCGCCACAGGCACCCGCCCCGCCTGCGTGGAGCGCTGCATCCGCACCGCCGTGTCCATCGCCTTCACCCGCGGGATTCTCTCCCAACACTTCGACCACTGCCCCTCCAACCGCGCGATGATCGAGCGGCTGCTGGAGATGATGGAGGAGGGCGAGGATGGGACGTGAGGGCTTTTGAATGGAGAATTGAAAATGGAGAATGGAGAATGCCGGTGGAAATCCCTGCGGATTTCCCGGATTGGATGAGCCATTCTCCATTTTCCATTCTCAATTTCACCTCGCCCCTTCCTTTTTCCCTCCTTTTATCAAAAATCAGTTGACCGTTCAAAGGGGGTTGTCGTATAATAGAGGGGCTAAATGATACTTGCGGAGATTGATGATGAGTACGATATACGGAAAGCTGACGGCGCTGATCCTGGCGATCACGCTGGGGCTGCTGCTGCTGCTGCCCATGCGGTTCGGGCAGGAGGATCACCTCTACGCCTATCCGCACACCATAAAGATGGGCCGCGGGGACAGCTATGCCATCTCATACGCGCTGGATTCCGACCACGCCCAGGCCATCAGCTACGCCTCGGTGGACGAGCGCATCGCCACGGTCAGCCCACAGGGGCTGGTGAAGGCGGTGGCGCCGGGCGCGACGGACATCCACATCCAGGCGGAGGGCGGCGCGCGGACCTCGGTGCGGGTGGAGGTGTCGGGCAGCCCCACCACGGCCATCTACCTGAACACCGACAGCCTGCGGATGGAGAAGGGGCAGGTCACCGGCCTGAGCGCATCCTTCAATCCCGGCGCGGACGACACCCGGCTGGAATGGCGCAGCGACGATCCGAACATCGCCAGCGTGGACGCCGCGGGGCGCGTGCGGGCGCTGCGGGGCGGCAGGACGAAGGTCTCCGCCGTCACCCCGGGCGGACTCTCCGCCAGCGCCGACGTGCTGGTCCACGTCTCGGGCGACGCCATGCGCATCACCCCGGAGGAGCTGGTGGTGGGCACCGGCGCTTCCCTGCAGATGGGCGCGGTGTACTTCCCCGCCGACACCACCGACGCCGTGGAGCGCTGGGTGTCCAGCGACGAGAGCCTTCTGACCGTGGATGGCGACGGCACCATCCACGCCGGGGGAGTGGGCGAGCCCGTGCTGACCGCGATCACCGGCGAGGGACTCAGCACCAGCGCCGTCATCCGCGTGGAGCCCTCCTCCGACGCCTTTGATCTGGCCCCCTCCGCCGCCACCATCGAGCGCGGGGACGCGCTGGATATCCAGACCCGATTCATGGACAGCGCGGGCAACCCAGACGCCGCCTCCGAGGGCCACTACATCGAGTGGGTGTCCAGCGACCCCACCGTGGCCACCGTGGACGCGAACGGCCATGTGGAGGCGCTGCACTCCGGCGCCACCGCCATCTCCGCCACCGTGGACGGCATGACCGCCACCTGTGACCTGCGGGTGCAGGTGCTGGTGCATGAGATCATCCTCAACGAGCACGAGATGTACATGCGCAAGGGCGCGGCCCGCAAGCCCATACAGCTCACCGCCGAGATCCATCCCGATGACCCCGACGATCCCACCATCACCTGGCTGACCAGCAACGACCTGATCGCCAACGTGGATGAAAACGGTCTGGTGACCCTCACTGGCGCCTACGGCACCGCCATCATCACCGCCCGCGCCGCCAGCGGGGCCGAGGCACACTTCTCCGTCAGCGTGGTGGTCAAGCTCCCCGAGGTCGATCCCGCCACGGGACAGGCCATCGTCACCGATGAGATCTTCGACGAATCGTTGGAGACGGCGAAGGACTGAATCCGATCATGCCGAAATTAGATGCTTGACAGGCTGGCAGCCGAATTGAAAATGGATAATGGAGAATGGAGAATGATGGTGCAAATCCTGCGGATTTGTTTTGATTAAAGACGATAAGCGGCGTTGCACGTTTGCTTACATTCAATTAATCAAAGAAATCCGTAAGGATTTCCACACGGATTCTCCATTCTCCATTTTCCATTCTCAATTATCTGTACGCTTTTGCATACAACGCCCCCTGTCCGGTCGGACAGGGGGCGTTGTGTCAGCCTTCGATGGCGATGGTGTGGGTCGCGGGGGCGGGCTGCTCCTCGCGCTTGGGCAGATTCAGGGTCAGCACCCCGTCCTTGAAGGCGGCGGTGATGTCCTCCTCCTTCACGCCCTCCACGTTGAAGCTCCGGCTCATGCTGCCGCAGCGGCGCTCGCGGTAGACGTACTTGTCGCTGTCGTCCCTGGCGTCGTTGGACTCGTCGTAGTTGGCGGAGATGGTCAGCACGCCGTCGTGGACCTCCACCTTCAGGTCGTCCTTCTTCATGCCGGGCATGTCGGCCTCCAGCGTGAAGTGGTCGCCCTCGTCCTTCACGTCCACCTTCATGGGACGCTGACCGGCCATCAGGCCGAAGCTGTCCGCGAAGAACGGACGGAAGAAGTCGTTGGCGAAATCCTCAAAGTAACCGCGCTCCCGGCGGGCCATATGGTTATCGGTGCGATAGGGAATGATGCTGAACATAATTCGTACCTCCTCTTTGTGCTTCTGTATCTATTGTGAACGGCCCGGGCGCTTTCTATCCGCGCCCCCTGCCGACGTTTATTATTATAGTCAAAAGTCAAAGAAAGTCAATAAGTCGGAACAAGAATTAACAAAATTAACAAATGGCGGATAGTGGGGCATTAGATGGCCGCTGACGCGGGCTCGATCAGACAACGTCAGCAGCTGTCTGCTCCATATGAGAGTCCGTGGAACGGACTCCCTCAGTCTGGCCTTCGGCCAGCCAGCTCCCTCAGGGAGGGAGCCTGTGGAAATTGCATACCGATAGGCTTCCTCCCTGAGGGAGCTGGCACGCGAAGCGTGACTGAGGGAGTAGGCTATTCCACTCCAACGATTGCCCCATTGACTTTCCTGCCCCCATCCGTTAAACTGATACGGGGTGAAGAAACATGTTTGATACATACGGCCTGCTGGCACGGCTGGAGGGCCTGGGAGAGGCGAAATACGCGGCGTTCAACGCGGGCCTGGTGCCCGGGCTGGAGGGGCATGCCTATGGCGTGCGGGTGCCGCTGCTGCGGGGCATTGGCAGAGAGATCATCCGGTCCGTGGACTGGCGGGACTTTCTGGACGCCAGCCGGACGCACGACCTCTTTGAGATGCGGATGCTCCACGGGATCGTGCTGGCCGGGGCGAGGTGTCCCATCGGGGAAAAGCTGGCGCTGACCGACGCCTTTCTGCCCCATGTGGACAACTGGGCGGTGTGCGACACCTTCGTGTCGTCCTTCAAGCCCAAGCCCGCCGAGCTGCCGCCGACCTACGCCTTCGCCGTGGACTGTGCTGAAAGCGGCGAGGAGTTTCGCAAGCGCTTCGGGCTGGTGCTGCTGATGGCGCGGTTCAAGCTGCCGGAATACCTGCCGGGGGTGATGGCGGTGTACCGCGGCTTTCAGCACGAGGGCTACTACGCCCGGATGGGCGCGGCCTGGGGCCTGGCCACGCTGTGGCCCAGCGCGCGGGAGGCGTGCCTTGGCATCCTGGAGGAGAACCTCTGGGACCCGTTCACCCACAACAAGGCCATACAAAAGCTCCGGGAGAGCTACAGGATCTCCGAGGCCGACAAGGCGCTGGCCCGGACCCTGATACGGAGGGAAACATGAAGGAGACCACGCTGTGCTACATCGAGCGGGGCAGCGAATACCTGATGCTGCACCGCACCAAAAAGAAAAACGACGCCAACCATGACAAGTGGCTGGGCATCGGCGGCCACATCGAGCCGGGGGAGACTCCCATGGCGTGCGTGCTGCGGGAGGCGAAGGAGGAGACGGGGCTCGACCTGCTGGACTGCCGCTGTCGCGGCATCGTACACTTCCGCTCCGACCGCTGGGAGGACGAGGAGATGCACCTGTTCACCGCCGCCCGCTTCACCGGCGACATCATCCCCTGCGACGAGGGCGATTTGGAGTGGATCGACCGGGACCGCCTGCTGTCCCTGACCCTGTGGGAAGGGGACCGGATCTTCCTGAAGCTGCTGGCCGACGGCGCGGAGGGCTTTGACCTGACGCTGCGCTATGCGGGCGAACGCCTGGCCGGGGCGGTGCTCAACGGAAATAAACTGGAGATCGGAGGATAAAACGATGCGATGCTCCTGCCATGTGTGCGATACCTATATGGTCCATTCCGAGGGACTGGAACTGGGCTGCGTCTGTCCCGAGTGCGGCTACCGCTGCAAGGCCTGCCTGGGCACCAATACCGTCGTCAGCCGCGACAGCCTCAGGGCCCTGCAAAACAACCCCGTCATCATGAACGACATCTTCTCCAGCTTTGACGAGGATGAGGATGAGGACGAGGGTTGGCAGAAGGATTCATATGACCGTCGCTGGGAGTGAGGAATTGGAAGTGGGGATTAGGGATTGGGAATTAGGAGCCGTGCAGAAATTATTCATACATTATGCTTGTCTGAATCCGCCATTGCGGCGTTGTCGTCGGTCAACGTGCCCCGGCACGCCTCCCTCCTCCGCTCCTTAGGAATTATCAATGGCTTGGCTGCGTAGATGGCGGCGATTGGCCGCGCCTACAGCGTGCGCGGCAGCCACTATTCATTCCTAATTCCTAATTCCCAATTCCTAATTCATAACTGTTCAGTCGTGGACTCCTTCCGACCCGCTTCGCGGGCCACCTCCCTCAAAGAGGGAGGCTTTTGGGCTCCTCGATCAGGCTCCCGTCCAGGCTCCCTCTCCGAGGGAGCTGGCAGCCGCAGGCTGACTGAGGGAGTCATCTCTGGGCGACTGATTAGTTACCCTAATTCAAAAACCCCCTGCCGCGCGGACAGGGGGTTTTTGGCGCTCACTCCATCACCTGGAGGATCATGCATTTCAGATACCTGGTCTCCACCGACTGGGGGAGGATGGGATGGTCGTAGCCCTGGGTGCGGTATTCCACCAGGCGGATGCGCTTTTTGGCGTCGCGGGCGGCCTGGTTGACGATGTCCTGGAACATCTCGGGCAGTATGTGCTGGCTGCATGAGCAGGTCACCAGGAAGCCGCCGGGACGGGTCAGCTTGAGACCGCGCAGGTTGATCTCCTTGTACCCCCGGATGGCCGACTGCACCGCGGCCTTGTTCTTGGTAAACGCAGGGGGATCGAGGATGACCACGTCGAACCGCTCGCGGTTATCGTCCAGTTCCCGGAGCAGGTCAAAGCAGTTGTGGGCCTCGAAGGTGACATTGTCCAGGCCGTTGAGGTGGGCGTTCTCCCGGGCCACCTCCAGCGCCTCCTCGGAGATGTCCACGCCCAGCACGGACTTCGCGCCGTACTTCGCCGCGTGGAGGGAGAAGCTGCCGTTGTGGCAGAAGCAGTCCAGCACCCGGGCGTCCCGGCACAGCGGCTTCAGCGCGGCGCGGTTCCACTTCTGATCCAGGAAGAAGCCCGTCTTCTGGCCGTGCTTCACGTCCACCAGGAAGTGGATGCCGTTCTCCACCATGTCCACCCGGTCCGGTACCTCGCCCCGAAGCAGGCCGGTGGTCTGCTCCAGACCCTCCAGCCGCCGCACGGGCACGTCGCTGCGCTCCCAGATGCCGGCGGGCCGGACCACCTCCATCAGGATGTCGCACAGCATGTCCTTGATGCGCTCGATGCCCAGGGACAGCGATTGCAGCACCAGTATATCCCCGAACTTGTCCACCACCAGCCCCGGCAGGAAGTCCGATTCGGAGTAGATCAGGCGGCAGCTGTCCGGGTCGCACAGCAGCTGGCGGTATTCCCAGGCGTCCCGCACGCGCCCTTCAAAGAAGGCCCGGTCGCAGGGCTCGTCGTTGCGGGTGAGTATGCGCAGCGCCAGCTGGCTCTGGGGATTGTAGAAGCCCCGCCCGATGTACTTTCCGCGGAAGTCGTGAACGTCCACGATGTCGCCGTTCTCAAACGCGCCCTCCACCTTCTCGACCTCCGAGGCGTATATCCACGGGTGTCCTCCCCGCACGCGGGTCTCCCGGGTCTTGCGCAGCGTGACCATTGCCATAGTTTTCCATCCTCTGTTATATGATGATTCGTTGCCGCTCAGCGTGACTGTGGGAGTCCATCCCGGGCACTCTGAGCTGCAACGATAATTCATCATAACATAACTATGTAAACTTGTCCAGCCTTGACAAGTGTGGTAGAATGATAGCACTAATGTTGTCAGTTTGACATGCGGCAACGCAGAGACAAAGGAGCGCTCCATGGACACCACGAACGGCAAGCGGCTGAACAAATTTATCGCGGACAGCGGGTACTGCTCCCGTCGGGAGGCGGACCGGCTGATCGAAGAGGGCCGCGTGACGGTGGACGGTCGGCGCGGGGCATTGGGCGACAGGATACTGCCCGGCATGCGGGTGACGGTGGACGGCAAGGCGCTCTCCGGGGACGGGGAGAAGGTCTATCTGCTGCTGTACAAGCCCCGGGGCATCGTCTGCACCGCCGACCCCCGGGAGCCGATGAACGTGGTGGACTACGTGGGCTATCCCATCCGGGTGTTCCCCGTGGGGCGGCTGGACAAGGACAGCGAGGGCCTGCTGCTGCTGACCTCGGATGGGGAGATCGTCAATCGCATCCTCCGCGCCGCCGGGGGCCACGAAAAGGAATATGAGGTCACCATCGACCGCCCGGTGACCCGTGAATTTGTGGAGAAGATGATGGCCGGGGTGCCGATCCTGGACACCGTGACCCTGCCCTGCAGGGTCCGCAAGACCGGCGAGCGCTCCTTCAACATCATACTGGTCCAGGGCCTGAACCGGCAGATCCGCCGCATGTGCGAGGCGCTGGGCTGCAATGTCACCCACCTTCGCCGCGTGCGGCTGATGGATTTGAAGCTGGGCGGCATGCGGCCCGGCGAGTGGCGGGAGCTGACGGAGGCGGAGGTCCGCGCGCTGACGAAAGCGCTGGAGGCTTAGACGATGAAGAGACGGAAAAGGCGCTCCCTTCCCAGGCGCATTTTGCGTGGCCTCAAATGGGCGATACTGCTCTGCCTGCTGGTGAACCTGGTCTCGGCCTACGCGCCCTTCGTCGCGCTGCCCAACCCCAGCCCCGAGACGCTGGCCGCGGCGGACGCCCGGGCGGCGGAGATGCTTGAGGACCGCGACACCGGCGAGCGGGCCATGATCCTCGAATCCAGCGCCCAGGCCCTGGACGAGCGCATACGGCTGATCGCGCAGGCGCGGGAGGAGATCGTCATCGTGACCTACGAGAACCACGACGGCGAGAGCACCCGCGACGTGCTGGCGGCGGCGCTGGACCGGGCGGACGCCGGGGTGCGGGTGCGGTTCCTGGTAGACGGCATCGCGGGCCGGTTCGACCACATGGGCGGCGACCTGTTCCGCGCCGTGGCGGCCCATCCCAACGTGGAGGTGCGGTTCTACAATCTGCTGCGCCCCTTCACCCCCTGGAAGCACATGGGGCGCATGCACGACAAGTACGTCATCGTGGACGACCTGGCCTTCATACTGGGCGGGCGCAACATGTTCGACAAGTTCCTGGGCGAGTACACCGCCACCAACCGCAGCCTGGACCGGGAGGTGCTGGTCTATGACGAGGCCCCGGGCCCGGACCGCAGCCTGCGGCAGCTGAGGGACTACTTCGAGGGCATGTGGACGGGGGAGGAGACCTCGGCCTTTGCGCCAAAGCTGTCCGGGGAACGCTGTCAGGTCGTGTGGGACGCGCTCAAGGAACGCTGCCGCTCGATGCGCGCATCCCGGCCAGAGCTGTTCGAGCCCTTCGACTACGCCGCGGTGACCGTCCCCACCCAAGGAGTGTGGCTCATCCACAATCCCACGGGCATTTATGCCAAGGAGCCCACGGTGTTCGCCCAGCTGATCGCCATGATGGGACGCGCGCAGAAAGACGTGGTCATCCACTCGCCCTACGCGGTGCTGAACCGGTACATGCGCGAGGCGCTTAAGGGCGTCGCGGAGCGCGTGCCGGTGACGCTGATGATCAACGCCGTGGAGAACGGCGCGAACCTGGTGGGCAGCGGGGATTACCTGTACCACCGGGGCGACGTGCTGTCCACCGGGGTCAGCCTGCTGGAGTATGCGGGGGGCAAGTCCTACCACGGCAAGGCGGTGGCCATCGACGACTGCCTGTCCGTCATCGGCTCCTTCAATATGGACCTGCGGAGCACCTACGTGGACACCGAACTGATGCTGGTGATACGCTCTACGGAGATCAACGCGGAGCTTCGCGGCTACATGGAGGCGCTCCACGCCGACTGCCGGCAGGTCATCGACGCCCAAAACGCCCGCATCCCCGACGACCTGACCCTGCCCGAATGCCCCATCTGGAAGCGGGCGCTGCTCTACCTCATCGGCGCGCTGATGCAGCCGATGCGCAATCTGGTTTGACAAAGGAGGAAATCATCATGCTTCGCAAGATCACCGCACTGCTTCTGACCCTGACACTGCTGATGACTGCCGCGGCGCTGGCGGAGGACGATCTGCTGGAGACGGTGAAGGCCCGTGGGAACGTGGTCGTCGCCACCGAGGGCGCCTGGTCGCCCTGGACCTACCACGACGAGTCCGACGCGCTGGTGGGCTTTGACGTCGAGGTGGCCCGCGCCATCGCCGAGCGCATGGGCGTGGAGGCCGAGTTCGTGGAGTGCCCCTGGGAGTCCATCTTCCTGGGCATCGACTCGAAGATGTACGACATCGCCGCCAACGGCGTGGAGATCACCGAGGACCGCGCCGCCAAGTACGACTTCTCCACCCCCTATGCCTATCTGCGCACCGCGCTGATCGTTCGGACCGACAATGTGGAGATCCACGGCTTCGAGGACCTCAAGGGCAAAAAGACCGCCAACTCCGCGGGCAGCACCTACGCCATGATGGCTGAGGATTACGGCGCCACCACCGACACCGTGAGCACCCTGGCCCAGACCCTGGACCTGGTGCTCGCCGGGCGTGTGGACGCCACCCTCAACGCCGAGCTGTCCTTCGTGGACTACATGAAGGAGCACCCCGAGGCCGAGCTCAAGGTGGTCGCCCTGTCCGAGGAGGCCAGCCTGGTCGCCATCCCCGTCCGGAAGGGCCAGGAAAACGAGGCTTTCCTCAATGCCCTCAACGACGCCATCGTCGACCTCCGCAACGACGGCACCCTCCGCACCATCTCTGAAAAGTACTTCGCCACGGACATCACGGCTGCGCAATAACGGATTTGGAATGCAATTGTTTGGTTCCGCGACAAGCTGGTATTTGTCGGGATGACGGGGAACGACCTCTCAGCCGCCGACTTCGTCGGTGACAGCTCCCCTGAAAGGGGAGCCAAGAGAGGGACGGACAGTGCGTCAGCCTTGGCTCCCCTTTCAGGGGAGTTGTCAGCCGGCAGGCTGACTGAGAGGTCGTTTCCCGTCCCTCCGCTCAAAAGAAAGCCCTTCCGCTGAAATACCGCGGAAGGGCTTTTCGTATGCCGGGAATACAGGGCGGTCAAACCGCTCTGGGTTTTACCGCCACTGAACGCTCTCCAAATTGGTGCACCCGGCGAACACGGCCTCGCCCATCTCGGTGATGGTGCCGGGGAGGGTGACGGTGCGGAGGGTGGTCTTGTTCTCGAAGGCCGATTCGCCCAGCACGGTCACGGTGTAGCCCGCCACGGTCTGCTGCACGGTGATCGCGTCCGCGGAGCCGATGTAATCCACCGCGCTCATGATGCCGTTGGACAGCTCGTAGATGACGCCGTCGATCTCATAGCGGGCGGTGCCGTTGAGTGTGGCGGCCTCGGAGGTGACGCTCGCGCCGGTGGAATCGGTCACCACGCAGCGGAACTTCATCCCCATGCGGGAGCGGGTGAGCCGCACGGTGAGGCTGGCGGTCTTTGCCCCGGTGAGGGTGCTGTCGGACCAGTCGGTCTCGCCGCTGGCCTGATACTGCCACTGATAGGTAAGCCCGCTGCCGGTGGCGGCCACGGTGAACACCGCGGATTCGTTGAGCTCGCAGGACTGGTCCGTGGGCTGGGTCGTGATGGCGAGGGAGCCCGCGGGGGAATCGCCGCTGGTGAGGATGGCGGCGTTCGAGGTGACCTCCGCGCCGCTGGAATCCCGCACCACACACCTGAAGCGCATGCCCACGCGGCCCTTGGTGACGGGCACGGTGAGGCTTGCGCGGTTGCTGCCGCTCAGGGAGCTGTCGAGCCACGCGCCGCCGTCGGCGGACTGATACTGCCACTGATAGGTCAGCCCGCTGCCGGTGGCCTGTACGGCGAACACAGCGGTGTCGCCGAGCTTTCCGGCCACGTCCTGGGGCTGGCGGGTGATGGCCAGGGCGGTGGAGGTGTTGGTCAGCTGAGCCTCCGCGGTGACCAGCTCCGCGCCGCTGGCGTCCGAGACCACGCAGCGGTACTTCATGCCGAGGCGGGCCCGGTTGGCGTAGACGTGGAGGGTGTCCTTGTTGTAGCCCTTCAAAAGGGAGTTGCGCCAGCCGCTGCCGCTCAGATTCTGGTACTGCCAACGGTAGGTGAGCCCGTCGCCCTGTGCCAGCACCGTGAAGGCCGCGGTGCCGCCGAGCTCGCAGACGCAGTCCTGGGGCTGGCTGATGATGGCAAAGCCGCCGGCGTCGTCGGCCTCCATGGCCTCGGCGTCGATCTCCGCGTCCTCGCCGTCCTCCGGGGTCAGCATGACCTCCCCGTCCACGTCCTCGCCCAGCGCCTGCTCCACCTCCGCGACGGCGTCCTCGGGCTGAACAGACTCAGCCGCGGCGTCTTCCGCGGGCGCGATCTCGCCGCTTTCGGGCTCCGCGAACGCCGCTTCGGCGTCCTCTGCCAGCGCGTCGGCGGACCCGGCCTCCTCGGCCTGCGCCGCAAACCAGGCGTTGGCGCGCATTTCCTTTAACATGACCGTAGACACGCTGGCAGGCGCGATGCTCACCGCCAGCATGACCGTCAACCACTTTTTCCACTGTGCCACGGCCGTATTCCTCCGCTATCGTCGATTCTGTACAAATGCCGACACTTATCATTATTTTCCATTATAACACACGAAATTCGGGCTGTCCATACCCGGGGAGTTAATTTGGCGGGGCGAGAGGAGGGCGGAAATGGGGCCTCAATTGCCAAAGTAAACGCAGAGGGAAGGATAAGAGGGGCTGCATTTAAACTGGCAAAGATGGGGGCTGCATTCAGCCTGGCAAACGGGAGCC
>CADCAS010000003.1 GCA_902799465.1 uncultured Eubacteriales bacterium
TACTTGAATCCATGTTACGATGTAGCGCCGTATACCTGACCGGTATGTACGGTGCAACGGGAGGGGCGAGGGCTATGGCACTCCCTCTACCCTATTATGGGCATGATATAAAGAGCGGGGGAGCCAGCGCTCCACGCGCGCTCAGCGTCTCCTGAACGTCTCCTTGATGGCGCAGAGCTTGTCCGCGACGCACACGATGGCGCCCTCCAGCGTCCGGGGCGGGGAGAGGGTGAGGGGGAACATGTGGTGGCGGATGATGTCGCGCTCCCGGTCGGTGAGGGCGAAGTCCCGGTCGGCGTTTTTCAGCGCGGCCTTCGGGTGGTAGAATCCGTGCATCGGCCGTTCGGGGTCGGGGACGTGCCAGTCGTAGAGGAAGTAGTCGTGCAGCAGCGCGCCCCGCACCAGCGCGTCCTCGTCCACCTTGAAGGGCAGACGCCGCGCCAGCTTCAGCGCCAGCGACGCCACGTCCACGCTATGGGCGTAGACGCTGGTGCTGCCGTGCTGCTTGTACGCCCGAAGCTGCGCCAGCCGTCCCCGCCGCTCCAGATGCCGGGCATGCAGCGCCACCAGCCAGTCAGTCGGTTTCTGAGGCATGGTTCGATCCTTTCAGGGGAAATCACCTGGTATTTGCAGGGTTGAAGTTCAATGGAGAATTGAAAATGGAGAATGGAAAATGGCGGTGCAAATCCTGCGGATTTGTTTGATTAAAAACGATCAGAGAGGCTGTTACGCTGGTTCACGGTGATTATAATCAAAGAAATCCGCGTATCTATTCAGTTCTGCTGTGATAAGTGGAGATTGTACAAGGCAACGGGGAACGACCTCTCAGTCACCGACTTCGTCGGCGACAGCTCCCCTGAAAGAGAGGTCGTCCCCCGCAGCCTGCCAAATCTCTGTTTGTCACAGGACTGAACAGTAACAAATCCGCAAGGATTTCCACATACATTCTCCATTCTCCATTTTCCATTCTCAATTCATTATAGGTATATCGCATCGCCGTGTCAACCCAAAGATTTACATTTCAGAGTATTGACAAAACCGGCGGGGGATAGTATAATAACATCTGCGTTCGGGGTTATAGCTCAGTTGGTCAGAGCGTTACGTTGACATCGTAAAGGTCGATGGTTCGAGCCCATTTAACCCCACCAAAGCGGCTGCCTCGATGAGGCAGCCGCTTTACAATGTATTAACAGAAATGTGACAAGCCTCGGGCGGCGGTGAGGCGCTTTCGACGGCGGTGCATCCGCGAAATGAGAGAAATGTGAAGGACTGTCACACACGGGTAAAATAATGGTGGTATCCAGTAAATAAAGCGTCTTTTTATAGAAATTTTTGGTTAACCCCCTTGCGGTAACCGGGGTTTTGCTATATAATGTGTGTGTTTGGTGAATGCATGTAAAGTTTTGTAATGCGCCAAATGTGACAAAAACATGATTTCGATGCGACTGGACCGTGACTTCTTTTGGACAGCCTCCAGCCGGACGGGGTACGGGTTTGAAGAGAGAAATGCCAACCATAGTCGATATGCACTGCCATGTGCTGCCGGGCGTGGACGACGGTCCGGCCACGATGGAGGACTCCGTCGCCATCCTCAGGGAGGCCGCCCGCCAGGGCCTGAGCGGCATGATCGTCACGCCGCACTACCATCCGGGCCGCTACATGGTGGAGGCCGAGCGCAATCTCGAGACGCTGCAGGCGGTGCGGGAGGAGCTCAAGCGGCAGAAGATCGACCTGACCCTCTATCCCGGCCAGGAGTGCTACTACTACAGCGGCCTGGTGCGGGAGCTGGACGCGGGCAAGGTACTCACCATGAACGGCACCAACTACGTGCTGGTGGAGTTTGAGCCCAGCGTGCTCTACAACGTGATCCAGCACGCCATGCGGGAACTTTTTTCCAACGGCTACCGTCCAATCGTGGCGCACTACGAGCGCTACCGCTGCTTGAACGGCAGGGAGGACCGCCTGGAGGAGCTTCGCAGCCACGGCGCGATGCTCCAGATGAACTTCGACCGGCTGCTGGACAAGGAAGGCATCTTCCGCCGCAATCCCTGGCGCAGACAGCTGAGGGAGGGGTTCGTGGATTTCCTGGGCAGCGACACCCACGGCATGGGCTTCCGCCCGCTGCACGCGCAGCAGGCGGTGGAATGGATGCTCGACGAGGTGGACCCCGAGCTGACCCACGTCATCCTCGAGCGCAATCTGCGGCTGCTCACGGAGGACGCCGACTGACAATATATACACGACTGGAGAGTGCTTTGACGCATGGAGGAGAAGAGGACCGCGGCCCAATACAACGGCATCATACCCGCGGAGCATAAGCCCCTGAATCAGGATGACGCTGTAGAGATCGACCTTTTAGAGGTTTTTTTCACGCTGCTGCACAGCTGGAAAGCCCTTCTGATGGCCTGCCTCATCGGGGCGACGCTGATGGGCCTCTATCACACCTACATGGTGACCCCCACCTATCAGGCCAGCACCGAGCTCTACATCACCAACACCGATTCGATGATCTCGCTGCAGGATCTGCAGATCGGCGCCGCGCTGACGGATGACTATCAGAACATCATCACCAGCCGCGCCGTGCTGAACCAGGTCATCGAGGATCTCCAGCTGGACAGCGATTACAAGCAGCTGGGCAAGCTGGTAAAGGTCTCCAACCCCTCCGGCACCCACATCATCCACACCACCGTGACCACCACCGACCTGGCCCTGAGCCGGGATATCGCCAACGACCTGCTGAACGTGTCCATCGACCGTATCTATCAGATCGTCGGCACCAGCGAGCCCACCATCATCGACTACTCCGAAGCCGAGGCGGTGGAGGAGGTCACCCCGGGCATCCTCAAATACATGGCCATCGGCGGCCTGGTGGGCATACTGATCGTGGCGGCCTTCATCGTCATCAAGATGATGATGGACAACACCATCCACTCCGACGACGACGTGGAAAAATACCTGCAGCTGCCCGTGCTGGCGGCCGTACCCTACTTCAAGGAAAACTGACGAGCTGATCGAGAAGGAGAAAGCGATCCATGCCCAATGATTTTATGGAGGCTGAAAACCTGGAGCCTGTGGAGCGGGAACCCAAGCGGGTCGCCCTCAAGATTCAGGACGTCCCCTTCCAGGTCAACGAGGCCATCAACACGCTGCGCGGCAACATCCAGCTCAGCGGCTACAATATAAAGGTCATCGGCGTCACCAGCGCCCTGAAGCACGAGGGCAAGTCCTCGGTATCCTTCCGGCTGGCCAAGAGCTTCGCCGCGCTGGGCAAAAAGACCCTCTACATCGACTGCGACATCCGCAACAGCCACACCATGGGGCGCTACAACGTCCGCAAGAAGGTCAAGGGGCTGACGGAGTTTCTGGTGGGCGAGGTCCCGCTGGAGGAGGTCGTCTATCTGACCTCCGAGGAGAACCTCAGCATCATCTTCACCGGGGCTGTGGCCCCCAACCCCAGCGAGCTGTTCTCCGGCGACCGATTCAAGAATATGCTTGCGAAGGTTCGGGAGGATTTCGACTACGTCATCGTGGACACTGCGCCGGTGAACGCCGTGATCGACGGCGTGCTCATCGCCAGGGAGTGCGACGGCACCGTGCTGGTGGTGGAGAGCGGCGCTACGGACCGCATCCAGACCCAGCGCGCCAAGCAGCAGCTGGAATACGCCGGCGTCAAGCTCTTGGGCGCGGTGCTCAACAAGCTGGGCTCCCGCAAGAGCGGCTATGGCTACGGTTACGGCTATGGTTATGGCTACGGCTACGGTTACGGCTATGGCTACGGTGAGGACAAGGAAGACGGCGGGAAGAAGAAGCGCAGGAAAAAGGACTGAACTGTTGCGGGTGGTGAATAAGCATGTCTGAGAACCGGGATGAACGGGGCGGTCGCGAAGCGGGCGCCGAGCATCACCACCGTAAGCGCAAAAGCATCTGGCGCAGGTTTAAGCACAAGGTCAAGCGCACCCTGTACCGCAAGAAGTGGCTGATCCCCATCACGCTGATCTCCCTGGTGCTGCTGGTGAGCGCGGGGCTCTTCCTGCGCGGCCAGATCGTCGGCATGGCCGGCAGCAGGGTCAGCGCCGCCAAGCAGATGAACGTGGGCAGCGGCTACCGCAATATCACCTACAAGGGGAAGGAATACCGCTACAATTCCCGGATCACGTCCGTGCTGTACGTGGGCGTGGACTCCGAGGGCGAGCTCAAGACAAATGACCACTTCGGCGCGGGCGCGAGTGCTGACAGCATCTCCTTGGTGGTGATGGATGAGTTCCATCGCAAGATGACCATCATCGCCATCAACCGCAATACGATCTGCAAGATACACCGCTATGGCCGCTTTGGCCACGACTTTGGCGAGTTCGTGGATCAGCTGTGCCTGTCCTTCGCCTATGGCGATAACGGACCCATGTCCTGCTGGAATCTGCGCAACTCGGTCTCACAGATCATGTACGGCATCCCCATCAACGAGTACGTGATCACCAACCGCTCCTCTCTGCCGGAGATCATGCGGGTGCTCGGAAACATCACCGTGACGGTGCCCAACAACGATCTGGCAGACAAGGGCTTCATTGAAGGCGAAACCGCCATCATCAATGGGAGCAATGTCGAGACCTTCGTGCGCTCCCGCGATACGAAAGTCGAGTTTTCCAACGTGGGCCGCATGGAGCGCCAGAAGGCGTTCATCAACGGCGCCATGGAGACCATCACGGAGTTGCTCGATCTGAGGCCCAACGAGGTGTGGCGCAAGATTGAGGCCGCGGAGTACTGCGTGCAGACCAATATCACGCGCAGCCGCTATCTGGATCTGACAAAGGCGATTTCCAACGCAGTCTATACGGACGACAGCTATTACGTGGTCGACGGCAAGAGCGTGGCCGGCCCGCTGTGGGACGAGTTCTACGTCGACAACGAAAAGTTGCTCGACAAGATCGTGGAGATTTTCTACATAGAGAAATAGCTCTGTTAAATGTGGTATCTGCGCTTCGGCGTTGATATATCGACGAATGTCGATGATTCTTTGAGAAAGGAGGAGATAACAATGAAGAAGTTAATTGCGATGATCTGCGTGCTCGCTATGGTTCTGTCTCTGACCGTTAGCGCTTTCGCCGCTGTCAGCCCCAGTGTCTATCCTTGGTGGTTGGTTGACGATGATGACGACGATAGCAGCTCTGACGACAGCTCCAGCGATAGCTCCAGCAGCAAGAAGACTGACGCTACCGACACTGCCACTGAGGAGACCACTCCCGCGGCTGCTGAAGGTCCCGTTGTGCTTGATCCTTCCACTCTGGATCTGACCAAGTACGAGTCTATTCTGCCTGAGCCTGTTCCGGTGGAGAAGGCCGGCCTCGCGCGGGTCATTGTCCCCCAGCTCATTGGTCGTACCGATCTGGATCAGCTGCTGCTGACCGTGACCGACGCCAACAGCAACACCGTGTACATGAACATGGGTCAGTTCGCTGACACCTTCGATGCTGCTACCGGTGCTATCACCCTGAATTTCCCCACTGCGGGTCAGTTCGACATCCTGGCTCCTATCGCCTAATGGATTCAACTGTAGGGGTATTTCCCGGCAGGGGGCGGCAAAAGCTGTCCCCTGCTTTCCGGGATGATGCGTTTTATTTGAACCCTGAGGAAATGGACCGGGCTGCCGGGGCATTTCCTGAGGGCTCAGGTTGGAGATATGCGCTCCGCACGGGGCGGAGAATGACGTTATAGGAGTTATTGGCATGGGAAAGAACAGTCAGTACCAGGAGAAGCAGAAGCCCTTCTTGACTTTTCTCTATATCGTGGTGACTCTGGCGCTGATCGCCGCGCTGGCGGTCATGTACATGAACGACCGCAACCGCCTTACCAAGTTTGACGACATCGTGCGCGAAGCGGCCGCCGACGAGCGCAGCCTGGACATCGCCGCCCAGAAGGATGAGGAGCTGCTGAGCCTGGACGCCAACGCGATCTCCGTGCCCACCGAGGCCCCCACGGAAGCGCCCACCGAGGCGCCGACGGAGGTGCCTACCGAGGCGCCGACGGAGGCCCCCACGGAAGTCCCCTCCCTCATGGAGGAGGTCCCTACCGTTGAGCCCGTGATTGCCCTGACCACCGATGCCCTCGGCGACGCGCTGGTGGACGAATCCCTGGCCCAGGGGCTGGACTGACTTGTTTATGAATGGATAAGATCCGCGTCTGGCGCTGGAATGAATGGACAGCGTCAGGCGCTGTTTTGTTAATGCGTATATTCGGAGAGGAGCGTTTGTTATGTGCGGCATCGTAGGCTATACCGGGACGCGGGCGGCGGCCCCGATTTTGTTGGACGGGCTGTCCAAGCTGGAGTATCGTGGCTATGACTCCGCGGGAATCGCGGTGCGGGACGGCAGTCAGCTGGCGGAGGTCGTGAAGGCCACGGGCAAGCTGCGCAACCTGGCGGATAAGACGGACAACGGTCGGGCGCTGGCGGGGTCCTGCGGCATCGGCCACACCCGCTGGGCCACCCACGGCGAGCCCAGTCAGACCAACGCCCATCCCCACGTCAGCGGCAACTGCTCGGGCACCGGCTCGGGCCCGGTGGAGTCCGACGTGGTGGGCGTGCACAACGGCATCATTGAGAACTTCGCGGAGCTGAAGCTCAAGCTGCTGAACAACGGCTACACCTTTTACAGCGACACCGACACCGAGGTGGCGGTGAAGCTGGTGGACTACTACTACAAGAAGTACAAGATCGGCCCGGTGGACGCCATCAACCGCATGATGGTCCGCGTGCGCGGCAGCTACGCCCTGGCGATCATGTTCAAGGACTATCCCGGCGAGATCTACGCAGCCCGCAAGGACAGCCCCATGATCATCGGCGTCGGCGACGGCGAGAGCTACCTGGCCTCGGATGTGCCCGCCATCCTCAAGTACACCCGCAACGTGTACTACATCGACAACCTCGAGGTGGCGCGGATCATCCCCGGCGGGGTGACCTTCTACGACCTGAACGGCGACGAGGTGGCGCTGGAGTCCACCGAGATCACCTGGGACGCTGCCGCGGCGGAGAAGGGCGGCTACCAGCACTTCATGCTCAAGGAGATCCACGAGCAGCCCGCCGCGGTGCGGGACACGCTGAACAGCCTCATCAAGGACGGCCACATCGACCTGGTCCCGGCGGGGCTGACCGACGAGGTGGTCCGCGGGGTGTCCTCGATCCACATCGTGGCCTGCGGCTCCGCGTGGCACGTGGGCATGGCGGCGCAGTACGTCATCGAGGACCTGGTGGGCATCCCGGTCCGGGTCGAGCTGGCATCGGAGTTTCGCTACCGCCATCTGCTGCTGGATCGGGATGCGCTGGTGGTGGTGATCTCCCAGTCCGGCGAGACCGCCGACAGCCTGGCGGCCCTGCGCGCGGCAAAGGAGAAGGGCATCCGCACGCTGGCTGTGGTGAACGTCATCGGCTCCACCATCGCCCGGGAGGCGGACAATGTGCTCTACACCCTGGCCGGTCCCGAGATCGCCGTGGCCACCACCAAGGCCTACTCCGCCCAGCTGGCGGCGATGTACGCCCTGGCGGTGCAGTTCGGCAGGGTCCGGGGGACAGTGGACGAGGACGCCTACGCCCACTACATCGAGGAGCTGACCGCCCTGCCCGACAAGCTGGTCCGCGTGCTGGAGGACAAGGAGCGCATACAGTGGTTCGCCGCCAAGTTCGCCAACGCCCATGACATCTTCTTCATCGGGCGCGGCCTGGACTACGCCATCAGCCTGGAGGGCAGCCTCAAGATGAAGGAGATCAGCTACATCCACTCGGAGGCCTACGCCGCCGGCGAGCTCAAGCACGGCACCATCAGCCTGGTCGAGGACAACACGCTGGTCATCGGCGTGCTGACCCAGGACGACCTGTTTGAAAAGACCATCTCCAACATGGTGGAGTGCAAGGCCCGGGGCGCGTACCTGATGGGGTTGACCTGCTACGGCCACTACAACGTGGAGGACACGGCCAACTTCACCGTCTACATCCCCAAGGCCGACCAGCACTTCATGGGCAGCCTGGCCATCATCCCGCTGCAGCTGCTGGGCTACTACACCAGCGTGGCGCGCGGCCTGGACGTGGACAAGCCCAGGAACCTCGCCAAGAGCGTCACGGTGGAATGAAGAGCGTGGCGTAGAATAGCGGGCTGACGCGGTTTGAATGAACCGCGCCAGCCCGCTGTTTTATGCCCTGCTTTGCTCATTGTCGCATTCTCGCCCCGGCCAGCCTCTACATATTGTCATACTTTTGTGATAGAATTGAAATATAAATCGATAAAGGGGCAATATGTATGCGTTTTAAGAGGATTGCGTGTCTGATACTGGCGCTGGCGCTGCTGATGGCGCTGCCGATGGACGCGATGGCGGCGCACAGGGCGTCGATCAAGCTGGGCGCAAAGCTGGGGCTGATGTACGTGGGCGATTCGGCCCAGCTGAAGCCGCAGCTCAAGCATGTGAAGAAAGCGGACGTGGGCTTCAGCTCCTCGGACCTGACGGTGGCCACGGTGTCGGCAAGCGGGCTGGTGGAGGCGCTGGCTCCGGGCCGCGCGGTGCTGGAGGTGACCGGCGGCGGCGCCAAGGCCAAGTGCGGCGTGGTGGTGCTGCCCAAGCAGGTCAGCATGAAGGTGGGGGAGGCCGTCAGACTGCCCAACGGCACGCTGGAGCAGTACCGGTCCAAGGACCCGGCCATCGCCTCGGTGGACGACAGCGGCGTCATCACGGGCCTGAGCGCGGGCAGCACGCTGGTAGCCGTGCGCTACGGCAAGCAGCTGGCGATGGTGCAGGTGGCGGTGGAGGCCGACGGCTTCGAGGCCGCGCCGGTGGCCGCGCCCGCGGACGAGAGCAAGGTGTCCGCGCTGGACGCCGCCAAGACGGCGGACCAGATCGTGCTGGTGGAGTACACCGGCGGCAGCAACGCCCGGCTGTCCTTCCATGAGAAGATCAACGACATCTGGGTGCAGCGGCTGGAGACCTCCGCCTACGTAGGCAAAAACGGCATCGGCAAGACCAAGGAGGGGGATAAAAAGACCCCCGTCGGCACCTACAACCTGAACACGCCCTTTGGCATCAAGGCCGATCCCGGCGCGAAGCTGAGCTACACCCAGGTGACCCAGTACCACTACTGGTGCGGCTCCTCCAAGTCCGGCTATTACAACCAGCTGGTCGATTCCCGGGAGACCGGCAGGAGCTACACCTCCTCCGACGAGCACCTGATCGACTACAAGGGCGTGTACAACTACTGCATGTTCATCGACTACAACGCCGAGGGCAAGGCGGGGAAGGGCAGCTGCATCTTCCTCCACTGCAAGGGCAAGAACGCCTACACCGCCGGGTGCGTGGCCATCGACGAGGCCAGCATGAAGCAGATCATCCAGTGGGCGGGCCCCAACACCAAGATCGTGATTCAGAAGGCGTGAGCGCCTTGCCGGGAGGTTCAGGTATGGAATACGGACGGATCGAATCGGTGTCGAAGCCCATCTCGCGGGTGGTGTTCGGCACGGCGACGCCGACGCTGTTCAACGCCTTTCGCTCGGTCTACGGCGAGGCGGCGGACTTCGACGCGCGGCTCTCGGCGGCCTTTCAACTGCTGGACGACATGTACGCCGAGGGCGTGAACTGCTTCGACTGCGCGGACCACTACGGCGAGGAGCCGCTGGGCGAGTGGCTGGAGGCCCGGGGCCTGCGGGACAAGGTGGTGATCCTGGCCAAGGGCGCGCACCACAACCGCTGGCGCAAACGCGTGACGGACTTCGACATCCTCCACGACGTGCACAACTCCCTGGCGAAGCTCAAGACCGACCACCTGGACCTGTACCTGCTGCACCGGGACGACCCGGAGGCCGCGGTGGGCCCGCTGGTGGACGCGCTGAACCGCTGCCGGGACGAGGGCAAGATCGGCGTGTTCGGCGGCAGCAACTGGACCATCCCCCGCATCGAGGCGGCCAACGACTACGCCCTGAAGCACGGCCTGCAGCCCTTCACCGTGTCCAGCCCCAACTTTGGCCTGGCCGACCAGGTGACGGACCTGTGGGGCGGCGGCTGCGTGACCATCTCCGGTCCCGCCAACCGGGAGGCCCGGCGCTGGTATGCCGAGCACCGCATGCCGGTGTTCGCCTATTCCGCCATGGGCCGGGGACTGTTCTCGGGCCGGGTGAAGAGCGACGACCCCGATACCGCGACGCGATACATGGACGAGTTCGGCATCAGGGGCTACGTCTGCCCGGAGAACCTCGAGCGCCTGCGCCGCTGCGAGCAGCTGGCCGCGGAGAAGGGCCTCACCGTGCCGCAGATCGCCATGGCCTGGATCTTCAACCAGCGTGCCCTGGACGTCTACGCCCTCACCAGCCCCACCAAACGCGACCACATGCGCACCAACGCCCAGGCCAGCGCCATCGCGCTGACCGAAGCCGAGTGCAGGTGGCTGGATCTGGAGGGATAGAGCGGGGGAAGCTGATTCCGCAGAGATGGAATGAGAGCGGGGAGTTGCGGTGCAATCCCTTAGGGATTTGTTCTGATCGGATAAGCGCCTGGTTCCGTCATGAGAAATAAGGAACGACCTCTCAGTCAGCCTGGCGGCTGACAGCTCCCCTGAAAGGGGAGCCATGGCTGACGTGCTTCGTTCCTCTTGGCTCCCCTTCCAGGGGAGCTGTCGCCGATAGAGTCGGCGACTGAGAGGTCGTTACCCTTTACCTTCAAATGTCGATTTCCACTTCCACGCTCCACACCTCGAACTCGGCTTATTGCGTGCTGTGACCCACACTCAAAATAACCTATTCTTAACCCTTGCCTCCCGCCCAATCTTGACTTTTTCCCCGGGAACAGGTATAATAAGAAACGACCGAATAAGCGAGACACTGCCGTTTGAGGTAGTGTTATTGTTTATTCGGCTATATTGCGTTATAACCATACCAACCAACCCGGGAGGCAATCAATCATGGCAGACACGAGGATTCTTACATTTACAGATAAGAAAAAGCTGGAGGAACAGCTTGAGGCGCTGAACATCGAGCGCAAGAAGGTGGCGGAGGAGATCCAGATCGCCCGCGGCTTCGGCGATTTGAGCGAGAACGCGGAGTACGACGCCGCCAAGGCCAAGGAGGCAGAGGTGTACGGCAACATCGCCCGCATTGAGACCGAGCTGCGCACGGCCACCTTCGTGGACGACAGCGTGGTGAACACCGATACCGCCGCCCTGGGCACCGTGGTGCGGGTCATGGACCTGACCTACGACGAGGAGGACGAGTACACCCTGGTGGGCTTCACCGAGGCGGACCCCGCCAAGCTGTTCATCTCCAATGAGTCGCCCATCGGCAAGGCCCTGTGCGACACCGACGGCAAGGGCACCGGCGCCCGCGTGGGCGACGTGGTGGAGGCCAACACCCCCGGCGGCGTCATCAAGCTGAAGGTGCTGTCCATTCGCAAGAGATAACCATCGAGAGGAGCATACGATACATGGCCCAGACCTACCAGGTCCCCGCCGGGTTCACCGAGCAGGACACCATCCGGCTGAACAAGCTCAACGCCCTGATCGAGCAGGGCCGCAATCCCTACGAGATCACCACCTACGACCGCACCCACACCTCCGGCCAGATCATCGGCGGCTATGAGGCGCTGGAGGACCAGACCGTGCGCGTGGCCGGCCGCATCCTGGGCAAGCACATCATGGGCAAGGCCAGCTTTGCCCGCATCCAGGACCCCGACGGCACCCTTCAGATCTACGTGAAGCGGGACGACGTGGGGGAGGAGCCCTACAAGGACTTCAAGGCCCTGGACATCGGCGACATCGTCGGCGTCACGGGCAGGGTGTTCAAGACCAAGACCGGCGAGATCTCCGTCCACGCGGCCGAGATCGTGCTGCTGACCAAGAGCCTGCATCCGCTGCCGGAGAAGTTCCACGGCCTCACCGATACCGATACCCGCTATCGCCAGCGCTACGTGGACCTGATCGTCAATCCCGAGGTGAAGGACACCTTCGTCAAGCGCAGCCGCATCCTGCGGGAGCTGCGCGCCTTCCTGGACGGCCGGGGCTATCTGGAGGTGGACACCCCCATCCTCACTCCCTTTGAGATCGGCGCGGCGGCCAAGCCCTTCTACACCCACCACAATTCCCTGGACATGGACATGGTGCTGCGCATCGAGACGGAGCTGTATCTGAAGCGCCTGATCGTCGGCGGCCTGGACCGGGTCTACGAGGTGGGCCGCATCTTCCGCAACGAGGGCATGGACACCAAGCACAACCCTGAGTTCACCACCATAGAGCTGTACGAGGCCTACACCGACTTCCACGGCATGATGGACCTGGTGGAGGACATGATGAAGACCGTGACCCGGAAGGTCTGCGGCTCGCTGGTGATCCCCTATCAGGGCAATGACATCGACATCGGCCACTGGGAGCGGCTGACCATGATCGACGCCGTGAAGAAGTACTCCGGCGTGGACTTCCGCGACTGGCAGACCGACGAGGACGCCATCGCCGCCGCCAAGGCCCACCACGTGGAGCTGCCCGAGGTGCCCACCAAGGGCGCCATACTGGCCGAGTTCTTCGACGCCTTCGTGGAGGACAAGCTGATCCAGCCCACCTTCATCTACGATTACCCCGTGGAGATCAGCCCCCTGGCCAAGCGCAAGCCCGACGACCCCGCCTTCACCGAGCGCTTCGAGTACTTCATCAACGCCACCGAGTTCGGCAACGCCTTCTCCGAGCTCAACGATCCCCTGGACCAGCGCGCGCGCTTCGAGCGCCAGGTGGCCGAGCGCAAGGCCCTCAATCCCGAGAGCCGCGCCCAGGTGGATTACGACTACGTCAACGCCCTGGAGTACGGCATGCCCCCCACCGGCGGCCTCGGCTTCGGCATCGATCGCCTGGTGATGCTGCTCACCAATTCCGATTCCATCCGCGACGTGCTGCTGTTCCCCACGATGAAGCCTCTGGACTGACTTTGGCATTCGGAATCCATGGATATCTATCCGGGCCAATCCGGCAAAAAGGACTCGATCTCAAGGATCGGGTCCTTTTTGCGTGGGATTTGCTTCGGTTGCTCCGCCCTTTCCGGCGCGCATCGGCGGCAGGAGGTGGGCTTCTTCACTTCGCCAGAGCCACGCCCATTTCGAAGGCTCGGATGCGCTCCTGGGGGAATACGTTCTCGTGGCGGCGCTGTTTTGCCTCCGGGTCGAACAGCGTCCAGGGGCAGTCGGTCTTGCCGTAGTCCTTCAGCTGGAGCGTGTCGCCGCTGACCAGGACCTCGGTGGGGCCGACGAAGCGGGAGAGGGTCTGCTGATAGCTTCGAAGAAGTCCCAGATAGCTGGTGTCCGGGGCGTTGCTGGTCATGATCAGCAGCACCGGGATGGAGCGCGGGTTGCAGCAGGGCGTCTCGACGTTGTAGGTCAGGTTCTGGAAGATCAGGCGCTCGTACAGCGCCCGGAAGGAGGCCGTCAGCTCCGACAGGTAATTGGGGGAGCCGATGATCAGCCCGTCCGACGCCCGAATGGCGTCCAGCACCGGGGTCAGCCCGTCCCGACAGACGCAGCGGCCCTTGTTCTTCTCCCGCTTGCAGCCAAAGCAGGAGATGCAGCCGGTGTACTTCTCCAATCGGAACAGGTCGAACCGCTCGATGGCTGCCCCGGCGGACTCCGCCCCCCTGGCCGCCTCGGTGATCAGCGTGTCCGTGTTCCAGCCCTTCCTGGGGCCCGCATTTATGGCGACGATGCGCTTGCTCATATGATGTGCTCCTCTCTGCGGGATGCGGTCTCCAGCGCCTTGCAGGGCTTGAGAGCCTTTCCCGCGGTCCTTTACAATGCGGCGCTTATCATCTATACTATAAGGGACGGCGGGCTATTTGTCAATGACGCGCCGCACAGATCAGACAGGAGGAAGCGATGGTAGAACTCAGAGCGATCACGGAGGAGAACTTCATGGAGGCCTTCAATCTCAGGCTCGCGCCGGGACAGGAGGCGTTCGTCTCGCACCCGATTCGCAGCCTGGCGCAGGCCTATGTCTACAGGGACCAGTGCCAGCCCTTCGGCATCTACGCGGAGGGGCGGATGGTCGGGTACGTCATGGTGATCTACGACTGCGACGTGCCCGAGTACGACATCTGGCACATGATGATCGACGCCTCCGCGCAGGGGCGCGGCTACGGCGGCGCGGCGCTGGACGAGGTCATCCGATACATCCGGACCAAGCCCTTCGGCGACTCGGGGCGGGTCGCCCTGACCTGCAACAGGGACAATGCCGCGGCCCAAAGGCTCTACACATGCAAGGGCTTCGCCGCCACGGGAAACGGAGACGAGGACGAGATAGAGATGGCGATGAACGTCGATTGACACAAAACGCCCCGGTCCGAATCGGACCGGGGCGTCGCTGTGGATCAGCGGTAGTAGTCCACCGCGCCGCGGAACATGCCGTTGTCGTAATTGCCGGGGACGTTCTTGTAGAGGTCCACGTTGAAGCCCACGCGCTCGGAGTGGGCCATCTTGCCGAAGACCCTGCCGTCGGGGGAGGTGATGCCCTCGATGGCCTGGCAGGAGCCGTTGGGATTGAACAGGATGTCCATGGTGGGGTCGCCGTTCAGGTCGCAATACTGAGTGGCGATCTGGCCGTTTTCAGCCAGCCTGGCGATGAAGTCGTCGGAGGCGATGAACTTGCCCTCGCCGTGGGAGATGGGGGCCATGTAGACCTCGCCGGGGTTCGTGTGCATCAGCCACGGGCTCTTGTTGGACGCGATGCGGGTGGAGACCAGGCGGGACTGGTGGCGTCCGATGTCGTTGAAGGTCAGCGTGGCCTCCACGCACTGGTCGGCCTCGCGGATCTCGCCGTAGGGCACCAGGCCCAGCTTGATCAGCGCCTGGAAGCCGTTGCAGATGCCGCCCATCAGGCCGTCGCGCTGGTTCAGCAGCTCATGCACCCGGTCGCGAATGACGGGATTGCGGAAGAACGCCGCGATGAACTTGCCGGAGCCGTCCGGCTCGTCGCCGCCGGAGAAGCCGCCGGGGATGAACACGATCTGGCTCTGGGCGATCTTGTCGGCAAAGGCCTCGGCGGACTCGGCGACGGCCTGCGCGGACAGGTTGCGGATGACCATGACCTCCGGCTCCGCCCCCGCCTTGATGAAGGCCCGGGCGGTGTCGTATTCGCAGTTGGTGCCGGGGAACACGGGAATCAGCACCCGGGGCTTGGCCACCTTGATGGCGGGCGCGACGCGCTTGTCCGCGCTGTAATTGAAGGCCTTAGGGGCGCTGTAGGTCTTTTTGACGGTGGCGGGGAACACCTCGTTCAGCCTGCCCTCGTACAGCGCCTCCAGCGCGTCGGCGGGGATGCTGACATTACCGCAGGCAAAGACCCGCTCCGCCGTGGTCTCGCCGATCACGTCCGCGCCGTCAGCCGCGTATTCCACCAGGAAGCTGCCGTAAACGGGGGTGAACAGGTCCACGCCCTCGCGGAAGGTCACGCCGAAGCCCTCGCCCAGGGCCATGCGGAACGCCGCGGAGGCCGCGCCCCCCTTGCCCACCGCCCAGGCGGCAAGTATGGAGCCATCCTTGAGGCCAGCGTCCACCCTGGCAAACAGCGCCTTCTGGCTTGCGGGTTCAGGCGTGCCGTTTTCGCGGTAGTCCGGCTTCAGCCAGCCGATCTTCGAACCGGCCTTCTTGAATACGCCGGACTTGAGATTTCCCGCCGGGCACACGCCCACGGCGAAGGATACCAGCGTGGGCGGCACGTGGATATCCTCAAAGGAGCCGGACATGCTGTCCTTGCCGCCGATGGCCGCGCAGCCGAAATCCATCTGCGCGTCCAGCGCGCCCAGCAGCGCCGAAAGGGGCTTGCCCCAGGCGGTCTCGGAGTTCATGCGCTCAAAGTATTCCTGGAAGGTCAGGTGCACGTTTTCGGTGCCGCTGCCCACGGCCACCAGCTTGGCGATGGAATCCACCACCGCAAGGTACGCGCCGCGATACGGGCTCTTTTCGCTGATAGCCGGATCGAAGCCGTAGGCCATGACGGATGCGGTGTCGCTCTCGCCGCCCTCCACGGGCACGCGGGAGGCCATCGCCTGGGCGGGCGTCAGCTGGCGGCTGCCGCCGAAGGGCATCAGCAGGGAGGACGCGCCGTTGGTGCTGTCGAACCGCTCGGCCAGGCCCCGCTGGGAGCAGGTGTTCAGATCCGACACGGCGGCCTTCATGCCCTCGTCGAAGTCCATGATATGGGCGGCCTGCCGCTTCTCCTGGGCCTTCACGACCACGTCGGTGTGCTTGGGCGCGCCGTTGGAATTGAGGAATTCGCGGGCCACGTCCACGATGGTCCTGCCGTTCCAGTGCATCACCAGGCGGGGGGATTCGGTGACCTTCGCCACCACGGTGGATTCCAGGTTCTCGGTATCGGCCAGAGCGCGGAAAGCGTCCACGTCCTCGGGGGCGAGCACCACGGCCATGCGCTCCTGAGATTCGGAGATGGCCAGCTCCGTGCCGTCCAGACCCTCGTACTTGCGGGGGACCTTGTTGAGGTCGATGTCCAGGCCGTCGGCCAGCTCGCCGATGGCCACGCTCACGCCGCCCGCGCCGAAGTCGTTGCAGCGCTTGATCATCCTGACGGCCTCGGGGTTGCGGAACAGCCTTTGCAGCTTGCGCTCCTCGGGCGCGTTGCCCTTCTGGACCTCCGCGCCGCAGGTCTCAAGGGAGGCCTCGGTGTGGGCCTTGGAGGAGCCGGTCGCGCCGCCGCAGCCGTCGCGGCCGGTGCGGCCGCCCAGCAGAATCACGATGTCGCCGGGGGCGGGCACCTCGCGCCGCACCTGGTTCGCCGGGGCCGCGCCCACCACCGCACCGATCTCCATGCGCTTGGCGGCGTAGCCGTCGTGATAGATCTCCTCGACCAAACCCGTGGCCAGGCCGATCTGGTTGCCGTATGAGGAATAGCCCGCCGCGGCGGTGGTGACCAGCTGCCGCTGGGGCAGCTTGCCCCGGATGGTGGCCTCCACGGGCCGGGTGGGGTCTGCCGCGCCGGTCACGCGCATGGCCTGATAGACGTAGCCGCGCCCGGACAGCGGGTCGCGGATCGCGCCGCCGATACAGGTGGCCGCGCCGCCGAAGGGCTCGATCTCGGTGGGGTGATTGTGGGTCTCGTTTTTGAAGAGCAGCAGCCACTTCTGCTTCTCGCCGTGCACGTCCACGTCCATACGAATGGTGCAGGCGTTGATCTCGTCGCTCTCATCGAGGTCGGTGAGGACGCCGCGCTGCTTCAACACCTTCGCGCCGATGGTGGCGATGTCCATCAGGCACACGGGCTTGGTGCGACCCAACTCGTCCCGCAGGCCGAGGTAGCGCTTATACGCCGCCTCGACGTCCGCATCCTCGAAGGTCACCTCGCCCAGCTCGGTCAGGAACGTGGTGTGGCGGCAGTGATCGGACCAGTAGGTGTCGATCATGCGAATTTCGGTCAGGGTGGGGTCGCGGCGCTCGGATTTGAAGTATTCCTGGCAGAAGGCGATGTCCGCGGCGTCCATGGCGAGGCCGTACTTTTTGATGAAGTCCTTCAGCTCCTCCGCAGAATAGCCGATGAAGCCCGTCAGGGTCTCCACGGTCTCCGGGATGGCGAAGTTGGTCCTGAGGGTCTCGACGGGGGAGAGGGAAGCCTCGCGGCGCTCCACGGGGTTGATGACGTGGTGCTTCACGGCGGCGATGTCGGCCTCGGTCAGGTCGCCCTCCAGGATGTACACCGTGGCGGTGCGCACGTCGGGGCGCTCCACCTGCTCCAGCAGCTGGATGCACTGGGCCGCGGAGTCCGCCCGCTGGTCGAACTGCCCGGGCAGGTATTCGGCGGCGAAGACCGCGCCGGTATACTCGGGCAGCTCCCGGGTCACGGTGTCCACCATCGGCTCGGAGAACACGTTGGGGACGGCCTTCTCAAACAGGTCGGCGTCCAGGTTCTCCACGTCGTAGCGGTTCAGGATGCGCACGCCGGTGAGGCCGCGGATGCCCAGGAAGGAGGTCAGCTCCGAAAACAGCGCGGCGGCCTCGTGGTCGAAGCCGGGCTTTTTTTCAACGTATACGCGATAGACCATAGGTCACATTTCCCCTTTGTTTAAGATGGACAGCGCCCGACGCCCGATGTCATGCCGGAGCGTCATGCCGTCCCATTTGATCTCGGCGGCGGCGGCATAGGCCTTCTGGATGGCCTCCTCGAGCGTATCGGCGGTGCAGGAGACGCCCAGCACGCGCCCCCCGGCGGTGACGAGCGCGCCGCTTTCATTCCTTGCGGTGCCGCTGTGGTAGACCTGGGCCATTTCCTCAGCCCGGCCCATGTCGATGACCTTGCCCTTTTCGTACTTGCCGGGATAGCCGCCGGAGGCCAGCATCACGCAGCAGGCCGCGCCGTCGGAGAACTCCACGGGGGTATCGGCCAGGGTCTCGTTCTCGACGGCCCGCATGACGGTCAGCAGGTCGGACTTCAAAAGCGGCAGCACCACCTGGGTCTCGGGGTCGCCGAAGCGGCAGTTGTATTCGATCACCTTGGGACCGTCCTTGGTGACCATCAGGCCGAAGTAGAGGCAGCCCTTGAAGGGGCAGCCTTCCTGGGCCATGGCGTGGATGGTGGGCAGGAAGATCTCGTCCATGCAGCGCTTCGCCACCTCGGGGGTGTAGCAGGGGTTGGGCGCGATGGTGCCCATGCCGCCGGTGTTCAGGCCGGTGTCATTGTCGCCCGCGCGCTTGTGGTCCATGGAGGACACCATGGGTTTGACCACGTGGCCGTCGGTGAAGGACAGCACGGAGACCTCAGGGCCCTCCAGAAACTCCTCGATGACGATGCGGCTGCCGGATTTTCCGAACACGCTCTCCACCATGGCGGCGGTGACGGCGGCCTCGGCGTCCTGCCGGCTGAAGCAGATCACCACGCCCTTGCCCAGCGCCAGCCCGTCGGCCTTGACCACGGTGGGCAGCGGGCAGGTCCTGACGTACTCCAGCGCGGCCTTCGGATCGTCGAACACCTCGTAGGCCGCGGTGGGGATGCCGTACTTCTTCATCAGGTCCTTGGCGAACACCTTGCTGGCCTCGATGCGGGCGGCTTTGGCGTCCGGGCCGAAGCAGGGGACGCCCAGCGCGTGCAGCCGGTCCACGCAGCCCAGCGCCAGCGGGTCGTCGGGAGCCACCACGGCGAAGTCCACGGGATGCGCCTTCACATAGTCCACGATGCCGTCAATGTCCGTGGCCTTGATGCTCACGCACTCCGCGTCCCGGGCGATGCCCGCGTTGCCGGGGATGGCCACCACCTCGGTGACCTCCGGGTTCTCCTTCAGCTTGCGGATGATGGCGTGCTCCCGCCCGCCGCCGCCGATGACCAATATCTTCATATGCTCTGCCTCGCTTTTATGGGGTGGGTGAATAAATAAACTCAATAATCCTGATAAAGATATGAGCTTTGAATTAGGAATTGGGAATGAGGAATTAGGAATTATGAATGGCTTGGCTGCGTAGAGGCGGCGATGCGCCGCCCCTTCGGGGTACGCGGCAGCTATTTTCAATTCCTAATTCCTAATTCCCAATTCCTAATTCTCTCAAATCCGTCAATGATGGAACAGCCTTATGCCGGTGAAGGCCATGGCCATGCCGTACTCGTCGCACTTGGCGATGACCAGGTCGTCGCGGATGGAGCCGCCGGGCTCGGCGATGCAGGTGACGCCGCTTCTCTTGGCGCGCTCGATGTTGTCGGGGAAGGGGAAGAAGGCGTCGGAGCCCAGGGCCACGTCGGTGACGGTGTCCAGGTAGGCCCGCTTTTCCTCCCGGGTCAGCGGTTCGGGGCGGGTGGTGAACAGGCTCTGCCACTTGCCGTCGTCCAGCACGTCCTGCCAGTCCTCGGAGATGTACACGTCGATGGCGTTGTCCCGCTCGGGACGGCCCACGGTGTCCTTGAAGGGCAGATTCAGCACCTTTTCGTGCTGCCTGAGATGCCAGTTGTCGGCCTTGCCGCCGGCCAGACGGGTGCAGTGGATGCGGCTCTGCTGGCCCGCGCCCACGCCGATGGCCTGGCCATCCTTGACGTAGCAGACGGAGTTGGACTGAGTGTACTTGAGGGTGATGAGGGAGATCAGCAGGTCGCGCTTCTGGGCCTCGGTGAGGGTCTTGTTGGCGGTGACCACGTTGGCAATCATGTTATCGTCGATGGGCAGCGACTGGCGGCCCTGCTCGAAGGTGATGCCGAACACCTGCTTGCGCTCGATCTCGGCGGGCACGTAGTCGGGGTCGATCCTGATGACGTTGTAGCCGCCCTTGCGCTTGGACTTCAGCACCTCAAGCGCGTCGTCGTCATAGCCGGGGGCGATGACGCCGTCGGACACCTCGTGCTGGATCAGCTTCGCCGTGGCCAGGTCGCACACGTCGGACAGGGCGATGAAGTCGCCGAAGGAGGACATGCGGTCCGCGCCGCGGGCCCGGGCATAGGCGCAGGCCAGGGGGGAAAGCTCCATGTCCGCGGGCACGAAGTAGATTTTGCGCAGCACGTCCGTCAGCGGCAGGCCGATGGCCGCGCCGGCGGGGCTGACGTGCTTGAAGGACGCCGCGGCGGGGACGCCGGTGGCCTTCTTGAGCTCGGTGACCAGCTGCCAGCTGTTCAGGGCGTCCAGGAAGTTGATGTAGCCGGGACGGCCGTTGAGCACCTCCAGGGGCAGCTCGCTCTGGCTGCCGTGGGCGCTCATGAAGATGCGGGAGGGCTTCTGGTTGGGGTTGCAGCCGTACTTCAACTGGATCTCGCGTGCCATATGCAGTCCTCCTTAGACGTTGCGGTTGATGATGACGGCGTCGCTTGCGCCGGTCTTGAGGTCGCGGGTCATGACCCACAGGGAGACGCGGTTGTCGGCGTTCAGGCCGTCCCAGAGCGCGTCCGCGATTTCCTGCGCGCTGCCGTTGCCCACGGCCACGGTTTCGGGATCGCCGGTGAAGGACGGTATGGGATTGCCGTCGCACTGATAGGTGTGCAGGAAGTAGCCCGTGCCCGCCGCGACCTTCTCATACTCCCAGAAGACGCGGTGACAGCAGGAGCCCTCGGCGTCCCCGGCGCGCAGGATGCCCATGTCCAGGCGGAAGTCGCCCTCGCCGAAGGTGGCCATGGCGCTGACGCGGGGGGTGAAATTGGGGGCGTCCGGCTCAAATTCCCGGGTGCGCAGCGCCTTGATGAAGGACGCACCGTTGCGCACGAAATCGTAGATGGTGTCGGTCTGGTCGCCGTTGGTGACGATCAGCTTGTCGTCGGTTTCGCGCACCGGCCAGTAGATGATCAGGCTGGGGTCCACCATCTGGGAGGGATCGAAGGCCTCGGTGCGAATGCCGCCGTGGTCCTCCACGAACACGCGGTTGCGGCTGTTCACGCTGCGGCCCATGATGAAGTACGCCAGAACGGCCTTCTCGCCGTCTTCGGACTTGCCGACGATGATGCCGCGGCCCGGATAGGTGGTGGCGCCGACGGCCTGTGCCATGGTATTCATTGCTCTTTCTCCATTCTGATTCGGTTCGCTACGGTCTGCGCCGCCCGGGGCAGCAGTATCCATTCGGCCTGCTCCATGACCCGGCGCTGGAGGGTCTCGGGGGTGTCGTCCTCCCGGATTTCAACGGCCTTCTGGCAGATGATCCTGCCGCCGTCGGGGATCTCGTTGACATAGTGCACCGTCGCGCCGGTGACCTTGACGCCGTATTTCAGCGCGGCCTCGTGGACGTGCAGCCCGTAGAAGCCCTCGCCGCAGAAGGACGGGATCAGCGACGGGTGGATGTTGATGATGCGGTCCGGGTAGAGGGACACGAAGTTCTTGGACAGTATGGCCATGAACCCGGCCAGGATGATCATTTCGATGTCGTGCGCGCGCAGCGCCTCGATGAGCTTGCCCTCCATGCCGGGCTTGACGCAGACGGCGGTCTCTATGCCCGCCTTGCGCGCGCGGGTGAGGGCGTAGGCGTCGGGGTTGTTGGAGACGACCAGAACGATCTCGCCGTCGGGGAGCTCGCCCCGTTTTTCGGCGTCGATCAGGGCCTGTAGATTGGTGCCGCCCCCGGAGACCAGCACCGCGATGCGCGTCTTCATAGCAGCCTGACCCTCTCGTCGCTCTCGATGACCTCGCCGATGATCCGGGCGTCCTCGCCGCAGGCGTTGAGGACGCGCACGGCCTCGTCCGCCTGCTCCGCGGGGACGGTCAGGCACATGCCGATGCCCATGTTGAAGGTGTTGTACATGTCGCGCTCGGGGATGTTCCCGGCGCGGGCGATGCGGTCGAACAGGGGGGAGGTGTCCAGGGTGTTCAGCCGGATCTGCGCGGTCAGGCCGTCGGGCAGGCTCCGCGGGATGTTCTCATAGAAGCCGCCGCCGGTGATGTGGCTCACGGCCTTGACCTTCACGGTCTCGGCCAGCTTCAGGACGGGCTTGACGTAGATGCGGGTGGGCTTCAGGAGCGCCTCGCCCAGGGTCATGCCCAGGTCGTCGCAATAGGCGTCCAGGCCGCCCTTCTCCACGTCGAACACCTTCCGCACCAGCGAAAAGCCGTTGGAGTGGACGCCGGAGGACCTGAGGCCGATCAGCGCGTCGCCCGCCTGCACGGTGTCGGGCTCGAAGATTTTGGCCTTGTCCACCACGCCCACGGAGAAGCCTGCCAGGTCGTATTCATCCTCGGGATAGAAGCCGGGCATCTCGGCGGTCTCGCCGCCGATCAGCGCGCAGCCCGCCTGGACGCAGCCCTCGGCCACGCCGGAGACGATTTGGGCAATCTTCTCGGGGACGTTCCTGCCGCAGGCGATGTAGTCCAGGAAGATCAGGGGCTTCGCGCCGCAGCAGACGATGTCGTTGACGCACATGGCCACGCAGTCGATGCCCACGGTGTCGTGCTTGTCCATCAGGAAGGCCAGCTTCAGCTTGGTGCCCACGCCGTCGGTGCCGGACACCAGCACGGGGCGGGTGAGGCCGGTCATGTCCAGCTCAAACAGCCCGCCGAAGCCGCCGATGCCCGAGACCACGCCGGGAATGGCGGTGCGGGCGATGTGCTGCTTCATCAGTTCCACCGCGCGATAGCCCGCGGTGATGTCCACCCCCGCCGCGGCGTAGCTGGCGGAGTGGGATTTATTGTGATCCATCGTATCGTTCCCCTCCGGTCCTTACTTGCCCATCAGCCTGCGCATGACCTCGTTGTAGGCGTCCTCGACGCCGCCGAGGTCGCGGCGGAAGCGGTCCTTGTCCAGCTTTTCGCCGGTGTCCTTGTCCCAGAAGCGGCAGGTGTCGGGGGAGATCTCGTCGGCCAGCACGATGGTGCCGTCGGGCAGGCGGCCAAACTCCAGCTTGAAGTCCACCAGGGTGATGTTCAGCTTGAGGAAGTAGGCCTTGAGCACGTCGTTGATCCTGAAGGCGTAGCGCTCGATGGTGTCGATCTCCTCGGGGGTGGCCAGCTTGAGGGCCAGCGCGTGGTAGCGGTTGAGCAGGGGATCGCCCAGGTCGTCGTTCTTATAGGAGAACTCGATGGTGGGCTGATCGAACACGATGCCTTCCTCCACGCCGTAGTGCTTGGCGAAGGAGCCGGCGGAGATGTTGCGGATGATGACCTCCAGCGGCACGATGGAGACCTTCTTCACCAGGGTGTCCCGGTCAGACAGCTCCTTGACGAAGTGGGTGGGCACGCCTTCCTGCTCCAGCATCTGCATCAGCATGTTGCTCATGCGGTTGTTGATGACGCCCTTGCCCGCGATGGTGCCCTTCTTGAGGCCGTTGAAGGCGGTGGCGTCGTCCTTGTAGGACACGATGTACAGGTTCTCGTCGGCGGTCGCGTAGACCTTCTTGGCCTTGCCCTCGTAGAGCTGCTGCAGCTTTTCCATGGTGGTTTTCCTCCTGAAACGTAGTCTGAATAGTGGGGATCAAAGGTTGCTGTATTCCTCGGAGATGGCCCGGTCCTTGGCCTCGACCTTCGCGGTCTGGGCGGCGCGGTAGTCGGCCAGGCGGGCCGTGAGCCCATCGTCGGACAGGGCGATGATCTGCGCCGCCAGCAGGGCCGCGTTCACCGCGCCGTCGATGGCCACCGTGGCCACCGGCATGCCCGAGGGCATCTGCACCGTGGACAGGAGCGCGTCCAGGCCGTCCAGCGTCGAGGACTTCATCGGCACGCCGATGACCGGCAGAAGCGTGTTCGCCGCCATGGCACCCGCCAGGTGCGCGGCCTTGCCCGCCGCCGCGATGATCGCGCCGTAGCCCTCCGACTGCGCCGACTGCGCGAACCGCGCCGCCGCCTCCGGGGTACGATGGGCCGAGAGGATCCGCACCGCGTAGGGGATCTCCAGGGCCTTCAGGGTGTCCATCGCGCCCTGCATGACCTTCAGGTCGCTGTCGCTGCCCATGATGATGGCTGCTTTCTTCATATCGCCCCTCCAAGCCGCCGGACTGTGCCGGCTCAAATGATGGCTTAAGTATACCGGCGCTATATTATATCTGCAATCAATTCCGAATATTTAACTATGTTGTTTTCCGAACGTTCGGGTTTTTAGGGAGTAGGGAGTAGGCAGTAGGGAGTAGGGGGATGCGCGGGGGCAGATTGGATGAGGGAACAGGGAACAGGGAACAGGGAACAGGGAACAGGGAACAGGGAACAGGAATACCGGCTGCCGCGTTCCCGGTAGGGGCGGCGATGCGCCGCCCGCCAGGTCGTACCTGTCGTTTCGGTATGAGTGATTTATCTGATTTCAACTCTCCACTTTTTGATGAACTTTAATTTGCTGGTAAAGAGAAAGGGGATGGGCAACGAAGCCGCCCTCATGCTGCCACTTGACAAGCGTTTATTATCGTGTTATAAATGTAACACAGGGGGGCGGTACATATGAAGAAGCTGATCAGGCGTTTGAAGAACGATTATCTGGTGTACGCTCTGGCGGTGTTCGGGGTGGCACTGGTGTTTTTTCCGCACTACATCGTGCGGGGGGTACCCTACCTGATGGGTGTGGGGCTGATCGTGTACGGGGTCTGCAACCTCTATACGATCCTCTCCGCCGGGGACAGGGAGGCGCATCCGGGCGCGCAGATCGTGCACATCGCGGTGGGCCTGGTGGCGCTGATCTTGCGGGAAGACGCCACGGTGATGCTGGGCGTTATCTGGGCCTGGCTGGTGCTTCACGAGGTGGCCGAGGAGGTGGACGAATACTACCACACCCGGGAGCTGCACGTGCTGCGCATGCTCTGGGCCGCCGTGTCGCTGGTGCTGGCCGTCATGCTGATGCACAATCCCGCCCACCACTTCGTGTTCCACATGCGCATACTCGGCCTCGAGACTCTGGTCATGGCGTTCCTCCGCATTAGGGATGGAAGGATGGAGGAGGCGTGAGCCGAGGGAAATCGCGCAATTCTTGGTGAGTGCTCCTGACCGGATCGATCTGCCGGGGAAAGGGAAAAGGCAACAGGGAAAAGGGAAAAGGATTAGCAGGGACACGTCGGGGCGGCGATGCGCCGCCCGCCATGAAACACGGTATCTATTCAGTCCTGCTGTGATAAATGGAGGTTTGCCTGGTAGAATTAGGAATTAGAAATTAGGAATGAATAGTGGCTGCCGCGCACGCTTTAGGGGCGGCCACTGGCCGCCCGCCATATACCGAAACAATGCGTACTGCCTGACGGGCGGCGCATGGCCGCCACTTCGCAGCCAAGCCATTTGTAATTCCTAATTCCTCATTCCTAATTTCTCATTCGACAAATCCCAATTCTCCGAAGGACTGAACAGTTACGAAACACGTATCGTTTCGGTATATGGCGGGTGACACACCTGCCGCCCCTGCTGCGCGCGGCAGCCGCTATTCCTTTTCCCTTTTCCCTGTTGCCTTTTCCCTTTTTTATCTTTTCCCGTCTGCGTCAGTGATTCCGATAGTAATTGATCAGACACCCGTCGGCGATGATCTGGCGTTCGGGTTCGGTGAGGGGGCCGGTGGCGACGGGGAAGGGGGTGACCCGTCCGTCGGGCGCGACGGCGTAGGCGGTGATGGAATCGCGGTTCTCCAGCACGGCCTGGCGCACGCCGGGGACGAACACCCAGTCGCCCAGCGCAAACACCGAGGGGTCCTCCACCAGGAAGGGCACCATGCCCCAGTTGATGCAGTTGGAGCGGTAGCGCTTGGTGGCGTACTGCCTGGCGAAGTTGGCGCTGCCGCCCATGACGCGCTGGCAGGACGCGGCCTGCTCCCGCGCGGAGCCGTCGCCGGGCATGTTGGCGAAGATGGCGGAGCCGATGTCGGTATTTTCAGGGTCGGCGCTGAGGCCGGCCTTCTTAAGCGCGGCGTAGACGTCCTTGACCTCCTCGGGCAGGGTCCCGTCCCCGCGGCGGTCGCGCTCGATCTGGCGGACAGCCTTGCTGCGGCCCACATAGCCGGGATCGCGGCGGGACAGGGCGAACTCGCTCAGGCGCTCGGGGTTGGAGCGATAGGCGGAGGTCTCGCCGGAGGGGATCAGCTCGTCGGTGGTGGTCACCGGGTCGGTGATGTAGCTGCACACCTTCACCAGCAGGTCGTCGGTCAGCGCGGGCTGTTCGGGCCAGTCCTTGATGTTGGGCCCGAATATCAGCGGGTGGTCGGGCTCGGGACGGCCCCAGCCGTCGTAGACCCGCTTGGCGTAGATGCCCGCGTCGTAGTGGTATTCAGGCTGGGTGTATTCGATGTCCAGGTCGGTGGCGGGGGTCAGTTTGCCGCCGTGGATGGCCGTGGCCGCGATGGAGCGCGCGTCCATCAGCGCCACCGTGCTCATCTGGCCTTCGTTGGGCTTGGAGCCCTCGCGGTTGGGGAAGTTGCGGGTGGTGTGGCGGATGGAGAACTCGCCGTTGGCGGGGGTATCGCCCGCGCCGAAGCAGGGGCCGCAGAAGCATTCCCGCATCAGCGCGCCCGCGGAAATCAGGTCGGTGGCCCGTCCGTTCTTGATGAGCTCGGCCAGCGCGGGCATGGAGCCGGGATAGATGGACAGCGAGAACGCGCCGTTGCCGATGCTCTGGCCGCGCAGGATGTCCGCCGCGGCGCAGATGTTGTCGAAGGTGCCGCCGGCGCAGCCCGCGATCTCGCCCTGCTCCACCCAGATGCCGCCGTCGTGGTACTTGGACTCGATCTCCAGCTTCGCGCCGCGCAGCTGCCGGTTCGCCGCCTCCTGGACCTCGTGGAGGATGTCGCGGGGGTTCTCCAGCAGCTGACGTATGGTGTAGGTGTTGGAGGGGTGCATGGGCATGGCGATGGTACACTCGACGGTGGACAGATCAATGGATATACAGCCGTCGTACCAGGTCACGTCCGCGGGCTTCAATTCCCTGTACGCCTCGGGGCGCCCGTGGAGGGCCAGGTAGTCCTTCGTCCGCTGGTCGGTGACCCAGATGGAGGACCAGCAGGTGGTCTCGGTGGTCATCACGTCCACGGCGTTGCGGTACTCCATGGGCAGGCCGGCCACGCCGGGGCCCACGAACTCCATGACCTTGTTCTTCACGTAGCCGTTCTTGTACACCGCGCCGCAGATGGACAGCGCCACGTCGTGGGGGCCGACGCCGGGCTTCGGCGACCCGGTGAGATACACCGCCACCACCTGGGGCCGGGCAAAATCGTAGGTGCGGCCCACCAGCTGCTTGGCCAGCTCGCCGCCGCCCTCGCCCACGGCCATGGTGCCGATGGCGCCGTAGCGGGTGTGGGAGTCTGAGCCCAGGATCATGCGGCCGCAGCCCGCCATGGCTTCGCGGTTGTAGGAGTGGATGTTGGCCAGGTTGGCGGGGACGTAGATGCCGCCGTAGCGGTGGGCGCAGGACAGGGCGAACTTGTGGTCGTCCTCGTTGATGGTGCCGCCCACGGCGCACAGGCTGTTGTGACAGTTGGTCAGCGCGTAGGGCAGCGGGAACGCCTGCATGCCCGAGGCGCGGGCGGTCTGTATGATGCCCACATAGGTGATGTCATGGCTGGTCATGGAGTCGAACTTCAGCCGCAGGTCCTCCATGTCCTCCGCGGTGTTGTGGGCCTTGAGGATGCCGTAGGCGATGGTGCCGCGCGCGGCCTCGGCCTGCTCCACCGGCCTGCCCGCCTTCTGCGCCGCCTCCACCGCGTCCACACAGATCGTATCCCCGTTCACCAGATACACGCCCGTATCGTACAACCTGATCATTGGTGCTTCACTCCTTGTCGTTCGCGCCGCGGAACGCTGGCCGCGGGCCGTCTGGAGTATAGTTTAGCACAATTTATGGGAAAAGGGAATAGGGCTGTCGTAAAAAGGGAGTAGGGAGTAGGGAGTAGGGAGTAGGGGAGGACGGCAATAGTCGGGCGTCCGATTGGGATGAAGAGCGTCGAGTATCCTTGGAATATCCGCCGACGCATGGGTTCACCGTTTTGCTATACAATTTCATTTCATGCGTGAGCCGTGAAGTGGGCAGGCTGCCCACCCGGAAGGGGGCGCGGTTTGGTATAATTGGGGTGCGGCGACAGAGGCCGACATCAGGATGACATGGGAGGCGTGGACATGAAGAAGAGGTTGCTTCAGGCGTTTGCCTGCGCGCTGCTGGCGGCGGTCATCGCGCTGCCGGGAGCCCTGGCGCTGGAGAAGGCCAACACACAGAAGGAGCTGACCTACGGCGGCATCGAATGGTACATCGACTACGGCGGGCTGGCGGACACGCTGGCGGGCACGGCGCTCGATTCGGGCAGCATTGACCGGGAGGACAACTTCGGCTCGGGTTCGTTCTACGCGCCGGACTGGATCTCGGTGCTGACCGGGACCACCTACATCAGCGACGGCGACAAGGACTGCGGCGGCTCGCTCAAGCTCGACACCCACAGGGCGAAGCTGAGCGTCGCCAAGCACGAGCTGCTGGAGGCGGAGTTCTACTTCATGTGGAATCCCGAAACCGGGGCTGTGGAGGACTACACGGCCGAGGGCGCGACGCAGTATTACATGGCGCGTTTGCTGCTGAAGAACGGCTGGTCCAACAGTGAACAGCATTTCAAGGATTTTGTCAGCGACCTCAGGGGAAGCTACGGCTTTGACGTCTACTCCGAGGTGGGCGGCGCGTTCCACAACGTGGAATACGACTACTGGGTGGACCCGGACGGCGCGGTGATGGGCGTATCCAATACCGGCGGCGGCATCACGATGGCGATCATGGCGCCCGGCGCGGGGGATAAGCTGGCGAAGATCAAGAAGCTGGTGAGATAGGGAGAACCAGGGAAAAGGGAAAAGGAATGGCCCGGGCACGACGGGGCGTCGTCCTGATTGTGTGCGCGGCAGCCGCTATTCCTTTTCCCTTTTTTTCTTTTCCCTTTTCCCTCGCCCCTCCCAATTACGACCGAATCGCGACCAAATCTTGGCTGTGTGCTTGAATTGTTAACAGGGAATCAGTATTATATAATCTGTAAAATTGTGTCACGGAGGGGTTTGCGTTTTGAAGTACGATCAGAGCCGCATCCGCAATTTCTGCATCATCGCCCACATCGACCACGGCAAGTCCACACTGGCGGACCGCATACTGGAAAAGACGGGCGTCATGCAGCTGCGGGACATGACCGACCAGGTGCTGGATTCCATGGAGCTGGAGCGGGAGCGCGGCATCACCATCAAATCAAAGGCCGTGCGCATGCCCTATACCGCGAAGGACGGCAGGGAGTACGTGCTGAACCTGATCGACACCCCCGGCCACGTGGACTTTACCTATGAGGTCTCCCGGGCGCTGGCGGCCTGCGAGGGCGCGATTCTGGTGGTGGACGCCAGCCAGGGCATCGAGGCCCAGACGCTGGCCAACGTGTACATGGCGCTGGAGCACGATCTGGAGATCCTCCCCGTGATCAACAAGATCGACCTGCCCTCGGCCCAGCCCGAGGTGGTCAAGGGCGAGATCGAGGACGAGATCGGCATCGACTGCGAGGGCGCGCCGCTGGTGTCGGCCAAGCAGGGCATCGGCATCGAGGACGTGCTGGAGGACGTGGTCATGAAGGTGCCCGCGCCCGAGGACGATGTGGACGCCCCCCTGCAGGCGCTGATCTTTGATTCCTACTATGATAACTACCGCGGCGCCATCTCCTCCGTGCGGCTCAAGGCCGGGCGGGTGAAGGTGGGGGACCGCATCCGCATGATGGCCGGCAACCGCGAGTTCGACGTCACCGAGGTGGGCACCTATCTCCCCCTGGGCTACAGCCCCAAGGACGAGCTGTGCGCCGGGGAGGTGGGCTACATCGCCGCCTCCATCAAGGACATCGCCGACATCCACGTGGGCGACACCATCACGCTGGCCGCGAACCCCGCCGCCCAGCCGCTGCCGGGCTACAAGCCGGTGCTGCCGATGGTGTACTGCGGCATCTATCCCGCCGACGGCGCGGACTACGAGAGCCTGCGGGACGCGCTGGAAAAGCTGCGCCTGAACGACGCGGCGCTGTCCTACGAGCCGGAGACCTCCGTGGCCCTGGGCTACGGCTTCCGCTGCGGCTTCCTGGGGCTTCTCCACATGGAGATCATCCAGGAGCGCCTGGAGCGGGAGTTCGACCTGGATCTGGTCACCACCGCGCCCAGCGTGGTCTACAAGGTGGTCAAGACCGACGGCACGGTGCAGATGATCGACAACCCCACCAACCTGCCGCCGGTGCAGGAGATCGACTGGATGGAGGAGCCCTGCGTGGACGCGCAGGTCATCACGCCCCAGGATTACGTGGGCGCGATCATGGAGCTTTGCCAGGACAAGCGCGGCACCTTCAAGGACATGAAGTACATCGAGGGCAACCGCGTGCTGCTGAATTACGATCTGCCGCTGAACGAGGTCATCTACGACTTCTTCGACCAGCTCAAGTCCCGCACCCGCGGCTACGCCTCCTTCGACTATGAGCTAAAGGGCTACGTGCGCAGCGATCTGGTGAAGCTGGACATGCTCTTAAACGGCGAGCAGTGCGACGCGCTGTCCATCATCGTGCACCGGGACCGGGCCTATCCCCGGGGACGCTCCATCGCCGAGAAATTGAAGGAGGCCATCCCGCGGCAGCTGTTTGAGATCCCCATCCAGGCGGCCATCGGCGGCAAGGTCATCGCGCGCGAGACCGTCAAGGCCCTGCGCAAGGACGTGCTGGCCAAGTGCTACGGCGGCGACATCTCCCGAAAGAAGAAGCTGCTGGAGAAGCAGAAGGAGGGCAAGAAGCGCATGCGCCAGGTGGGCAGCGTGGCCGTTCCCTCCGAGGCGTTCATGGCCGTTTTGAAGATGGATTGAGTCCTATGTGTAAGCCGCTGTCACTGTATTTTCACGTCCCCTTCTGCGTCCGGAAGTGCGCCTATTGTGACTTCGCGTCCTGGCCCGGGCGGGAGGGGGACTGGCGGCGCTATTTTGAGGCGCTGGAAAACGAGCTGAAAGATTGGTCGGAAATAACAGACTTCGGTCGGTTATCCGACCATTATTGCGTTCAGACGGCCTTTATCGGCGGGGGCACGCCCACGCTGGCCCCTGCGGAGGTCCTGTGTACAATAACAGACCAAAGTCGGGTACTGTTCCCTTTTGCGGAGGATGCCGAGATCACCATCGAGGGCAATCCCGGCACGCTGACCCCGGAGAAGCTGGCGATCTACCGAAGCGCCGGGATCAACCGCCTGTCGCTGGGGGCGCAGAGCTTCGACGACGGTCTGCTGGAAAGCCTGGGCCGCATCCACGACGCGCGTCAGATCGGCGAGGCGGTGCGCATGGCCAGGGACGCCGGGTTTGAAAACATCAACCTCGATCTGATGTACGCCCTGCCGGGGCAGACCATGGACCAGTGGATCGACACATTGAACGCCGCGACGGCGCTGGGCGTGGAGCACATCTCCGCCTATAGCCTGATCGTGGAGGAGGGCACGCCCATGGCGGCGCGGGTGGCCAAGGGCGAGGCCGTGCTGCCCGACGAGGACGCGGTCAACGCCATGCAGCGCGCCGCCATCGACCTCCTGGCCCGGGCGGGCTACGGGCGCTACGAGATCTCCAACTACGCCAAACCGGGGTTTGAATGCCGCCATAACCTGGTCTACTGGCGGCGGGGCGACTATCTGGGACTGGGCTGCGCGGCCCATTCGATGCTGCAAAACTGCCGGTTCCACAACCCGGAGAACCTGGACGATTACCTGGCGGGCGGGCGGCGGCCGGACAGACAGCGGCTGGACGCCCGGGACATATTGGAGGAGACGGTGATGCTGGGCACGCGGACGACGCAGGGAATAGACTTCGGTCTGTTTTCAGGCACCGACCCCGCCCGGCTAAAACGCCTGATCCAGGCGGACCTGATTGCGATTGAGAACGGCTTTCTGCGGCTGACCCGCGGCGGGCTGGAGGTACAGGACGCGGTGGTGCTTGAGCTATTGGAGGTGCTGGGATGTTGAAGCGGTTGACGGTTTGGGCGATAATGCTGGCGCTGGCGCTGTGCCCGTGGACGTATGCCGAGGACGGGGATGCCGGGATCGACATATCCGGCTGGGCCTACGCCCAGGAAGCGGCGGACGTGCAGCAGGAGTGGGCGGCGCTGTACGGCGTGACGCTGGACACCTTTGACACGGCCGAGAACATCACGAAGAAGTGCAAGTTCAAGGTCTCCGAGGGCAAGCGCGACCGGCTGACCAACGGCAGGGTGGGCTCCCCCTGGACCTACGACCACTCGGAGGCCTGGGTCGGCGTGCAGCTGCCCGAGGACGTGACCCCGGGCGCCATCCGCGTGGAGTGGATGTTCGATCCCGAGGGCTTCGAGCTGGCCCAGTACGACGCGGACATGAACCCTCTGCGCACCTACACCCAGGCCGACGTTTTCCCCAGCATCTACACCGTGTTCCCGCTGGAGGCGGAGACCCGCACCATCCGGCTGAACATGACGGCCAGGGATCAGGGGATCAGCAACCTCGCGGTGTACTCCGCGGGCATGCTCCCCGCCGACGTGCAGACCTGGCTCCCCCCGGTGGAGAAGGCCGACATGATGGCGTTCTCCACCCATCAGGACGACGAGGTCATCTTCCTGGGCGGCACCATACCGTATGCGGACGTGGTGTGCAACCGTCCCACCATCACCGTCTACATGACCAACTGCTCCCGGGACCGCCGGCGCGAGGCGCTGGAATGCCTGTGGGAGATGGGCAGCCGCCACTATCCCGAGTTCATCAACCTGAAGGACGAGAAGGTCTCCAGCATCGAGAAGGGCGTCAAGCTCTGGGGCGGGCAGGAGAACATCCTCAAGGAGATGGTGGCCCGCATCCGCCGCTACAAGCCGGAGGTCATCGTCACCCAGGACCTGGACGGCGAGTACGGCCACAACCAGCACAAGATCATGGCCCGGGCCATGCAGCCCGCCATCGAGGCCGCCGCCGATCCCAATCAGTTCCCGGATTCCTACAATGAATACGGCGCGTGGCAGGTCAAGAAGCTGTACCTGCATCTGTACAAGGAAAACCAGCTGCGCATGGACTGGACGAGCCCCCAGGACGCCTTTAACGGCGAATCGCTGCTGGAGGTGGCCAGGCGCGGCATGGAGAAGCACGCCTCGCAGACCAAATACTACAAGGTCAAGGACGGCGGCGAATACGACAACGCCCTCTACGGCCTGGCGCTGACCACCGTGGGGGAGGACGTGCAGAAGAACGACTTCTTTGAGAACATCCCCTTGAGCGGCGTGGAGGAATCCGGTGACGCCTGGGAGGATGCTCCGGCTGAAGAAACCGGCGACGCCTGGGAAGACGCTCCGGATGAGGCGGCCGGCGACGCCTGGGAATCTGCCCCCGCCGCGGCAGCGGACGACAACTGGGAGAGCGCGGAGATCGTGCCCGCCGATGAGGCCGCGCAGGCCGAATACGCCGTGCCCTCCGACGACGGCGTCAGCGAGGACGTCTTCGCCCCCGCCGCCGCGCCGCAGCCCGTGGAGGAGACCGCCCGGGAGACCGGCGGGGGCCATGGCGGGCTGGTCATAGCCCTGGCCGCGGCGGCGCTGGCCGTGGGCGGCGGCGCGTGGTTCGCGCTGAACCGTCAGACCCAGGCGAAAAAGAAGCGCCGCAAGGGAAAGCAAAAGAAGGGGAGCGCGGCGAAGGCGAAGCGGAAGCCCGCAGCCAAGGCGTCCGAGAAGTCCTCAACCAAGGCGTCCTCTAAATCCGCACCCAAGGCGTCCGCGAAGCACGCATCCGGGGCAGCTGCGAAGCCCGCGGGTAAACATTCCGCCAAAAATTAGGAAATTGACCCGGCCTGAGGGGGAAAATGTGGCTTCCCGATTGGGCCGGGCTGGCTTGTTTCCCTCTTTCCGCCCCAAATGTCAAACCGATGTCGATTTTACGCCACGGTTTGGTAATGTATGGAGTGTATTATATTATCGATATTATATATAAGATGGATGAAGTGTGACCGCGCTCTTCGCGCGCGTTTCCATAGACCATCGGAGGCTGAGCTGTGAGTCAAAAGAAACCTGTTCGCAAGCAAACCGCGCCCAGGGGTCAGGGGGGCATCCGCCTGACGACCCCGGCTGTGTTCGCGCTGGGCTGCGCGGTGACCGTGGCCATGGGCGCGATGTCGGCATTCGCGCCCACGGGCAGCACCGAGGGGACGGACGCCCTGCGCATCAGCGAGGTCATGGCGGCCAACGCCTCGACGGTCATACTGTCCGACGGCGGCATGCCGGACTGGATCGAGGTGGAGAACATCTCCGCGGAGACGGTGGACCTGACGGGCTACGCGCTGCTGACCGAATCCAAGCCCTCCAACGCCTTCGCCTTCCCCGGCGGCAAGCTGGGCCCCGGCGAGCGGGTGGTGGTCTACTGCGACGGCAGCGGCAAATCCATGGTGGACGGCGAGTATCACGCCCCCTTCAGGCTCTCCGCCTCGGGCGAGACCATCGCCCTTCTGAACAACCGGGGCGACGGCGTGGATCTGGTGGAGACCCCCGCCCTGGCCAAGGATCAGGTCTACTGCCGGGACGCGGCGGGAGAATGGCAGCTCAGCGACGCCGCCACCCCCGGCGCGGTGAACACAGTGGAGCGCCTGGACGCCGAGGGCGAGGAAGGCGGAGCCGTGAAGGTGGTCCCCGGCGCCGTCGAGATCTCCGAGGTCATGACCCGCAACGTCACCTTCTTCCCGGATGAAAACGGGGAGCATCCCGACTATATCGAGGTCCACAACACCACCGGTCAGCCGGTGAACCTGGAGGGCTGGGCGCTGTCCGACCAGCGATCCAAGCCCCGGCGCTTCGAGTTCCCCAGTGTGACCCTGCCTGCCAACGGCTATCTGGCGGTGCACTGCTCCGGCATCGAGCGCAAGGCCGATCCGAGGCACCTGCACACCGGCTTCAAGCTGAACCGGGACGGCGAGGAGGTCTTTCTGACCGCCCCCAACGGCACCACCGCGTCCCACGTGAAGGTGCCCGCGCTGCTGGCGGACGAGGCCTACAGCCTCACCGAGACCGGCTGGTCCCGCTCCCAGGCCCCGTCGCCCAACCAGCCCAACGACGAAAGCGGCGCGGACGCGGCGGCGAACGCCATCCTTCAGAACAATACCCTGGGCGTCTACATCACCGAGGTGCTGGCGTCCACGAATAAATCCGACGACTGGATCGAGATCTACAACGGCTCCAATCAGGCGGTGGACCTGTCCGGCTTTGGCCTGTCTGACAACGCCGCCCGTCCCCGCAAGTGGCAGTTCCCAGGCGGCACGGTGATCCAGCCCGGCCAGTATATGGGCGTGTTCGCCAACGGCGCCGGCACGGCCACCGACGGACGCCTGGCGACTGACTTCCGGCTCTCCGGCGAGGGCGGCTACTCGGTGACGCTGTGCGATCAGCAGGGCAACATCTTTGACCGGCTGTTCGTGCCGATGCAGTATCAGAACATCTCCTACGGGCGGACGCAGGATCTGACCGGCGTGCGGTACTTCACCGAGCCCACCCCCGGCTCCGCCAACGTCGGCCAGGGCTACTACGGCCGCGCGCCCCAGCCGGTCTACTCGGTCAGGGGCGGCCTGTACAAGACCGGCGACGTGCTCCAGGTGGAGCTGAGCGTGCCCTCCAACTGCCGCTGCTACTACACCCTGGACTGCACCGACCCCACCCAGGCCAGCACCCCCTACACCGGCCCCATCACCGTCACGGGCACGACCATACTGCGCACCCGGGTGTACGGCGAGGGCTATATGGAGTCCGTCATGGACTCCCAGAGCTACCTCTACGATGTCAACAACGGCGACGGCACGCTGTTCGTGATGTCGCTGGTGTCCGACCCCTACAACCTGACCTCCGACGAGGCGGGCATCATGGTCAAGGGTCCCAATGCCCTGCCGGAGTACCCCTATGGCTCCATGAACAAGGGCGCGAACTTCTGGATGGACTGGGAGCGCGAGGCCCACATCGAGGTGTGGAATCCCGACGGCTCCACCATGATCTCCCAGGAATGCGGCACCAAGCTGCACGGCCAGTACAGCCGCGCTGAGAAGCAGAAGGCCTTCAAGATCATCGCCCGCAGCCAGTACGGCTCAAACCGCTTCCAGGCGTCGATATTCTCCCATCGGCCCTACACCGAGTATCAGTCCTTCCTGCTGCGCTCCTCCTCCGAGGACGGCAACAAGACACGCTTCCGCGACGCGCTCCTTCAGCGTTTGGCCGAGGGCAGCCGCGTGATGTATCAGGAGACGGAGATCGGCGTGCTGTACATCGACGGCAAATACTGGGGCCACTACAACCTGCGCGAGCGCATCAACACCGCCTCCATCTGCCAGTTCGAGGGCTGGGAGGGCGATGAGGATTCTCTCGACCTCATCAAGGCCAACTCCAACGTCATGCAGGGCTCCAACGAGACGATGGAGCAGCTGCTGACCTGGATCAAGGCCCACAAGAATGAGATGAACACCGACGAGGCCTACAATGTGCTGGATTCGGCCATCGACATCGAAAACTACATCCAGTACATGGCCTATGAGATGTACACCGGCAACACCGACACGCTGAACGTGAAGCGCTACCGCAATCCCAAGAAGGACGGCAAGTGGCACTGGGTGCTGTTTGACCTCGACTGGGGCTTCCACGAGGACACCAACTCGGTGCGGCGGTGGCTGGAGCCCGGCGGCATGGGCAATATGAAGCGCACGGACAACACGCTGTTCATCGCCTGCATGAAGAACGCCCGGTTCCGCGACCGGTTCCTGACCTTCCTGGGCGAGCAGATGGCCACCACCTTCTCCACCGAACACATACTCGGCATGGTAAAGGAGTTCACCGACGCGCTGGAGCCGATCATGGCCGACCAGCTCGAACGCTGGGGACCCACCCGCGAGGAGCACGACAGCGAGGTGCGGCGGTTCACCCGATACGCCGAGTCCCGCCCGCTGCGCATGTTCCAGTTCCTCAAGGGCGCGGAGAACCTGAAGCTGACCCGCGAGGAGATGGAGCGCTATTTCGGCGCGGCGATGCAGGTGCATGGCGTGACCTACGACGACATCAAGGCGGCGTAAGGGCCATGGAACGATAAACATAAAAGAAGGTTGGCTATGCAGCAGAAGAGAAACGGACTGCCCGCCCGGCATGAGCTGAAGTACTTCATCAACCCGGCGGAGGTGGAGGTCCTGAGAAGCCGACTCAGGCCGGTTTTGAACCTGGACAGCCACTGCGTGGGCGGCAGACCCTATGTGATACGGTCCCTCTACTTCGACGACATCGAGGACTCCGCCTTCGTCGACAAGCAGGCGGGCGTGATGTTCCGCGACAAGTACCGCATCCGCATCTACCGATACTCCGACAAGGAGATCTTCATGGAGCGCAAGCGGAAGCTGGGGGATCTGATCCAGAAGTCCTCGGTGCAGATCACCCGCAGGCTGTGCGATCAGATCTGCTCGGGGGACCCCACGGGACTCCAGCGCTCGTCCAACCCGCTGTTGCAGGATGTCTACGTGCAGATGCGCACGCGGCTCCTGCGGCCCAGGGTGATCGTGGATTACCAGCGGGAGGCGTACCTGCATCCCGCGGAGGACACCCGCATCACCTTCGATCTGAACCTCCACAGCGGTCTCTACAGCACCGATCTGTTCAATCCGGACCTGCCCACGGTGTGCCCCCACGACCGCAATGTGGAGATACTGGAGGTCAAGTTCAACAACTACCTCCCGGACTACGTTGCGGGGCTGCTCCACGGCATCGAGGCCGAGCGGAGCGCCGTCTCCAAGTACATCCTGTGCCGGCGGTTCGAGCCGCTGCGCTGGTAACAGACCATCGCCGACCGGAGTCGGCATAAACAATACAGCAACCCAAAAGCATAAATTAGGAGGAATCCCCATGAACAGTGTCGTCGCCAATTTGTTCAGCTCACAGACCATCTCGCCCGCGTCCTTCCCGGTCATACTGCTCTCCATGGTGCTGGCGCTCCTGGCGGGGGTGTTCATCGCCTGGATCTATAGAAGGAACTACCGCGGCGTGATGTATTCCAACAACTTCGCGCTGACGCTCATCATGATGACGCTGATCACCTGCCCCGTGGTCATGTGTATCCGCGAATCCATCCAGCTGTCCATGGGCATGGTGGGCGCGCTGTCCATCGTGCGCTTCCGCACCGCCGTGAAGGACCCGCTGGACACCGCCTATATGTTCTGGGCGCTGACCATGGGCATCCTGCTGGGCGCGGGCCAGTTCTTCCTGACCGCCTGCGCGGTGGTGGGCATCGGCCTGCTGCTGACGCTGATCGTGCACATCCAGTCCAAGGGCACCAATTCCTTCCTGCTGGTCGTGCGCATGGGCGAGGAAGCCGAGCGGGCCACCAACCAGCTGGTCAACGGCCTGAAGCTCCAGCAGCTCAAGTCCAAGACCGTCACCGCCGCGGGCGTCGAGGCCACCTACGAGGTGCGCGTGGACAAGCCCGACGCGCTGCTGAACAAGCTGCGCAACATCCCCGGCGTCCACGACGCCACGCTGGTCTCCTATCAGGGCGAGGCCGTCTAATAATATAGTAAGAACACACTCCATGATATAGGGGGTCTCCAGTTTGAGCGAATACAACAGGGGCGGTCAGTCCCGGGGCCAGGGCGGTCAAAGGCAGCCCTCCCGGTTCGGCACGGCGCAGCCCCGTTTCACTCCCCAGGGCCGGCCGCAGGGGAATCCGCCTCGGCGCGCACCGCAGGGGAGGGCCCCGACCCGGCAGGGGAACTTTTCCAGGCCGGGGGCCGTCCAAAGACCAACCCCCCAGCGCACCGCGCCGCCCGGACAGGCCAGACCGAGGTCTGATTCCGGCGAAAGGCTGGTGCCGAAGGGCTTCTGGCCGCTGGCGGCGGTGTGCGCGGGCATACTGGCGGCGGGCCTGCTGTTGCAGGGCTTCATGCCGGACGGCTTCCCGCTGACCACGGCGCAGGAGGCCTCGCCCCGGAAGGTGCAGATGGTGACCGAGATCCACAGCCACGGCCCGCTGCGCATCAACGAGATCATGACCTCCAACGGCGGCGCGCTGGGCGACGAGAGCGGCGCGACCCCCGACTGGGTGGAGATCGCCAACGTGGGCCAGAGCGCGGTGAACCTCAAGGGCTACGTGCTGGCCCGCAACTCCAAGGCCGGCAACGTGTTCGTGTTCCCGGACATGCGGCTGGAGCCCGAGGGCTGCGTGATCGTCTATGCCGACAGCCAGTCCCGGCAGGAGGCGGGCGGCGAATTGCACGCGCCGTTCCGGCTGTCCTCCACGGGGGACGTGCTGATGCTGTTCAACCCGTCGGACGTGGCGGTGGACACCGTCAACATCCCGGCGCTGGCGCAGAACGCGGTCTATGTCCGCACCGGCGCGGAGACCTGGGAGGTCACGAGCATGCCCACCCCCGGCGAGCTGAACACCGAGGAGAACTACCGGGCGCTGACCACCGTCACCGGCGACAGCCCGGTTAAGCTCCAGGAGATCATGTCCTCCAGCGCCAGCTACGCCCCGGATGAAAACGGCGTGTGCCACGACTACATCATCCTGAGAAACGCCACCGGCGACGCGGTGGACCTCGGCGGCTGGTATCTGTCGGACACGCCCACGCTGCCGCGGCTGTGGCGCTTCCCCCAGGGCACGGTGATTCCCGGCGGCGGCACGCTGACGGTGCACTGCTCGGGGCTGAACCGCACCGACAATGTAGATCACCTGCACACCAACTTCAAGCTCTCCAGCGAGGGCGAGCAGGTGACCCTGTCCGACGCCTCGGGCCGCCCGAGGGATCAGGTGACGTTCGATCTGCTCAAGACCGACACCGCCATCGTGCGGGCCTCGGACGGCAGCTGGTCGGTGGGGACCCCCACGGCGGAGAAGGGCCAGACGCAGACCTTACAATAAAAACAATAAAGGTGACTATTCAGTCGCCCAGGGATGACTCCCTCAGTCAGCCTGCGGCTGACAGCTCCCTCAACTCCCTCAGTCAGCCTCCGGCTGACAGCTCCCTCGGAGAGGGAGCCTGGACGGGAGCCTGGACGGGAGCCTGGACGGGAGCCTGGACGGGAGCTTGAACGAGACCCCAAAAGCCTCCCTCTTTGAGGGAGGTGGCCCGCGAAGCGGGTCGGAAGGAGTCCCCGACTGAACAGTTACCAATAAAGGCATATAAACAGAGTTCCTAAGACAGCAAAAGGACCGAACGTCACAAATTGGAGGGAACAACCATGAAGGGCAATCGTCGCAAGCACAGCCAGTTCGGGAGAGCATGGCTCTCACTGCTGGTGATCGTCGCCATGCTGACCCCGATGTTCTCGGCCATCTCCCTGGCGGAGGAGGACGAGATCATGTCGGACGCGGTGGCCGCGAGTTACGAGGCGGAGGAGACGGAGGACGAGTCCGAGGCCAACGCCGAACCCGACGCCGAGGATACTTCGGACGACTGGGAGGAGCCTTCCGGGGAATATGAGTCCCAGGAGGAGGAAGCCCCCGAGGCCGCATCCGCGGAGGAATCCCAGGAGGAGCCCGAGGGCGAATCCGGCGAGACGGAGAGCTCCGAGCCCGAGGCTGAGCCCTGGCAGGAGGAGACCCCCGAGGAGCAGGGCGACGTGGAGCTGATTCCCGAGGAGGAGCAGCAGAAGAGCGCCGAACCCGCCGGGGAGGAAGCCCAGCAGCCCGAGCCGAACGCGGACGCGGCGGTGATCGTGGCCGTGGCGACCCCCGAGGACGCCGTGCGCGAGGTGGCGGCGAAGCCCTCCAGGGGCGATTTCGCGGCCAGCCTGCCCGAAACGCTGTCCGCCACGCTGTCAGACGGAACACAGACTTTGGTCGGTGTTTCCTGGAGCTGTGACGACTACAAAGCCGACTACGGTCTGTTTACCTTCCGGGCGACCCTTGCCGACGCCGATTACCGGCTGGGCGAGGGCGTGAAGCTGCCCGACGTGAAGCTGTACGTGCAATATATATCGGAAGCGCAGTCTTCGCCCATCGTCTACGCCGACACCGAAAAGCCCGCGCGGCACGCCGAGGACGTGGCCGGGGAGCTGGGCTGGCCGGACCGCGTGCGGGTGACCGTGCAGGGCGTGGAGGCCGTGGAGCAGTATGTGAACGTCCGCTGGACCTGCCGTGACTATGACCGGCGAGACGCGGGCGTGTTCGAGTTTGCCGCGGAGCTGGACGGCGTGGATTACATACTGGGCAAGGGCGTGAAGCTGCCCACCGCCAGGCTGATCGTGGCGCACGACGACCAGTTTGATTTGAAGGTCAACGAGGATATGACCCTGACCATCACCGGCTGGAACGCCACCCACGGCGACCTGGTGGTGCCCAAGACCCTGTGCGACCTGCCCGTGACCGCCATCGGGGACCGGGCCTTCGCGGGGCACGATCACATGAACTCCGCGACGCTCAACGACGGCCTTCTGTCCATCGGCCACAAGATCTTCAAGGATTGCGAATACCTCATGTTCGTGGAGCTTCCCGATTCCCTCCTGGAAGCCGAGGACGACGCCTTTGACGGCGCCTCCGACGACATGGCGCTGATCCTGAACGTCAAGGGTGACACCACCCTGGAGAAGCCCGACACCTTCAAGGGCGAGGGCCAACGCATCCGCCTGCCCCGGGCCGTGGACTCCATCGTGGTGGAGAAGGACGGCTGGCTGACCGTGGATTGCGATTACACGCTGGAGGCCGAGAGCCTGCTGGGTCTGTCCGTCATGCGCGAAGGCACGCTGGAGCTGCTCGACGGCAACACCCTCACCAACAAATCCTTCATCAATGTGGAGGGCGATTTCTACAACAGCGGCGCGGTCTACGGCTGCTACAGCGAAAGCACCCTCTCCGGCCACATCCCCGGCTACATCACCGAGCACACCGGCGACGAGGTGTGCAAGGTCTGCGGCGAGGAGATCCCCCGGGAGGCCGAGGAGACCGCCCAGGAGAGCATCGAGGAAAACGCTGAGGAAACCACCGAGGAAAATACCGAGGAAATCGTAGAGGAAACCGCGGATGAAGCCACCGAGCCGGCAAACGACGGCGCGGTGACCGTGACGTACCTCAACGAGGACGGCGAGCCTGTGGAGAGCGAGACCGAGGAGGCCATGCTGGCCGACGCGGACAAGCCCTCTAAGAACCTTACCATCAACTACTCGAGGACCCGTCTGTCCAAGACCTTTGACGGCACGGACAAGGCCAGCGTAGTGCTGTTGGAGTTCACAATTGACGAATCCACCCTCATGCCCGAGGACGTGGGCAAGGTGGTCATTCACAGCGTCAGCGCGAAGTACGATAGCTATGCGGCGGGCAGCCGAAAGGTGACCATCAGCTTTGAGCTGGACCAGCCCGAAGCGAGCTGCAACTACATCGCGGAGGACATGGTCATCGACGGCACTATCAATCCCGCATCTTATTCCAGCGTGGATTTCCACATTGCCGATCAGGATTACACCGGCTACGCCATTACCCCCAAGCTCCACATCAAGTATAAGGATTATACTCTGGTGGAGGGCTATGACTACGACATCAACAAGCTGACCAACAACATCCGCATTGGCAACAAGACCGCGGAGATGATTGTGGACTTCAAGGGCAATTTCACGACGGGCCAGCGCACCGAGAAATTCAGCATCATCAACAAGACCGATCCCCGCAAGCTGGAGATCAAGTACGTGGGTGAGAACCCGCCCAGCAAGATCTATGACGGCAATAAGGACTGCGATTTGCTGCCCGCCGCCTTTGAGATCACGCCCTACACCATTGCGGACGATGACCAGGGCAAGATCAAGATCGCCAAGGTGAACGCGACCTATGACAGCGAGAAGGTCGGCACCAAACGCGTCGTGACCTGCGAGTTCATGATGGACACTTCGGAGGCGAATCCCGATCATAACTACACCGTGGACGCCGTGACCATCTCAAAGTCCTCCATCACCGCGGTGGACATCTCCGACTTCAATATCGGTCCCTTTGAGGATCAGGAGTACAGCGGCGAGGCCATCAAGCCTCTGGGCGACCTGAATTACGACGGCATGCCCATGACCGAGGGCACCGACTACACCGTCGAATACACTGATAACATCTATGTCGGAGAGGCCACCATCACCATCACCGGCAAGGGCTCCTACACCGGCACGAAGGTGGTGCACTTCAATATCGTGCCCTGCGATATCGACACCTTTGGAAAAATCGACCCCATCCCGGATCAGGAGTACACCGGGTCGGCCATTACGCCGAAGATCACCGTCAAGGATAACCAGAAGGTCCTGACCGAGGGCACGCACTACACCGTGGCCTATTCCAACAATGTCAACGCGGGTGAAGCCACCGTGACCGTCAGTGGCATCAAGGATTACAAGGGAACCAAGACGGCCACCTTCAAGATCGTTAATCCTGCTGATACCCGTACCGACATCTCTACCGCCACCATCGACGCCATCCCCGACCAGAATTACACCGGGTCGGCAATTACGCCCAATGTGGTGGTAAAGGTGGGCGAGAATACGCTGACCAAGGACACCGATTACACGGTCGCCTATGAGAACAATACTGAGGTCGGCACCGCAACGGTGACTGTCAACGGCACCGGCAGCTACATGGGCACAAAGACCGCCACCTTTAAGATTGTCAAGTCCGGCATCGACACCGGCGAGTGGGTGGGGGAGACGAACGACGACGGCACCGTGACCATCGTGGGCTGGAACGGCACCGGCACCGAGGTGACCGTGCCCGCCACCTACGAGGGCAAGCCCGTGCGCGCCATCGCGGAGTACACCTTCGACAGCCCGACGCTCAAGAAGGTCACCCTGCCCGACGGCCTGACCACACTGGGCAACGACGTGTTCGCCGGGTGCACCACTCTGGAGGAGATCAGCCTGCCCGACAGCCTGGTCAACGTGGACGACGGCTCCTTTGACGAGGTGCCCGCCGCCGCCGAGATGACCCTGCGGGTCAGCGGCACGACCACCCTCAACGCCGAAAACGCCTACACCCACGGCGGCACGAAGGTCACCCTGCCCAACCGCATCGCCAACATCGAGGTGGGCGGCAGCGGCGCGCTGACCATCGACTGCGACTACACCGTGGAGAACGACGGCGAGAATCCCAACCACCTGACTGTCGCCACCGGCGGCACCGCCACCCTGAACAGCGGCAAGGAGCTGATCAACAAGGGCGAGCTGACCGTCAACGGCACCTTCAACAACAACGGCGCGGTGTACAGCTGCTATTCCGGGTCCACCGTGACCGGCAACGTCCCCGGCACCTACAAGGCCAAGGGCGACCACACCGACGATAACAGCGACAACATCTGCGACAAGTGCGGCGAGGACTGCTCCGGCCGCGAGCAGGTGGCGCTCACCGTCACCCTCAAGGACAGCGCCAGGAGCAAGCTGACCAAGGTCTATGACCGCAATGTGCAGACCACGCTGGGCGTGGACGACTTCACCGTCTCCGGCGCGCGCGGCAGCGATACCGTGACCCTCAGCCGCGTCAACGCCACCTTCGACGACGCCGCCGCCGGCAACAGCCGCAAGGTCAACGTGATCTTCACGCTGGATCAGGCGACCACCAACACCTACCTCTATACCGCGGAGAAGCAGTCCCTGGACGGCGTCATCACGCAGAAGGACATCACCAACGCCACGGACATCGAGGTCACCTATACCGGCGGCAAGGTCGCGGTGAAGCACGGCTATACGCCTATGGTCGAGACCACCGACTACAAAGCCACGGTGAGCACCACCTCCACCGGGACCACCGTGACCGTCACCGGCGCGGGCAACTACACCGGCAGCCTGACCAAGACCTTTGGCACCGGCGACCACAAGCTGACCGTGACATGCAACAAGAAGCCCACCAAGGTCTACGACGGCACCACGGCCATCACCCTGAGCGCCTCCGACTTCACGCTCAGCGGCGTGGACCCCGCCGACACCAGCAAGGTGGCCATCCAGAGCGTCACCGGCACCTATGACAACGCCAACGTGGGCACCAACCACACCGTGACCGCGAAGATCACGCTGAGCCAGAACGGCGCGACCTACAACTACACCGTGGACGACCTGCCCATCACCGGCTGCGCCATCACCCAGCTGCCCATCACCGACTCCATCGTCACCGTGGACAAGATCGCGGATCAGGCCTACGACGGCAACAAGAAGGAGCCTGCCGTGACCGTGAAGGTCAACGGCACCACCGTGAGCAGCGACAACTACACGCTGACCTACTCCAACAACATCAACGTGGGCACCGCCAAGGTCACCATCACCGGCAAGGGCAACCTGTCGGGCAGCCGCGATGTGGAGTTCAACATCACCGGCTCCGGCAAGACCAACAAGGCCGTGACCATCACCCTCATCAGCGGCCACGAACCCAAGAAGACCTACGACGGCACCGCCAACTGCGGCGTGTATGACTCCAACAAGGTCTACAGCCCGCTGCTCAAGACCTCTGACTTCAACATCAGCGGCGTGGAGTCCGGCGACACCGTCCAGATCTCCGAGGACTACCTCAAGACGCTGAAGTTCGACAAGAAGGACGCGGGCGACCGCACCGTGGCGGTGAACTTCACCGGCCACATCGCCTTCACCTCCAGCAAGTACAACTACACCGTGGCCAGCGGGTCCGTCACGTCCATCAAGGGCACCATCACCCCCAAGACGCTGACCATCACCCCCACCGCGGGGCAGAGCAAGGTCTACGGCGCGGCTGATCCCTCCTACTACAAGGGCAGCGTGGCCGGCCTGCTCTCCGGCGACACCGTCACCGGCAAGATCGGCCGTGAGACCGGCGAGGACGTCAAGACCTACAAGTACACCGCGGGCACACTGTCCGCCGGGACGAACTACACCGTCACCGTCAAGGACGAGACCTTCGCCATCACCGCCAAGCCCATCAACGCCACCGACATCACCGTGGCCGCCATCAGCAACCAGAACTACACCGGCTCGCCGCTGACGCCCGGCGTGACCATCAAGTACGGCACCCGGACGCTGACCAGCGGCACCGACTACACGCTGAGCTACTCCAACAACACCAACGCGGGCACCGCCACCGTGACCATCACCGGCAAGGGCAATTACAGCGGCACCCGCACCACCAGCTTCCGCATCATCCGGACCAGCTCCAGCAGCAGCTCCGGCAGCTCCGGCAGCAGCTCCAGCAGCTCCAGCAGCTACGGCGGAAGCAGCAGTGGAAGTTCCAACAGCTATGACGATACCACCGGCAATGACGTAAAAACGCCTGATACAGGAAAGATTATTAATGCTGGAACAGACAGAGAGGTTGTTGCTGAAAGCATTGATCCTAAGGAATTTAATGGATCAAAATTGAAGCCTGAAATTACGCTCAAAGATGGTGACTATATCCTGCAAGAAGGAGTTGACTATAACGTAGAATATGGTAATAATACCGATTCTGGTGAAGGAACTGTTGAGGTTACTGCCATAGAACCGTTCTATAAAGGCTCTATGACGTTACACTTCACAATCAAACACATGCCAATTGATTCCGAAAAAATTACAGTTGCGGATTTAGGGACATTCAAGTATACAGGAGAGGAGATTAGGCCTAAGCTGACAATAACTGCAAATCTCTCAGACGAATCAAAGGAACTTGAACACAATGTGGATTATACTACTGAATTTAGGAATAATACTGAAATAGGGCAGGCAACAATTGTAATCAAGGGTAAAGGCAATTATGAAGGTGAAAAGGTAGTTCATTTTGAAATAGCGCCCGATGGGGAAGTAGTTACAGAAGAAGAACCAGAAAATGAGGAGTATCCCGAGATGCGCGGCGAGCTGATCCTCCAGCTGGACGACGAGGAGACCGGCGAGATCCGCGAGGTGCCCGTGGGCTACATCCTCTTTGGCGAGGACAACCGCCCGCGCCCCTTCGAGTACGAGACCGAGGAGATCGAGATGCCCGAGGAGGAGACCACCGACGAGGAGGCCGAGGAGGCCGCTGACGACGAGACCGCCGACGAGGATGCCGACGAGACCGCCGCGGATGAGACCGCGGACGAGGCCGATCCGGACGCGGCTTCCGATGAAATCACCGGGGACGAGGCCGCCGATGAGACCGTGGACGCGGAGGAGGAAGAGCCCGCCAAGCTGCGGCTGACCATCATGCCTCTGTCCCGCAAGGACGAAAACGGCGTGGCCATCAACCTGGAAAGCGACATGGCCCGCGAGGATTACGAATTGCAGCACCTGCGGCTGACCCCCAGCCAGATCGAGGTGCTGGAGACCGAGAACTTCGCCGAGCTGGTCTATCAGCTGGAGAACGCCGAGCTGCGCGTGAAGCTGGAGGACCTGACCGACGAGATCAACTTGAATCCCCAGACGGCTGAAAACGACGAGGAGTGGGGCGACGGCACCGAACCCGCCGAGGCCGAAGGGGAGACCGAGGCCACCGACGAGACCGCCGAGGAGACCGAGGACACCGCCGAGGCAACCGCCGACGAGACCGCTGACGAGACCGGGGACGCCGAGGACGGCGACCTGATCGAGGAGGTCGAGGAGGAGCCGGAGGAGCCCGTGGACGAGGCCGACGGACTGTCCATCGCGCCGGAGCTGGTGCAGGTGGATACCTACGTGTTCACCATCGACCAGGTCAAGCCCGAGCAGCTGTCCGACCGCGAGAGCGAGGCCATCAAGCCGCTGGCGTCCCTGCTGCCCATGTACCGCGTGGACATCAGCGCCGTGAACGGACCGCTCGAGGCCATACTGGACGACGGCGAGACCGAGGAGGAGGGCATCGAGCCCGCGGCCGAACCGGCCACCACCATCGACGATATCAAGCCCGAGCCCGAGACCACGTTCTATCCCGTGCTGGGTCTGCTGGACAAGGCGGAGTTCAGGGTCAACAGCGATATGACCCTGCCCAAGCACCTGATCCCCGAGGACGCCGAGACCGTGAACGAGGCGGGCGAGGAGATCGACCCCGCCATCACCAACGAGCTGCCCGAGGGCGCGCAGCTGCTGTTCGTCGCGAGCGACGAGGAGGTTGCCGACGAGGAGGCCGTGGCCTTCTATCCCGTCAAGGCCGTGGACATGAGCGCCGAGGCGGACGAGGAATTCGAGGACCTGGACGAGGAAGCCGGGGACGAGGAATTCATCGAGGACGACGTGCTCGACGAATCCGACGAGGAATTTGAAGCGGCCGACGAAACCGACGAGGCATTCGAGGAGACCGACGAGGCCGAGGCCGCCGACGAGACCGAAGAAACCGAGGTGACTGAGGCGACCGAAGAAACCGAGGCTGCCGACGAGACCGAGGGGACCGAAGAAACTGAGGCGACCGAAGAAGCCGAGGCAACTGACGAAACCGAAGAAACTGAGGAAACCGAGGCAGCCGAGGAGACCGAGGAAGCGCCCGCGGTGACCGCCGAGTACGTGATCAACGACGAGGCCAACACCGCCGCCACCGACTACGCGCGCGTGCTGCCCGACAAGAGCGGCCTGTACACCCTGGTGGTGGAGCTGCCCGAGGAGGAGGAGGCGCCCGCCGAGGCGCTGAGCCTCAACGGCACGCCCGATGCCGAGGCCCCCGCCGCTGAGACGCCCGCCGAGACGGCGGAAACCCAGGCCCCCGCCGCGCCCCAGGCCACGCCCGAGCCCGCGCCGCAGGTCGTGGAGGATCCCAATCCGATGTACGCCTACAGCCGCAGGTCCAACGCCGGCGATCAGTACTGGCTGATCAACACCCAGGCCAAGACCGTGGAGTACTTCCGCGAGGACACCAACACCTATCAGATCGGCGACTATACCGGCAGTCTGATGAGCGGCATGCTGGTGACCTTCCGCAGCCCGGTGACCTCCACCACCACCATCAAGCTGAAGTTCCAGCAGACCTACAAGTTCGCCCTGATGGACGACAACGGGTCGGAGCTGCTGATGGAGGAGGATGACGTGGCCAGCGTGGAGTCGATCATGAGCACCAAGCGGCACTGATAAACCAATGACCCGGAGCCGGCCGCGCGCCGGCTTCGGATATCGAAACCACAGGACCGAGCGCGAAACCAAGTTCGTTTCGGGGAGGAAACATTCATGAGAGGCAATCAACGCAAGCGCAGGACGGTTTTCAGCTGGCTTTCACTGCTGATCGTCGCGGCGATGGTCGTGCCGATGTTCTCCGCCATTGCCCTGGCCGAGGAGGCCCAGGCGGCGGTGGAGGAGATCGAGTTTGAACTGGCCGGCGACGACACCGGGGAGCCGGAGGAGCCGGAAATGGAGGCCGAGGCTGAGGACGGCGACGCGATACTCGCCGAGTATTTCGCGGCCGCGGAGGCCGCCACCGCGCCCGATTCCGGCACCGGCATCCAGGAGGAGCTGGTCATCTACGATTTCGAGGAGCCGGAGAAGCCCTATTATGAGTTGAGCTCCAAGCCCTCCCTGGCCGAGGCGCGCGCCAGTTTGCCCGCCACCCTCACCGCGCTGCTGTCCAACGGCGAGCGGGAGGAGGTGCCCGTCACCTGGACCACCGACGAGGACACCTACGCCGAGGAGGATTACGGCGAGTTCATCTTCACCGCCGAGCTGGGCAAGGGCGCGAAGTACGCCCTGGACGACGACGAGTTTGAAATGCCCTATGTGTCGGTGTACGTGCTCTACGTCAGCGACATCCAGATCGACGGCGAGGACACCTATGTGGTGTCGGAAAAGCCCGCGCCCACCGACGCGGAGTGCGCCGACATCCTGGGCTTCCCGGTGACGGCCACCATCACCCTGGAGGGCTACGACACCACCGAGAAGCGCGTCCCCATCGCGTGGGTCTGCGACGAATACGACGAGGAGGACGAGGGCGACTTCTACTTCTACGCCGGGTTTGACACCGATGTGGACTACCTGCTGGAGTCCACCGTGGACCTGCCGGTGATCCTGCTGTCCGTGATCACCAGCGAGGACTTTACCTTCTCCGTGAATCCCGACGGCATGACGGTCACCGTCACCGGCTGGAAGAAATCCGGCGACACGCTGCATGTGCCCGATTACATCGGCGACGCGCAGGTGACCGCCATCGCGGATTACGCCTTCGCCGGCCATGACGAGCTGCTGGACGTTCAGGTGCCCGGCGGCGTCGAGCGCATGGGCAGCGGCGTGTTTGACGGCTGCACCGGCCTGCGCTGGGCCGAACTGCCCGATTCGCTGACCGGGGTCGGCAGCAATCTGTTCGACGAGGCGGTGCTGGACGAGCTGGCCCTGACCCTCGCCGTCTACGACGCCACCACCCTCACCGCGCCCGACACCTACAAGCGCGGCGACGACACCGTGAAGCTGCCCCGCGCGATCAGCTCCCTCAAGGTCAATGCCTACGGCAATCTGACCGTGGACACCGACTTCACCGTGGAGATCAGCGACAACTTCAATACCATCGACGTCCAGCCCTTCGGCATACTGACGCTCAACGAGGGCAGGAAGCTCGTCAACCTGAACAACATCACCGTGGGCGGCACCTTCAACAACAACGGCACCGTCTACGGCTGCTACTCCGAGAGCACGCTGGACGGCAGCATCGCGAACTACGTCACCACCCACACCGATCTGGACATCGACGGCGTCTGCGACATCTGCGGCGAGGCCTTCGGCAAGACCGAGCGCCAGCTGACCGTGACCCTCCGGGACGGCCTGCTGCCCCTGACCAAGGCCTACGACGGCGGGCTGGGGGAGACCACCCTGACCGCGGCGGATTTCACCCTCCAGAACGTGGCCGAAGAGGACGCGGGCAAGGTGAGCATCGCCAGGATCACCGCCACCTATGACAAGCCCGACGTGGGCGCGGACCGCAAGGTCACCGTGCAGTTTACGCTGAACCAGGATTCCGAGAACTACAACTACAAGCTGGCCAGCGTGACCTACGAGGGCAGCATCACCGCCAAGGACATCTCCGACGCGGACATCGCCGTGCAGGACATCGCCGACATGCTCCACACCGGCGAGGAGCTGGAGCCCGAGATCACTGTGAAGCGCGGGAGCAAGGCCCTGGAGGAGGGCGTGGACTACTCCGTGGAGTACGCCGACAACGTCAAGGTCGGCACCGCGAAGGTCACCGTCAAGGGCATCGGCGGCTACACCGGCACCGTGGAAAAGACCTTTAAGATCCTGGCCGAAAAGGAAAAGCGCGCGCTGGCCGTGAAGCTCAAGGACGGCGTGAAGCTGAGCAAGGTCTACGACGGCTCCTCCGCCGCGCCGCTGACGCTGACGGACTTCACCCTGGACACCGCCAAGGTGGCCGAGGGCGACACCGTGGAGCTGACCGCCATCACAGCCAGCTATGACAGCGCCGATGTGGGCGAGACCAGGCCCATCACCGTGAAGTTCACCCTCAAGCAGAGCGATTCCGTCTACGACTACACCCTCGCGGACCTGACCCTGGACAAGGGCGCCATCACGGCCCGCAACATCACCGAGGCCACCGTCAATCCCGCCTCCATCGCCGACCAGAAGCACACCGGCTCCGCCGTCAAGCCCGAGGTCACCCTGACCTACGGCAGCAAGACCCTGGCCGAGGGCCGCGACTACACCGTCACCTACGCCAACAACACCAAGGCCGGCACCGCCACCATGACCATCACCGGCAAGGGCAACTTCAACGGCGCGAAGGACATGAAGTTCCGCATCGTGGACAAGGACAAGTCCAAGCGCGCGCTGACCGTGGAGCTCATCAGCGGCTACGAGCCTTCCAAGCTCTACGACAAGACCACCGCCGTCAACATGAAGCCGTCCTGGTTCACCCTCGAGAACGTGGCCGACGGCGACACCGTGAAGATCACCGCCGTCAAGGCCGCCTTCGACACCGCAGCGGTGGGAGAGGAGAAGCAGGTCAAGATCAGCTTCGAGCTGAGCCAGTCCTCCACCCAGTACAACTACACCGTGGAGCCCATCACCGTCGAGGGCACCATCCTGCCGCGCCCGCTGACCATCATCCCCGCCAAGGGGCAGAGCAAGGTGTACGGCACGAAGGATCCCACCCACTTCAAGGGCACCGTGCGCGGCCTGCTGGAGGGCGACACCATCACCGGCAGCTTAAGCCGCGAGGGCGCGGGCGAGGAGGACGGCGAGGACGCCGGGAAGTATGAATACACCCTGGGCACCCTCAAGGCCGCCGCCTACTATGAGATGCCCGAGGAGCTGGAGAGCGAAGAGGTATTCACCATCACCCAGAAGCCCCTCACCGCCACCGACGTCACCGTGACCCTGGACAAGACCGAGTACACCCTGGACGACGACGAGGTGGAGCCTGAGATCACCGTCAAGTACGGCACCATCACCCTCGAGGAGGATGACGACTACACCGTCACCTTCGAGAACAACAAGAAGGTGGGCACCGGCACCGCCATCATCACCGCCCACAAGGACGAAAAGACCGGCGCTTACGACGGCAACTACACCGGCACCCGTTCCGTGACCTTCAAGATCAAGAAGGGCTCCTCCTCCGGCGGACATTCCGGCGGCAGCTCCGACGATGACGACGAGGAGGAGGACGAGGAGATCGAGTATCCCACCAACGAGGAGGGCTTCCTGATGCTATCCGTAGGCGATAAGGAGGTCCCGACAGGTTACATCCTGTTTGGCGAGGACAACTATACCCGTCCCTTCGACCAGGAATACCTCGATTCCGATTACACGCCCGATCCCGCGCATGAGTATCTGCCCGAGGAGCTGGGCGAGGATGGCGAGCCCCTGCCGTATCAGGATCTGGTCATCCAGCCCAGGGCCATGATGGACCCCGAGGGCAACGTGATCTCCATGACCGATGAGCTGGACGAGGGCCGCGAACGCTACGAGCTGGTGCACCTGCGGCTGACGCCCATACAGATCTCCCTCCTCAAGCTGAACCACATCGTGAATCTGGTCTATCAGATCGAAAACGTGAGCATGCGCGTGCCGCTGGCCGAGCTGACGGACGAGGTCGACCTGACCCGCTTCCTGGATGAGGAAGCGCAGCAGGAAAGCGCCTACGCCGACGAGGAGGAGCATTGGGAGGACGAGGAGACCGAAGAAGAAGAGTCTGACGACGCGGATGAGGACGCGGAGGAGGACGAGGAAGAGGCGAAGGAGGCCGGCGACAAGAGCATCGCGCCGCCCGTGGCCCAGGTGAAGAATTACGTGTTCACCATCGACCAGGTGGAGCGGGACGCCCTCACCGAGCGGGAGAAGACCGCGCTGAAGAACCGCGCCTCCCTGGTGCCCATGTACCGCGTGGACCTGAGCGCCGTGGACGGCGAGCTCGAGGCCTACCTGACCCGGACCGGCAATTCCGCCGATACCGCCAGCGTCGTGGAGCCCCCCGTGGGCGGCCCCGGGGAGCCCCGGAAGCCTCTGCCCAACTTCTACAGCATGCTCGAGGTGTTCCCCAGCGTGGAGCTGCGGATCAACGAGCTCTTCACGACCCCCGACGACTACGACGCGGAGACCGGGAAGTTCTACAGCGAGGAAGAGGAAGAAGAGGAAGAGGAAACCGAGGACGACGAAGAATCGGAGACCGACGAGGAGATGACCGAGGACGAGGAGATGATCGGGGACGCGGACGAGGAGGAGACCGAAGAGGATACCCCCGTGCTCGACCCCGACGCCCTGCCCCCCACGGCCCAGACCCTGATCGTGTCCAACGATGAAAAGCTGACCGACGAGGACGCCATCCGCACCATGGACCCCGACTACGTCTACGAGGACGAGAACGGCGACAGCTTCGCCAGGTTCATGCCCGACACGAGCGGCCTGTACACCATCGTCATGAAGGTCCCTTCCACCGGCGATGAAGAGGAAGAAGCGGAGGATGAGATCGAGGACGAGGCCGACGCGGAGGACGACGCCGAGGAGGCGGAGACCGCCGAGCCCGCAGAGGCTGAGCCCGAGGAGGACGAGGCCCTGCTGTACGCCTACACCCGCCGCTCCAATGAGGGCAGCCAGTATTGGCTGATCGACACCGAGGCCAAGACCGTGGAGTTCTACCGGGCCGATACCGACGAATACGACATCGGCGACTACACCGGGAGCCTGATCAGCGGCATGCTGGTCACCTTCCGCAATTCCGGCGAGACCACGACCATCGAGCTGAAGTTCCCCCAGACCTACAAGTTCGCCACCATGGACGACAATGGCACCCCGCTGCTGATGGAGCAGGCGGAGATCCCCGACGTGGAATCCGCACTCCAGCCGCACAGGGGGTAAAAGCAAAGGCCCTACCGCGAAAGCGGCGGGGCCTTTGCTTTAGGGAAAAGGGAAAAGGGATAGACCGGTTGCATAGGGGCGGCGATGCGCCGTCCGCCGGAAATACGTATTGTTCCGGTGTAACAGTTCAGTCGTGGACTCCTTCCGACCCGCTTCGCGGGCCACCTCCCTCAAAGAGGGAGGCTTTTGGCTGCTGAAAAACGGCATCCGCTCTAATAGGCCACGTTCAGGCTCCCTCTCCGAGGGAGCTGGCTGGCCGATAGGCCAGACTGAGGGAGTCATCCCGGGGCAATTGAATAGTTGCCGGTATACACCATAAAAAGCCGCTGTCCGTTCACATGCGTGAGCGGGGCAGCGGCTTCTCCTTTTCCCTTTTCCCTGATTTCACTGCTCTGGCGCCTGGACGGTCACCGCCTGTCCCTGTCCCTGCATCGCGGGAGGCTGGACCAGCACGGCGAAGAGCCAGAACAGGGCGGCGCAGACCAGGGCCATCACCAGCACCAGCACGCGGTAGATCACCTGGGAGAGGCGATGGGCGGGGGGCTGGAGCCCGGAGGCCTCGGCCTCGAAGGCGCGGTAGACGGCGGCGGGCGGGGGAACACCCTGGCGCGCGGCCAGCTGCAGGGTCATGGCGCGGTGGATGTGGGCCTCGGCGCGACCGCGCTGTCCGCCGGGCAGGGCGCGGCGCACCCGGTTCAGATAGCGGTTCAGCGCGCTGCGGATCATGCCGACGGACATGCCGGTGATCACGGAGATGCGCCCGGGGGAGAGTCCCACGCCGTGGCGCAGCATAAGCGCCCGCTGGGTCTCCGCGTCCTCCCGGGCGGCCTGGCGGATGGCGGGGTCGTCGGACAGGTCGGCGTCGAAGCCCGGCCAGTCGATCTCGGCGCTGCCGCCATCCTCCTTGAGCAGCCGCAGCGCCTCCTCCCGGACCGCGCCCCGCAGCTTCTCCTTGAAGCCCATGCCGCCCTCTGCGCGGTCGGCCCAGGCGTCCACCAGCGCCCCGCGCAGGGCGCTCTCTGCCAGGGCGTAGCTGCCGCAGATGGCGTAGGCGGTGTTGAACAGCTCGGGATAGAGGGGCTCGGCCCGCTTGAACCAGGCGCGAAGGGCCTGGGCAGTCTGTTCGCTCATGCGTTAAAATCCAGTGCCGCGATGCGGTCGTTCAGCGGGCGCAGGCGCTCGTAGATGTCGGCGTAGATGGGGTAGACCTGGCGGTAGACGGCCTGCCACTGGGGGTTGACCGGGTGGGTGGAGCGGGTGGTGACCATGCTGGCGGCGTCGGTGTAGTCGCTGAACAGACCCACGCCCACGCCTGCCGCGATGGCCGCGCCCAGGGAGGTGGCCTCGTCGGGGTTGCGGTGCACCTGGATGGTCACCCCGTAGATGGAGGCCAGCATGTCCGGCCACAGTCCGCTGCGCGCGCCGCCGCCGATGAGCATCATGCTGTGGGCGGGCGCGCCGCACTCCACCATGACCTCCAGGCAGCTGTTCAGCGCGAAGGCCACGCCCTCGTACAGCGCCCGTGCGATGTGCCGCTGGCCGTGGTACAGCGAGAAGCCCATCAGACAGCCCTTGGTGTTGGCGTCCCAATAGGGGGTGCGCCAGCCCATCAGCGTGGGCAGGAAGAGCACGCCCTCCGCGCCGGGGCCGACCTGCCGGGCCAGGTTCTCCACCAGCGACACGTCGGACCACTGGTCGCCCCCGCCCAGCAGCGTCCGGATGCCCCAGTCGAAGGCGGACCCGGAGCACTGCACCGTGCCGCAGACGTGGTAGTCCTCGCCGTTCATGTCGACCCAGTTGAAGATGCGGGCCTTGGGGTCCAGCAGCGGGTGGTCGCTGAGCTGGCACACCCAGGCGCTGGAGCCCATGTTGGTGTAGGCGCTGCCCGCCTGGGCCACGCCCGCGCCGCGGGTGGCGCAGGCGCCATCGCCGCCGCCTATGGCCACCGGGGTGCCGGTGATCAGCCCGGTCTGGCGGTAGACCTCGCGGGTGATCTTGCCCCGCACGTCGTGCCCCTTCAAAAGCGTGGGCATGGTGGCGGGGTCCACGTCCAGCTCCTGCAAGAGCGCGTCCGCCCAGGCGCGCTTGTTGATGTCCAGGGCGCTGGTCAGCGAGGCGTCGGAATAGTCGGTGTAGCCCCAGCGGCCCGTGAGACTGCCGTACAGGTAGTCCTTGATGTTCAGATACCAGCGGGCGCGGCGGTACACCTCGGGCTTGTTTTCCTTGAGCCACAGGATCTTCGGCAGGGTGTAGTGGGTGTCGGGCCGGTTGCCGGTCATCTTATAGAATTCCTCGAAGCTGATATGACGGAGGATCTCCTCCACCTGCTTCTCGCTGCGGCCGTCGGAGTGGATGATGTTGGGGTACAGCGCCTTGCCCGCGGCGTCCACGGGGATGCAGCCGTCCATGGTGCCCGACAGGCCGATGCAGGCGATGCGCGTGGCGCTGACCTGCTTGAGCAGCTCGCGGATGCCGTCGTACATGGCCCGCAGGATGACCTCCGGGTCCTGCTCCGCCCAGTTGGGATGGGGGTATTGGGTGGAATAGTCCCGCCGCACCGAGCACAGCGCTTCGCCCTTCGGCGTGAAGATGGTGCATTTACAGCCGGTGGTGCCCGTGTCGCAGGTCAGGATCAGGTCTTTTTCCATGCTTTCGCCTACTTTCTATGCTTTGTCTGATTGTAGACCTCGCCCGCCGCCGCGCCGACGAGGGAGACGAGGGCGCACACGAGCGCCGCGCCCGCCGGCGGGGCGTAGCCCCAGACGGCCCGGTTCGCGAGGTACAGGCACACCGGCGGCGGCAGCCACGCGGCGTAGTTCAACAGCCCCCGGCGCACGGCGCGAAAGGCCGACCAGGCCCCCGCCAGGGGCATCATAACCCAGAGGGTCAGCGCGCCGACGACGGGTCCCAGGCCCTGGCACAGCGCCGTCGCCGCCGCGGCAATCAGCGCCACAGCCAGCTGTATCGCCAGCGCCTTCGGCCAACGAAGGGGCGTGGAGGTTCGTTTTTGTGATTTCATACACAATATTATAACAGTTTTATACACAAAATCAACTACTAATAGACACTATAAACTACAAATGGATAATTCAAAATTGGCCGGGTTGGGGATAAACTTGTAAGCGTTATGGAATGATGAATACAGGCCGTCGGCGCGCGCCGGGGGACCTGCCTTGAGAGGAGGACGCACATGAATTACGCCGAATTGGGACGCAGGGTCAGGCAGCAGCGCACGGAGCGCGGCATGACCCAGGAGGATCTGGCGGAGAAGTCCGGCATCTCCTGTTCCTTCGTGGGACACATCGAGCGCGGCGAGAAGAAATTCAGCATCGGAACGCTGGTGAACCTGTGCAACGCCCTGGGCACAGCGCCCAATTACCTGTTGCAGGATTCCCTGGACGCGGAGGTGCTCAACAGCTCCGTGGACGTGGGCAAGGAGAACAAGGCCCTGTTCGACGGCATGGTCGCCCTGGTCCACGAATACAACCAGCGCGTCAAGAACTATTGATAGCTTATCCCGCATACCCCGCGCGTATGCGGGTTTTATACGATGCGTGCGGTGTTACCATTCAGCTAATGCGATAAGCTGGGATTTGACGGAGATAATGAAGAATTAGGAATGAGGAATTAGGAATTATAAATGGTTCGGCTGCGCAGGGGTGACGATACGCCGCCCGCCAGGCAATACGTATTGTTTCGATATACGGCGGGTAGCCATTGACCGTTCCTACAACGCGCGGCAGCTGCTATTCATTCCTAATTCCCAATTCCTAATTCCCAATTCCTAATTCCCAATTCCTAATTCCCAATTCCTAATTCCTAATTCCCAATTCCTAATTCTCCCCGTCAAATCCCAATATGAAGAGTGATGGTAACCGTGCGGTCACATTTTATGTCATAATTTCCATATTATTTATTGACAGATTTGAATAATGATGATATACTGTTTTCTGGTCAACGGCGCTGTCGACGAGTAAGCTTGAGTCTGCGGCGGCGGTGAATATAATGCAGGAGGAGATATATCATGCTTGATCCGACCATCTACAAGGATTGGCAAATCGCGGAGGATGCTGAGAAGCGGCTGCCTCCCGTGGACTATTTCCGTGAGAAGCTGGGCCTGCTGCCCGAGGAGATCATCCCCTACGGCAAGACCCCGAAGCTCGACTTCATCAAGATCATGAACCGCCTGAAGGACAAGCCCGACGGCAAGTTCATCGAAGTCACCGCCATCACCCCCACCCCCCTGGGCGAGGGCAAATCCACCGTCTCTCTGGGCCTGATCGAGGGCCTGGCGAAGATCGGCAAGAACGTCGGCGGCGCGCTGCGTCAGCCCTCCGGCGGCCCCACCATGAACGTCAAAGGCACCGCGGCCGGCGGCGGCAACGCCCTGCTGATGCCCATGACCGAGTTCTCCCTCGGCCTGACCGGCGACATCAACGACATCATGAACGCCCACAACCTGGCCATGGTGGCGCTGAACGCCCGCATGCAGCATGAGCGCAACTACACCGACGAGGAGATGGCCAAGCACAACATGGGCCGTCGCCTGGACATCGACCCCAAGCGCATCGAGATGGGCTGGGTGCTGGACTTCTGCGCCCAGGGTCTTCGCAACATCATCATGGGCATCGGCGGCAACAAGGACGGCTATCTGATGGAGTCCAAGTTCGGCATCGCCGTGGGTTCCGAGCTGATGGCGATCCTGGCCGTGGCCAGGGATCTTAAGGACCTGCGCGAGCGCATCGGCAAGATCGTGGTGGCCTACAGCCGCTCCGGCGAGCCCGTGACCTGCGAGGATCTGGAGGTTGCCGGCGCGATGACCGCGTGGATGCGCAACACCATCAACCCCACCATGTGCTACACCGTCGAGCATCAGCCCGTGCTGATCCACGCCGGCCCCTTCGCCAACATCGCCATCGGCCAGTCCTCCGTCATCGCCGACAGGCTGGCGCTGAAGCTGTTCGACTATCACGTCACCGAGTCCGGCTTCGCCGCGGACATCGGCTTTGAGAAGTTCTGGAACGTCAAGACCCGCCTGTCCGGCCTGACCCCGAACGTCTCCGTCATCGTCGCCACCATCCGTGCTCTGAAGATGCACGGCGGCGGACCCAAGGTCTCTCCCGGCCGTCCCCTGCCCGTGGAGTACACCGAGGAGAACCTCGAGCTGGTCGAGAAGGGCTGCGAGAACCTGTTCCATCACGTCAACACCGTGCTGAAGTCTGGCATCGTGCCCGTGGTGTGCATCAACCAGTTCTACACCGACACCGACAACGAGATCAAGCTGGTCAAGCGCCTGTGCGCCGAGCGCGGCGTGCGCTGCGCCCAGTCCAACCACTGGCGCTACGGCGGCGAAGGCGCCGTGGAGCTGGCCCAGGTGGTCGTCGAGGCCTGCGAGCAGAAGCCCGAGATCAAGTTCCTGTATGACCTGGATATGCCGCTGCGGCAGCGCGTCGAGCTGATCGCCAAGGAAGTCTACGGCGCGGACGGCGTCGATTGGGCGCCCCTGGCCATCGAGAAGGCCAAGCGCTTCGAGAGCGATCCCAAGTACGCCGACTACTGCACCATGATGGTCAAGACCCATCTGTCCCTGTCCCACGACCCGACCCTCAAGGGCGTGCCGAAGGGCTGGCGTCTGCCCATCCGCGACATCCTGGAGTACGGCGGAGCCAAGTTCCTGTGCCCCATGGCCGGCACCATCTCCATGATGCCCGGCACCGCCTCCGACCCGGCTTATCGCCGCGTGGATGTGGACACCGAGACCGGCAAGGTCAGCGGCCTGTTCTGATCGACATCATATAAAAGGATATGGGTGGCAGCAATGTCACCCATATTTCCAGTAAAGGAGATAAGCAAATGGCAGTTGATTTCACTCAGAATTCTTGCCGTGAATTTGTGGAGGTCCTGGCCTCCAACGCCCCCGTCCCGGGCGGCGGCGGCGCGGCGGCGCTGGTGGGCGCCATCGGCACGGCGCTGGGCAATATGGTGGGCAGCCTGACCGTGGGCAAGAAAAAGTATGCCGACGTGGAGGCCGAGATCATCGCCCTCAAGGCCAGGTGCGACGATTTGCAGAGGCAGCTTCTGGACCAGGTGCCCGCCGACGCCGAGGGCTTCGAGCCGCTGGCCAGGGCCTACGGCATCCCCAAGGACGATCCCAACCGCGACAAGGTGCTGGAGGAGGCCACCCTCGTGGCCTGCAAGGTGCCCATGCGCATCATGGAGCTGTGCTGCGAGGCCATCGAGGCCATCGCGGTGTTCGCCGCCAAGGGCTCCCGCCTGGCGGTGTCCGACGCGGGCTGCGGCGCGGTGTGCTGCAAGGCGGCGCTCCAGTCGGCGTCCCTGAACGTGTTCATCAACACCAAGTCCCTAAAGAACCGCGAGGCCGCCGAGGCGCTGAATCAAAAGGCCAACGGCATGCTCGACAGGTACTGCGCCATGGCGGACGAGATCTTCGCGGGCGTGCGCAAGAATTTCTTCTGAACTTTCGGAATGGCTGAACAGGCCTGCGGGGGACTCGAATCGCCATTCCTGTTCCCTGTTCCCTGTTCCCTGTTCCCTCTACGGAGGTATAATATATGGCAAAGCTTTTACTGGGCAAGGAAGTCACCGCCGCGCTGAACGCAAAGCTCCAGGCGCGGGTGGCGGCGCTGAAGGAAAAGGGCGTGACCCCGAAGCTGGGCATTGTGCGCTGCGGCGAGAACCCGTCGGACCTGTCCTATGAGAAGGGCGCGACGGCCCGCGCGGAGCTGATCGGCGTGGAGGTCGAGAAGTTCGTGCTGCCCGAGGACGTGACCAAGGAAGCCCTGATCGACCAGATCAAGGCCATCAACGCCGATGATTCCATCCACGGCGTGCTGATGTTCCGGCCCCTGCCCAAGCACCTCAAGGCGGACCAGGACGAGATCTGCAACACCCTCGATCCCGCCAAGGACGTGGACTGCATGACCGACCTGAGCAACGCGGGCGTGTTCGAGGGCCGCAAGGACCTGGGCTTCCCGCCCTGCACCCCCCAGGCGTGCATGGAGATCCTGGACTACTACGGCATCGACTGCAAGGGCAAGAAGGCCGTCGTGATCGGCCGCAGCCTGGTGGTGGGCAAGCCCGCCGCCATGATGCTGATGGGCAAGAACGCCACCGTCACCGTGTGCCACACCCGCACCGTGGACGTGCCTAAGGAGGCCCGCGAGGCGGACATCCTGGTGTCCTCCGCCGGCGTGCTGAAGAGCCTGACCAAGGATTACGTGAAGCCCGGCCAGATCGTCATCGACGTCTCCATCAACTGGGACCCCGAGAAGATCAACTCCAAGGGCGGCAAGGGCGCCATCGCGGGCGACGCCGTGTTTGAGGAGGTCGAGCCCATCGTGGACGCCATCACCCCGGTTCCCGGCGGCGTGGGCTCCGTCACCACCTCCGTGCTCATCGGCCACGTGGTCGAGGCCGCGGAGCGCAAAAACGCATAAACCCATACCGCAAAATAGCCGCCCGTCGACAGTCCAGGCGGGCGGCTTTGCCATCTGTAGACCCAAGGGGGAGTGTATACCATGGAAGCGATACGCAAGATGGAAACGGGCAAGGTCCTGCGGGCGTTGATGTGCCTGTTCAGCCTGGCCTTCCTGATCGGGGCGGTGCTGGCCCCCGACCTGCCGGAGATCTTCACCGGCTTCGGCCGCATCTGCACCCTGCCGGCGCAGCTGACCAAGGACTACTTCAAGCCGGAGCTGGGTAGCATCTCCGGTTCGCTGCTGAACTACTTTCTGCTGAGCGCGGTGTGCTGCGCGCTGATGTTCCTGCCCGGGGCGAAGATCACCGGCGGCACGGTGCTGGCCTATTTCCTGACCGTCGGGTTCGCCTCCTACGGCATGAACCTCTTAAACATCATCCCGCTGATGCTGGGCGTGGCGGTGTACTCGCTGATCAAGAAGCAGCCCTTCGGCAAGAATCTGAACTTCTTCATGTTCTCCACGGCCATCGCACCGCTGATCACCCATGTGCTGTTCTACTATCCCGTGGTGGGCGACACCCCGCACCTGACCTTTGTGGGCGTTCTGCTGGCGCTGATCGTCGGCGTGGTGTTCGGCTGCGCCATGCCCGCGCTGTGCGCCCATTCCCCGGGGTTCCACAAGGGCTATGACCTGTACAACGCCGGTCCTGCGGCGGGCTTTCTGTGCTTTTTGATCTACGCGGTGCTGTACAAGACCGCGGGTGTCGAGGCCCCGCCCATCACCGCCGACCTGGGCGACGGCAACTGGATGTTCGTGAACATCTTCTGCATCGTCACCTTCGGCCTGTGCGTGGTCTTCGGCGTCATGCTGGGCGGCGCGAAGGACTACGGCAAGCTGTTCACCGATTCCGGGTACAAGAGCGACTTCACCGCCAAGTACTCCACCGGCGCGAACATCATGAACGTGGGCATCTACGGCCTGTTCATCGTGCTGTACTACAACCTCATCGGCGCGAAGTTCACCGGCCCCACCATGGGCGCGATCTTCTGCATGCTGTGCTGCTGCTGCAACGGCGCGACCCCGCTGAACGTGTTCCCGATCATGATCGGCTATGTCATCATGGGCCTGCTGAACAGGGCGGGCGTCACCGCCTTCGCCGTCAACGCCCAGGCCATCGTGGTGGGCCTGTGCTTCGCCAGCGGCCTCGCGCCCATCTCCGGCGAGTACGGCATCGTGGCGGGCATCGTGGCCGGCATGCTCCACTACTGCCTGGTCACCAGCGTCCCCGCCATCCACGGCGGCTTCAACCTCTACAACGGCGGCTTCACCGCGGGCATCGTCTGCTTCCTGTTCGTGCCCATCCTGGAGCACTACTTCAAGTCCAAGCGACAGCGCAGGGGTGAGGGTTGAACGGGACGAAATGATGCAGTCCTGATGGGATAGATTTGGATTTATTGAATTAGGAGTAACTGTTCAGTCCTGTGACAAACAGAGATTTGGCAGGCTGCGGGGGACGACCTCTCAGTCAGCCTAACGGCTGACAGCTCCCCTGGAAGGGGAGCCGAGCTGTCGCCGACGAAGTCGGTGACTGAGAGGTCGTTCCCAGTTGCCTCGGACAATCTCCACTTATCACAGCAGAACTGAATAGATACAATTAGGAATTAAGAATGAGGAATTAGGAATTGAATGGCCTGGTAGCCTATGCGGTAAACGCGGCAGCCACTATTTAATTCCTAATTCCTAATTCCTAATTCCTAATTCCCAATTCCTAATTGTATTTAGGACCGTACAACTGCCTTCTGACACCTGACAGGACATGCGCCTGTCGGGTGTTTTTCAATGGGTCAGCTGCCGCACGGCATCCATGAAGCCCTCGATCTCCTCGAAGGTCGTGGAGGGGCCGACGCTGGCGCGGACGGCGCCTCGGGTAAGGGTGCCGAGGAAGCGGTGCGCGCCGGGGGCGCAGTGCAGGCTGCCGCGCACGGCGTAGCCCTTCCGGGCCAGGGCGTCCGCCGCCTGCGCGGAGGGGAGGTCGCCCAGATTGAATGCCACGATCCCCGCCCGGGCGGCCTCCTCGGCGGGGGAGTAGACGACGATCCCGGGGATGGCGGAGAGTCCCTCCATCAGGGCGGAGGTCAGCTCGCGCTCCCGCATCATGATCTGGGACAGACGCGGGGCCACGTATTCCACTCCCGCGCCCAGCCCCGCGATGCCGGGGAGGTTCACGGTCCCGGCCTCGTAGCGCTCCGGGCGCTCCATGGGCTGGATGAGGCTGTCGGAGGCCGAGCCGGTGCCGCCCTCCCGCAGGGTGCCGAGCGTGATCCCCGGGCGGATGTACAGCCCGCCGGTGCCCTGGGGTCCCAGCAGGGATTTGTGGCCGGGGAAGGCGTACAGGTCGCAGCCCAGCGCGCCCACGTCCACCGGCATGCCGCCCAGCGCCTGGGCCCCGTCGATGAGGAAGCGCACGCCCCGGGACTTTGCCAGCTGTCCGATGGCGGCGACAGGCTGGATCGCGCCGGTGACGTTGGAGGCGTGGGTGCAGACGACCAGCGCCGTGCTGCCGTTCATGGCCGCGGCAACATCCTCCGGGTCCACGAAGCCGTCCGGGCGCGGGTCCACCAGCGTCAGCCGGATGCGCCCCCGCGCCGCCAGGCCGCAAAGCGGGCGCAGTACGGAATTGTGCTCCAGCCGCGTGGCCACCACGTGGTCGCCCACCCGGAGGCTCCCCTTGATGGCCAGATTCAGCGCGTCGGTGCAGTTGAAGGCGAAGACCACCGACATGGCGTCGGGCGCGCCGATGAGCTTCGCCAGGGCGGTGCGGGTGGCCAGCACCTGCCGCGCCGCCGCCACCGCGCGGGGATGACCGCCGCGGCCGGGGTTGGCGTTGTATTCGGTCATCGCCGCGGTCACGGCCCGCAGCACGGCCTCCGGCTTGGGGTCGCTGGTGGCGGCATGATCCAGATAGACGGACATATCACGTACCTCCTTCACGCTTCGGAGCGGATTCGCGTAAAATATAATACTCGCGTCGACGGGGCGGACAGAACCGCCGCGCGGGAATCGTTGAAAAGGAGGAATGAGCATGCGGGATGCTTTCGGCGTGGCGGCCTTTCGCTCGCGCCAGCAGGTGCTGTGGTTCGAGGCCGCGCTGCGCCGACGCGGCGTGCCGGTGGAGGTCATCTCCACCCCCCGGGACATCGCCATGGGCTGCGGGCTGTCCGTGCGCTTTCCGTTGAGCCGCGCCGCCGACGTGCGCCAGGCCCTGGCCGGCTTCAACACCGGCAACCTCATCGGCCTCTACCGCGCCGAATACGACGGCGGACGCCTGCGGGTCGCGCCGCTGAGATAAAAAAGGAGAGCCAAACGGCGCAGCGGCCGTTTGGCTCTCCAATCTCAACGTATAGGAACAGGGAACAGGGAACGGGGAACAGGGAACAGGGAACGGGGAACAGGGAACAGGGAACAGGGAACAGGGAACGGGGAACAGGGAACAGGAAACAGGGAACAGGAATAGCGGCTGCCGCGCATTCTGTAGGGGTGTCCGGGAGCCTTTTCACTTTTTTCTGTAAATAGCTTCAAAACTGTGATAGAATAACAATATCACGGAGGTAAGGACATGGGCAGAAAAAGGAAAAGCGCAC